>NZ_CP032829.1:324500-649000 GCF_003660165.1 Sphingomonas paeninsulae
ATCCGACGCATCCCAGTGCGACGCGTGCCTTATTATCCGTTGAGAAGTTCGACGGACCGATATGGGAACCGGCCTGCGGTGAAGGCGATATGTCCCGCGTGCTCGAGGCCGCTGGTTACGATGTCATCAGCACAGATCTGATCGACCGTGGCTATGGTGAGCACGGTGTCGATTTTCTGCGTGAGTGGAAGTCGCGCGCCCCGAACGTCGCCACGAATCCGCCCTTTGGAATCGCGATGCCTTTCATTAACTGCGCGCTGCAGATGTCGACCGGCAAGGTGGCGATGTTCCTGCGGTTGGCGTTTCTCGAAGGACAGCGTCGCGGTGCTTGGTTCAAACGAACACCACTAAAAAAGGTTTGGGTGATGTCCAACCGGGTGCCGATGCAGCGCGGACGCTTGGCAGTCGGCGAAGATGGCACCGGCGTTCTGGCTTTCGCGTGGTTCATTTGGGAGCATGGCTATGAGGGTGAGCCGTCTATCGGCTGGCTCGAGGGTCGCGACTGATGAGTGCGTTACTCGAGCCGTCACAATCCGAAGTCGAGCGCGCTTTCTCCGATGCGATGGCTGCGGCTGGATATCTGCCCGGCCCGATCGAGCCGGATACAGCCGACTTCGTGCGATTCGATGCGCCCGGCGACAAGGCTGGGCGGCGCAATGGTTTCTATAAGCTCAAGCTGGGCAAGTACCCCGTCGGCTGGTTCGGCGAGTGGAAGACCGGCGAGAGCAACCAGTGGCACTATGATTTCGGTCGGGAGCTGACGACTAAAGAGCGCGGTCAGATCAAAGCCGAACAGCGGCGCATGAAAGCGGAGGCCGAGGTCGCGCGTGAAACGCGTCAAGCGGAGGTGGCCGAAGATGCCAGCCGCATGTGGGGCGAAGCGAAGCCCGACGTTGAGAGCCACCCGTATCTAGAGCGCAAGCTCATCACCATCCCGCGCGGTTTACGTCAGCGCACTGCCAAGGACGGGACGGCTCTACTCTGCGTTCCGATGTACAGTTTCGATATGGCGGGCAACCCTGCCTTGACCAATCTGCAGACGATCTCCCCGAACGGCGAAAAGCGGTTCATGAAGTCGGGCCGGGTCGCTGGCACGTTCTTCTCGCTCAAGGGCGATTCCAGCCTCATCGTTATCTGCGAAGGTGTCGCGACCGGCTTCTCGATCTGGAAAGCCACCGGTGCCGGCGTCGTCTGCGCTTTCAATTCCGGCAATCTCATCGAAGTCGCCAAGGAAATGGCGCGCCATCGCCCGTTGGCCACGCTGCTGATCGCGGGTGACAACGACGAAATAGCGCCACACGACTGGGCAGAGCGTGGAAATGGCAGGCCGTGGGTCAATACTGGGCGGATAAAAGCGGAAGCTGCTGCCAAGACGATCGGCTGTCGTTGGGTGCTGCCATATTTCAAAGACGGTGCAGCTCGCGGACGCACGGATTTCAACGATCTTCACGAGTTGCAGGGCGAGCAGGCCGTCGGCGGACAGATTATGGGCGCGATGCGCTCGGTTGAAGCCGAAGACACACAGCCAGGTGCAACACTCGTCGAAGTGGATTTCCTGCAGGACGAGAGCTGGCGCGGTCACATCCCTACCACGCCAGCCGGTCACCCCGACGGAAACAACGTCGAAGGCGTGGCGAACTACATCTCGAACCATAAGCTGTTGCGCGGTCGGCTGGGCTTCAACGCGTTCACTCAGGCTGTCGAACTGGATGGCAATGAGATGGCGGACCATCACGTCGCAGAGTTTCGGCGCATCATGCACTTCGACCGATTCAAGGCGAAGAAAGGCGACGTTGCCGACGAGATGCTGGCCGAAGCACGGCGCAACAGTCGCGATCCGCTGTCTGAATATCTGCACGGTGTCGTGTGGGACGCCAAGCCGCGGTTGAACACATGGCTCGTGGATTACCTTGGTTCGCCACCATCTTCTTACACGCGAGAGGTCGGGCGGAAATTTCTGATAGGCGCAGTGGCCCGTGCTCTGAAACCGGGCTGCAAGATGGATACAATGATGGTCCTCGAGGGCGATCAGGGAACGGGCAAATCTACGGCGATTCGATATCTGTTCGG
Source organism: Sphingomonas paeninsulae (assembly GCF_003660165.1). Taxonomy (NCBI): domain Bacteria; kingdom Pseudomonadati; phylum Pseudomonadota; class Alphaproteobacteria; order Sphingomonadales; family Sphingomonadaceae; genus Sphingomonas; species Sphingomonas paeninsulae. The sequence goes on from NZ_CP032829.1 coordinate 326,571, forward strand.
CGATAGGTTCTTCATCGACCATCTGCCCGATTTCCATTCGAAGGACAGTTTCATGCAGTTGCAGGGCGCGTGGGCTGTTGAGGTCGGCGAGTTGGCGGCAATGTCCAAGGCCGATGTGAACGATGTAAAGCTGTTCCTCTCTCGTCTTGTCGACAAATTCCGACCGCCGTTCGGCAAGCTCACGGTATCAGTGCCGCGTCGCACCGCATTTGTCGGGTCTGTGAATCCTGAGGAGGGTGGCGGATACCTCCGTGATCCGACCGGCGCGCGTCGCTTCTGGCCGGTAGCCACAGGCAATATCAGGCTTGAAAGCATCCTGCGCGACCGCGATCAGCTATGGGCCGAGGCAGTCCACGCATGGGGTGAAGGCGAGGAATGGTATCTCACAGATCCGGACATCATCGCGGAAGCCAAGGTCGAGCAGGAAGCGCGTCGTGAAGTTGATCCGTGGGAAAGCGTCATTCAGGCCCACGTTTCCCAATATTGCCTGAGCTATACGACCATCGACGTGATGCTGACCGAAGCGTTGAAGCTGCCCGTCGATCGACAAGACCCTCGTGCCCGTCGACGAGCTGGTGCAGCACTGCGCGCCATCAAGTGGAGCGCGGGAAAAGCGGAGCGGCTGGGGCGTGGTGCTGAGCCCGTCAAGGTATTCCGGCCAATCGTAGCTGTGGAACCGGACACGCGCACATTCGAGCAGTTGGCGCATGGCGACGACTGATTATTTAGTCTGCAGCTCCACGCCGATATTCCAGTAAACGGGCGCTCGAGGGTAATCCGCTCGAGAAAGCCAGCCGCGTAACAGGCCGTCGGCAATCGCTTCGTCTTTGGTTGGTTGCCAGCGCGTGAAGCGGTGACCCCAGTTCGATAGTCTGTACATGCGCCCCCGATTCGACGGGGTTATAGCAGCGCAAACAGATCAGCCTGAACAGGCTCGAGATTGTCGAGCCATTCCAGCACAAGCTTGGCCTCTCGATCGGCGCGCCGCGCTGCTATCTTACGAAGCGCAGTAGCTGAGTGAGAAACTGCGAGTTCACGTGTCGGGAATGCTCGATCGTGATCCGTAAGCGGCGAACCTCGTCCGCAACAATCCCCCGTCATGAACTGATAGCCGAAGCACGAGCGCCAACCTTCCGGCGTTTGCACCAGATCGATGTCGGCCAGCGGCATACCGCGCCAGCCTTTGCGTGGCATGGGTAGCTCCAAGGTTTCATGGGGCGTATAGACACCGCAATCGTTCTTCTGGCCGGGCGCAGGCATCATAGCGGCATCGCGATCTGCTCGCCTTTGAACGTGTGGGGCGGATTACCGGCCTGAACATGGCGGGCCATTTCGAACGCCTCAGAGAGGTTCGGCACCTGAACGAAGCCCCCTGCAGCTGCGGTGCGCCCGGCTTCAAACTCGCGGCGAGTATCCGGATGCACCGGACCGCGTACCTTGGCGGGATGGTGGTAGCTGGCCGCACCGAGCAGCCATGCTGCCCAAAGTTGATGTTTGTCGACAACCTGCTTGCCCATACGAGAGGCGAGGTAGGCGGGATCGTGGCGGGTTCTCATGCTCCGATCTCCGCGAGCAGTATTTGAGCCTGACCGGTCAAATCCTCGGCGGGAGCCATCGATCCGGCGCATGGTGGCACGTCACAATCGTGGATGAGCACTTCCATCATGCCGCGCACCAGTTCCAGCAGCTGGGGAGCGGCAGCGATCAGGGCTGCATTCGCCTCGGCCTCATGCTCGTCCTTTAATATTTTTCTCTGCTTTGGTCCGCCTTGATTTCGCAGGATCGCGTTGCAGATCATGATACCGTGCTCAGAAGTGACGCGACGGGGTGCCGATTTAGCAACGCGCCAAGGTCCGGGTGTGTGGGCCATATTATATTCCTCTGGCGAGAGGCGGTTCGTTTTAACCGCAATAAGCACATATTGTGCTTGTAGCCGGACAATGTCAACGCCTCTCTTGCCAACGTGTAAGCCGTGCCAGTATACAATGAAGATACACAAATGAGGTTTTATTCGACATGTCAGATGCACAAACATCGCCCATCAGCTTGCGCTTTCCAACGGCTCTAAAAAACAAGCTTCAAGAGCAAGCGGCCATCGACCGGCGCACGCTCACTGATCTTGTGATCGCGATAACGTCGTGCTGGCTGGACGGCAGAACCTATCAACCGCTCGCGCGTCTGGCTAAGCCCGCCAAAGAAAAACCGGCATTCATTCGCCCTCCCGGCAGGCCCGCTCGACCGAACGAGAGCTTGCGCGCTCAATGGCTCATACCCTCTATAGAAGCAGGGCTTTTCGATCAGACGGAGGTGACGCTCGAGGACGCATATTACTTGGCAACAGGCAATAAGCTCAGCGATCAGGTGCAGAACTTTGACGTCGTGTTCGCGGCCCAGCTCGTCCTCCTCGGCTGGCAGAAGATGACCCCCGCAGACAAGCCCGACACCTTCGTTTGGCTGTCGCCTGAGCACCCCTTCTTTTGTAACCCTGTAACTGAGTGATTTTGGCACTCGGTTACAACTCGGTTACGGTCATAAACTACTGATGTAACTATATAAATATACACCTGTAACTGTGTAACCCATATAGTCGCGCGCGCACACATGAGGAAAACTCCTCATAGGGTCAGGCATGATCAGAGTTTAGTGATATTGAAACTCCTGTAGAACCACGGTTACGATGTTTTTACTCGGTTACAGCCTGACCCATGCGCCCTCTTCACAACAGCACAAACCGTGCTATCTCGTCGCCCATGTTGGAGGAAGCGCCAGACCAAGACGTGCATGAAGAGGCTGCTCAGGTCCTTGCTGAGGACTTTGATGATGGTTGTATAACGGTAAAAGGCGGTCACGGAGGCCATCGTCTCAACGCGCGTCAGCGTGATTTTGCGCGCCACTTCGTGCTCACTGGTGGCAAGATTACCAAGTCCGCTGTCCTCGCAGGATACGACAGTCCCGGTGCAATGGGTGCCAAGAACGTCTGTCACCCATCGATACTGGCTGAGATCAAGCGACTGAGCGTCGTCAACGTCAGCGCATACCTTCCTCGAGCTATCCGAACGCTCGTCGATATCATGACAGACGATAAGGCAGACACCCGCGCACGCGTCACGGCGGCCACTAACCTATTGGATCGAGCCGGTTTGCGCCCGAAAAGCGATGCGCCCGGTGTTCAGGTCAACGTCCAGATCAACGGCGCGTCTGCTCAAGCGGCGATAGCCGACGTCTGGAAGGCCCGAGAGACGCGGCTTGAGCTGAGAGAAGGCATACGCTCACGCATTGAGGAGCGCATGGATAGGCTCGATAGGTCCGTTCCGTCCGACATATCAGGTAGAATGTCGGACACTGACGACACCGCGAGCGCGACCCTGATCGACATCAACGCGTCGCCACCCCCCGGGGGGATGAAGCCACAGGGTCCCCCCGGTTCCCGTCATCCATACCTACTGCCGGAACCGCGCAACACCTTCCCAACCCTAACTCGATTTTTGAAGACGGAGACGATTGATGACGACGACAGTAACGGTAACGACCCACGACTGGCCTGTGTCAGTGAACACGAACAGCAATCACTCGTACGGCGACGAGCAGAAATACGGATATTCGCAGAGCTCGAATACCGAGTTCGTGCCGGCCAATACGACGAAGCAGTTTTCCGTCAGCGACACGACGTCGTTGCACATTTCGGAGCTGCCGAAGGACGCGACTGGGCTGAGTGGTGGAAGTGGCACGTTGGCAAACGCTGCGTCCGGGGCAGTCACGGCCATCAATACCGACGAGATGCCGGGTGATGTCGCAGCTGTTGTGGACGCCGAGGCGGAACCTGCTGCCTGATGCAAAACGGGGGGTCTTCGGTTGAACGCCTGACGGAGCTCGCGCGCAAACGCGGGCTGCGATTGGTGTGGCGGTCGGAGACCTCACGGACATATCGGGGGGTGACAGAATTTGTCACCATGCTCGCGAAAGACGGAAGGTCAGTCTGCGAGGCGTGGGCGTATTCGACGAACGACGCGGTCGCGAAGGAAGCTGCAGCTAAATCGATGCTGGGCGCACGCGCATGAGTGCGCAGCCGTCGGCCACTCGCACCACCGAGTATATCCAGTTCATCGCGAAAACGTACCGCTCAGATTTTTCCGGATATCGGCGTGACGTGTTGGGGCGGAGGGAGGCAGATTGCTGGGTCCCCGTCGAGAAGTCGATCCTTACCAACAAGCGAACGGCCGTCGGCTCAGGCCACGGCATAGGGAAGACCGCATTCGGCGCGGACCTGATTCACTGGTTCATATCGACGCGGCCTCACCCTGCAATTGTCGCAACGGCAAACACTGAGGACCAGCTCACCAAGAAGCTGTGGCGCGAACTGTCGAAGACGAATGCCCAGGCGAAGAACAAGGATTGGTTCGACTGGAAGACGTCGACGTTCACGATGTTCAACGATCCGACGCAACAGGCGGTAGCACTGGCATGGTCGGAAAATAATCCAGAAGCGTTCGCCGGCACGCACGAGGAGCATGTGCTCGGCGTGTTCGATGAAGCGTCCGCGATCGCGCGTGTGATTTTCAATGTGTTCGCGGGGGCGATGACGACGCCCGGCGCACGGTGGGTGTTGCTCGGCAACAGCACGCGGAACGAGGGGTATTTCTACGACGCCGTTCATGGGAAGCTGGCTGCGCGAAAGCCCGGCGATATCGCGCGAGGCATGTGGAATTCGTTTGTAATTCCGTCATGGGATTCGCCGTTCGTCGATCCGTCGTGGGTTTCCGAAATGAAGGAAATGCTCGGCGAGGAATCGGACGAGTATCGCGTCCGTGTCGCTGGCATGCCGCCGCGCTTCGATTCCCAGCAGTTCATCCCGCGCGATCACGTTGCCCAGGCGATGGCGCGACAGGTGGAGATGTTCAAACGCTGGCCGCTGGTGCTTGGCGTCGACGTCGGACACTCGAGCGATCGATCCGTTATCGTGCCGCGTCGCGGGCGGAAAGTGTTGGACAACGTTCAAGTGCTACGCGGCGAACGCACCACGGATTTCGCGCGCCGCGTTGCCGATGAAATCAGGTTCTACCGCGAAGATCAAGGCCTCGATGCACAGGCAGTTATCGAGGAGGTCGGCATGGGTATCGGCGTTGTCGAGACGCTCGAGGACATGGGCTTTGCCGATCAGGTGTGGGGCATCAATCCGGGCACGAGCGCGACTGAGCCTGAGCTGTATTTGAATCTGCGTTGCGAGATGTGGGCGCTGATGAAGGAATGGCTCGAGGGAGCGGTAGAGCTGCCGAACCTGCCCGACCTTACCGATGATCTGGTTTCGGTGAAACGCAAGCCTTCGGGATCGAACAACAAACTGCGGCTGGAAACGAAAGACGAAATGCGCCGTCGGGGCCTGCGCTCGCCAGACATGGCCGATGCGCTCGCGCTCACATTCGCTGTGCCGTTCGATCTGCTGCCTGAGCGCCGGATCGGAAACTACGACGATTACCGCGAGTCCGCGTCTGCGGGTGGCGGCTCATGGATGGGAAATTAATATGCTCGAGCCGACTGTAACTGGTGTCGCCGAATCCGCTGCGCCAGTGGAGGCCGATCCTGATAAGCCGCTCGCTGCGTTCGACCTTGAGGACGGCAAGTTCGTCGAGCTGGTCCGCAAGTGGTTTCTCGAGGCGTCGAAAAAGAAACAGCCGATCATGCGTAAGCGCAAGGTCGACCATGAGATGTACGCGGGTAAGCAGTGGAGCGAGACGGACACGAGCGGCCCTGCGAACGCCAAGCGTCCGCGCCTGACAATCAACCTCATCCTCACGATGATAAACGCCGTTGAAGGTGAGGAGCGCACTAACCGTCAGGAAATGAAATTCTACGGGACCGGGGGCGAGGACGATGAAAATGCGGCCAACCTGAACCGTATTCTGAAATGGATCGTCAAGGGTTGCGGCGGCGAGTTCGCGCTGTCGCAGCAGTTTCGTAACGGTGCCATTTCCGGCGAGGGATGGGTCGTTCCCGAAGTCGATTTCTTCGACGATCCAGAGGGCAAGATCAAACTGGCGTTCGTACCGGATGCCGAGATGTTCGACGATCCGTTGTCCGTCAGTCCAGTCGGTGATGATGCGCGTCGTCGGCAACGCGCCAAGCAGATGACGGAAGACGAACTAGAGGCGCGCTGGCCCGGCTGCGCCGCGCAGTTGCGTTCGAATACCGAGGGTGGCGAGCTGGGCACCGAACGCGACGGCAAGGGCTTCCGCGATATCTATCTCGATCCAGCCGATCAGGTGAACAGCCCGAAGCTGTATAATTGCGACACCAAGATGTGGACCGTGCTCGAAACATGGTGGTGGCAGATCGAGAGCGGCTGGGTCGTTATCAACGAACAGACCGGCCTGATGGAAGAAAAGACCGAGGAAGAGTTCTCCCAGCTGCAGGATCAACGAGCGCAGGACATCCAGAACGCTCAGGTTCAGGCGATCAATGCCCAGCTTACGGCGGCGATCAATCCGCCCGCTTTGGGCCAGCCGGTTATGCCGCAACCACAGATTCCGCCACCACTGCAGGCCAAGCAACGTCCGCTGCGGAAGTTCTATCAAGCGTTCACGGTGTACGACGTGCTGCTCGAGAAGAAGGCGTCTCCGATGCCTCGTCTCAAGCGCATCCCGTATATCCCCGTGCGTGCGATGTTCGACAGCACGAACGGCGAATGGTTCGGCCTCGTCCGTCCGGTCACCGATGTGCAGAAGCAGCACAACGTCGAGCAGTCCACGATTGTCGCGCTGATCCAGCTGATGGGCAAAGGATCTTGGAAGGGACCGAAGGGTTCGTTCCACAATAAACACGAGTGGGAAACAAAGCTCGGACAGACCGGCCAGCTTCTCGAGTACAATGCCGCGCGCGGCGAACCTAAGCCGATCGAGGTTCCGCCGATTCCGCGCCACCTTGTCGACCTCGCTATGACGCGGCCTCAGATGATCCGTGAGATTTCCGGCGTCAACGTCGAGATGACCGGGCAACGCCAGGGCAGTGATGCCGGCGTCGTGATGGAGATGCGGAAGAAGGCCGCGCGCACTTCGCTGGCTCCTCTGTTCGATAACTTCCGGCACACCAAGATTGAGCTGGGCATGGTGCTGCTTGCCTATATCCAGACTTACATTTCTGTAGGTCGGATGATCCGTGTTGTGGGACCCGACGGAGCAGCTGCTGTGTCGATGACGACGGATATGTCGATCGGGCAATACGACGTCACGGTCGAAGAGACGGACAGTTCGGTCAACGACCGCATGGCAACGCTGAACATCCTGCAAACGACGCTTCCACAGGTGATGTCGGCGGGCATCCCAGTGCCTCCCGAATTTATCGATCTGCTGCCTATGCCGCCGCACGTGCGTGACGCTTGGAAGCGGCTCGTGCTCTGGCAGATGACGACGGCTGGAACACTGCCACCGCCTGACTGGAAAGCCGGTGACCCGATCCCGCCACCGCCCGGCATGCCACTTCCTCCGGGTGTCGTGCCATCCGGCGCACCCGCACCACAGCCAGCACAATAGGACGCCCCGATGAGTATCAGAGATGAAGTTTTTACCGACGAAGAAACCGCCGCACTGGCTACGCTTGAACTCGACAACACGCCGCCTGTTGATGAGAATGACCCCGTTACAACGACAGAGGCTATTGACCCTGCGCTAGCAGCTGCAACGCCAGCTGCGCCTGCAGACCCTGCGACGCCAGCGCCAGTCGATGAAGATGCTGCGTTCAAAGCATGGCAGGAAGCCAACAAGGGCAAGACGCCCGACGAGCTGGCGCGCATTGCCTTCAACCAGACCAAACGTGCGGACCGTGTTTCATTTGACCATCGGCGTGTCACTACGCAGTCCGCTGAGTTGGCGAGCCGCGCACGCGAGCAGCTTGCATCGCGGAAATCGAGCATTGCCGAGCGGCGTGCCGCGTTCGCTACGGAGCTGAATGACGATCCCGATGCGGCGACCAAGCGCCTTGCTGATGAACGGTTCGATGCGGAGGAGCGCGCTGCTGAGGCAGAAGTTACTCAGATCGAGCGACAAGCCCAGCTGGATAGCGCGATCGATCTGGCGTCGCGTGCCATCCCGGATTTCGCAACGGCGTTCCCGAAGATCCGAGAGTTCGGCGCGGAGCTGAACTATTCGCCGGAAGAGGTCGACGGAATATCGGACGGTCGCGATGTCGTGACGCTGTACCTCGCGATGCTGTCGGCGAACATGATCAAGGCGGGCGCGATGGATATGCGCGGGCAGATGGTCAGTGCTACGCCTCCTTCGGTCGCTGCCACAGATCCGCGGCTCAACACACCCGCCACGCCTGGCACAATGACGGCGGGCGCTGGGCGCGCAACCGATGGCGTGAAGTCGGTTGAGGAGCAGCTCGGCGATCTGTTGAATCTGTCCGACGCCGATTTCAACAAGCTCGATACCGAGACACTGCGTCGCCTCACCGGCAACGCGTAAAAGTTCGGCCGGATGCCAGTGGGCAAATCCGGCTGATGAAGGGAGCACACCGATGAAGCCGAGTACGAAAGCAAGAAGCGTGAAACGGCCACCCGTGCGGAGAAATCCAGCGGCAAAGCCTCAGACAGTCGGAACCACCGTCGTGCCTGCCGAAAGCAAACACGAGGGACCGGAAGCCGTACTGCCGCCAGTGGTGAAACCACCGGCCCCGCCTCTGCCTCCTGTCGTTCAGGAGGCTACCACCGTCATGTCGGAACCGGTTACCATTGGCCACCTGCAAGGGTTCGCTGAGCGTATGCCAATCGACACTGTGCTTGGTCTGCTTGGGCCTGACGCCCTCGATCGGATTGCGACGCTGCGAACAACAGCTGCGATCTCCGACCTTGCTTCACGTGTGCGTGCCACCGATGGTCGGTGTGCTCCCGTAATCCTCGTCGAAAGCGAAAAGCTGCAGGAATACGTGTTTTTTCACGGTTTCGATGCCATTGCTGCCGCGCAAACCCTTGGCGATAGCGAGGTATTTGTGGTAGCGGTTCCCGATACCGACATGAATTTCCTTCAAGGCGTAATTGCTGGGAAGGGACAAGCCACGTCGGAGGATGATCGGATTTACCTTCCGGGGTGATTTGATCCGTTTCGCCGAACGTATCGGTAGCGGCTCCGCCCGGCCTTACGGGTAGCGGTAAAGCTCCCTGCCTGATGGGGGCAACAGGATCGCGCACTTCACGCGCAGCGGCTGTCCAGCCTCACGGACGCTCCGTTTTCTGTTGCTCATTTAGCCAGGGGGCTTGTCCCATGTCATCCACCAGTTTCACCGCTGCGTCGCCTCTCGCCGTCAAGGTTTGGGCACGCAAAGCCTTCAACGATTCCGTCAAGCCAACGCTGTATGGAATGCTCACCGGCACGAGCGATCGTTCCGTCGTCCAGATCAGGGACGAGTTGGGCAAGGAAGGCGATCGCGTTCGCTTCCGTATCCGCATGCTGCCTCAGGGCATCGGCGTACAGGACAGTGAATCGCTCGAGGGCAAAGAAGAGAGCCTCGATTACAAGTATTTCGATCTGAACCTCGGCGAAAAGCGCCACGCGTTTCAGGTCGAGCTTAACCTCTCCGAGCAGCGCACGATGGCCGACGTTCGTTCGGACATGAAGGACGCTATCGAAGAGTGGACCGAGGAATATATCGATCGCACATTCTTCGAGTATCTGACCGGGTTTGGTCAGGGACCGGCAGGCGCATCGTGGTTCCATCCGAGCGGAGCACTGGGCGGCAATGCTCTGCAGGCTCCGACTGCTGACCGCATCGTTTATGGTGGTATCGGCGTGGCTTCAAAGGCCGCACTTGCTGCAACCGACACGATGTCGTTCGCGATCCTCGACAAGCTGGCCGAGCGCGCGAAGCTCGCAACGCCGACGATGCGTAAGGCGAAGTTCAACGGCAAGCTCTGCTGGGTCGTTATTCTCCACCCGTATCATGTCACCGATCTTCGCAAGAATACCGGCAATCTGCAGTGGGCTGATATCGTCAAGGCCAGCATGCAAGGTGGCGGCGAAAACATGTTCGAGCACGAAACGCTCGGCATGTATCGCGACATGCTTCTCGTGGAATCGACGCGCTGTCCGACCTTCACCGATTACGGTGCGGGTGGAAACGTCCAAGCGGCGCGTGCGCTGTTCCTTGGCGCTCAGGCTGCGGTCACCGCCTTCGGTCAGAAGACCGACGACAAGGGCCGCATGAAGCTCGTCGAGAAGTCGAAGGACTACGGCAAATACCTCGGCACTGCTGCAACCTTCATCTGGGGCCTCGCGAAGACGCACTTCGTGAACCAGTCGGACTTCGGCGTTTTCGCCGTCGATACCGCTGCCGCTCCCGTCGTCTGATCTGAATAGCTGAGGTCAGAGCGGGTCTCGCCAGCCCGCTCTCCTTGGACTTCCAAAAGGAGATTTTGTTATGGCTACGCAGTCAAAAGGTTACCTGCTTGCGGCGGTTCTCACGCCTGAAGTGGATCACAGCGTTTTCGCAATCACTCGCAAGGTGACGGTCGACAACACTTCTGCCAACGGCGGGGCATATCCCGGCAATGGTGACAATATCCAGCTGCTCACGATCAACCGTCCTGCGCGGTTGTTCACGTCGCATCTGAAAGCACTCGCCACGCTGGGGGCCAGCGCGACCCTCAAGCTACAGAAGAACACGGGGGCACTCGTACCGACCTAACGGTGGCGACGACTGCAGCAGGCGCAAGCGTCGTCTCCTCGGCGACGATCGGGTGCGTGGATCTCGTGGCTGGCGACATCATCGAAGCTCTGGTTGGGGGCGCTGCCGTCTCTGCTGCGGCTGCGATCGAAGTCGACCTGCTGCTTCAGCACTAACGGGGGCGGCGGCGTTCAGTGTCGATACTGACTTGGGATCAGGCGAGAGGTAAAGTTCGGGGCGACCTATGGCGTCCTGGTCCCACTGGCGTGCCGGATGAAGTCTGTGATCGCGCATTGCACGCCGCCTGTCGCCGTTTGGAATCGGAGCGTCGTTGGCTCTGGCTCGAGAAAATCTCGGCCACAATCACGACGACTGCGCAGACGAATATTATCAATGCTCCAGCCGACATGCGCAGCACTGCTTCGCTCGCGTATCTGAGCGGCACCACTGGTTATGATGTGCTCGAGCGCCAGTCGCTCGCACAGACGCAGAACGATGCGCGCGGCCCCTATGTTGGATATCCGAACGCGTACTCGCTGCTGCCCGGCAAGTTCTACCTCAACGCTGCTGTCGCGATCGGCGCGCAGTTCGAGCTGATTTATAAATCGGGCACGCCCGACGATATCGACGCGTGCGTGCTTTCGCCGCCAGCCGTCCTCTCTCTCAAGCAAACCGCTGTCATCGCTGCGGCCTGTCAGGAAGTCGCGAACGGCTATCTGAAAAATGACGCTGAGGCTGGCCGTCAAGAGGGCCGTTACGAGCGCCAAGTCCAGACCATGATGGACGAGGAAGACGAACAGCGCGGCGACGAAACCGGAATGGGCATCGTGCCCGACACTGAGCTGCGCGTTGCGGCGTTTGGCGCGGGGGCACGCTAATGGCTGATACGGTAACCACAGTCTATAATCTGACGAAGCCAGAGGTAGGCGCGTCCAACGATAGTTGGGGCACCAAGCTCAACCTGAACCTTGATACGATCGATGCCGCGATGAAGGCGAATGCCGATGCAGCGGCGAGTGCGGCTACTGCTGCTGCTGCTGCGTTGCCAAAAGCGGGCGGTGCTCTAACCGGTTCGGTGACATCCTCGAGCACGTTTGTCGCTGCCGGGAGCATCACGGCAACCGACGGTAGCGGCGTCGCTCGCCTGCAGCCGTCTGGCGATATCATCGCTTATCGCTCTGGCGGGACCACTGGCACGCTGCTGCTGAACTCAGCGGGCACTCGTTACCTCTATAACGACGGCACCAACTACAACTTGCCGGGGCAAGGACTTAGCGTCGGTGGTTCTGTAGCTATCAACGGCCAAATAGTCGCGAACGGAAATATATACACTAATAACAGCGGCGCGGGCGGTTCCGCGGTCATGGTGGCCGGAAATTCCACATTAACGGGCCAAATAGTTTTCCTGAACGCAGCCGGTGTCCAGCAAGGCTACATAGGCACTATGGCCGCTAATGGGCCTGTCAACTACGGTAATAATAATGGCAACGGTCACGCGTTCGCTGGCGGCAACGTTAATATGGCTAATGCCCTTGGCGTAGCTGGTGGCATCACTGCAACAGGCGGTTCTATCGTCGCCGCCGCTGGAGATATAATTTCTTCCGGTGTTTTGTATTTTGGAGGTGGCGCTAGTAATGCTTACCTAGCGATTAGCGGCGGAAATCCGCTCCTGAACATGAATACCAACTGCTTCATGGCCTACACTCGCTCATCTGGCACATGGTCGTGGGTTACTAACGGTGGCCAAAAAATGGCGCTAGACCTTAGCGGCAACCTAGCCATCCCGGGAAGCCTCACCACCGCCCAAGGCACCATGGCCGCAATCATCACCGGCTCCGGCTCAAATGCGAACGGCAAATGGCGCACATGGTCAGACGGCACCATCGAGCAATGGGGCAGTGTCATCACCTCTATCGGGAGCGGTGGTGCGGTGTCTCAGGCGTTGCCGATTGCGTTCGCCAACACGAACTATATGGTTAACATCAACCTATCCGGTGGGCTGAACGGGTCGATCCTATCCCGTGGCACACGCTCTACCACCAGTTTCATTGTCCAGGCTCGCGGCATTACCGGCTCCGATACGGCGTCGGGCTATGACTGGCACGCGATCAGCCTCTGATGTTCCAGCAATCGGAACTCTCCTTTCAGCCCGGGCTGTACAGCAATCGCTCCAAACGCGCGTCTAAGGGCCGTTGGGTCGATGGGAACCTTGTGCGTTTCCGCGACGGCGTTCCTGCGCAGATGGGCGGCTGGGTCCAATCGCCTGTCGATGGCAGCGCTATATCAGGGCGTCCTCGCGACTGGTTGGCGTGGCGTCCCAACAACCTGTCTGCTCGACTTTCTGCGATTGGCACTCACCTCGGCGTGTTCAAATTCGATGGAGGTTCGGTCACGGATATCTCTCCGGTCGGCATTATTCCGGGTCGGGCAGATTCGATCATCGGTTCGGGTTTCGGCGCGGGTCTTTACGGTGACGAGTTTTACGGCACCGAACGCACCTCGTCCGCCAACCTTCTCGACGCGACCGTTTGGACGTTCGATATGTTCGGTGAAATCCTGCTTGGTTGTTTCTCGGCCAACGGCACCCTCTACGAATATCTGGACGGCTCCACTACCAAGATGGTGCCGGTCACCAATGCGCCGATGGCTCGGGCGATGTGCGTATCTGACGAGCGCCACGTCTTTGCGTTTGGCTGTGACGGCAATCCGAACCTAGTCCGGTGGAGCGATCGTGAGAACCGCAACGTGTGGGCACCGCTCGCGACGAACCGGGCCGGTAGCTATGATCTGCAAGCGACGTCGCCATTACAGTGCGGCAAGCGTGTTGGTGGGCAAATTCTCGCTTGGACACAGACGGAAGTCTTCGGGTTAGCACCGCTATCCAATTCGCTGGTCTATTCTCGCGATCGTCTCGCAAGTGAGTGCGGCGCGATGGGTCCGCACGCCGCGTGTGTCGTCACCGATCAGGGTGGCGGTGGCAGCGCGTACTGGATGGGAAGCCATAGCTTTTTCGTGTTCGACGGCTTGGTACGTAAACTACCCTGCGAGCTGCAGGACTTCGTGTTCAAAGACATCAATATCCTGCAGCGCGTCAAGTGTCAGGCACGTGCGAACACCGCCTATGATGAAGTCTGGTTCTTCTATTGCAGCGCGGCCTCAACTGAGATCGATCGCGCGGTTGTTTACAATTATGCCAACGCGACATGGACGAAGGCGCTCATCAGCCGGTTGACGTGGCTCGATGCCGGCATCTTCCCGCGTCCGCTCGCGATTACCGAGGCCGGAACGATTTACGAGCACGAAAACGGCTCAATGGCCGGTACCGTGCGGATGCCGAGTTTCGTCCGTTCGCACCCGATCATGGTTGGTGTTGGGCAGCAACTCGCCGAAATCAGCGATTTCTGGCCGGACATGGAAGAGGGCAGCGGCACGTGTGAGCTGACGATGTTCTGCCGCGATTATTCGGGCGGTCCTGAAACTCCCGTCGGCCCCTTCGAATTTACGCCAGCCGTTGAAAAGGTCGATCTGTCGATTTCCACCCGTCAGGCCCAGCTGCAGATAGCGGGCAAGGTCGGCCCGTGGGAGCTGGGGGTTCCCGTTCTCAACGTGCAGTCGGGAGGCGGTCGATGACGGGTATTGTCAGCGGCGCAATTCGCGATGTCCGCACCCTGCAGCAACGGATGCAGACCAACGATCGAGCAGCACGTGACGCTCTGGAATCGGACGTCGTGCTCGATGGTCCGCGCCGCCTGATGCTTCGTTCACCCAACGGTACCTATTTCAGCGTCACGGTCGATAACGCGGGCGCACTTCACACGGTCAATCTGGGCACGTCGCTATGACGGTGGCCGCGCCCCTCTCTCACGTGCCTGTCGCTGAGCTGCGCGACGTATGGCCGAAGATCCGCGATCATGTTTCGTGGATCTCGGAGCGTACCAGCCAGCCTTGGATTGCTGAGGATGTCTATCACGAGATTCTCGTCGGCAACGCGTACCTCTGGATGACGCCCGACCGCGAAAGTTTCGTCGTCCTGCAGGTTCAGGTCGCACCGTACACGCGGGATCTGCACGTCTGGCTCGCCAGTAATCAGGCTGAGGCAAACGCCGCGGCTTACTGGCCCCAGCTGCTCGCGATCGGGCGGGAAGCACTTTGCAACCGTGTCGAATTCGAAAGCCCACGTCGTTGGGAACGCGCCGTTCCGGGCCTCACGGTTCGGCATCTCTACAGCCAAGCGACTTAGGAGCACACGATGAGCGGGGGCGGAAAAACCACCACAACGTCGAACGAAAGCCAGAAGGTTGAGCTGCCCGCGTGGATGACGCAGGGCGGACAGGACCTGTACAACAAGGCTTCGGCATCCGCTGCGGCAAATCCTCCCGCTGCGTACACCGGCGAAATGTCGCCTGCTATGTCGGCCAACCAGAACGCAGCATCTGCCCAGGCGGCGGGGTCGGTCGGGACAGGTCAGCAGGATCTGGCAGCTGCTCGAGCCATGACGGCGGGGGCTGCGTCGGGAACCGTGCCGACGGTCGCGGCGGGTCAGGTGGGCGCGGATCAGTTCGACGCAGCGACGGCGGCGAAATATGCGAACCCGTACACTCAGCAAGTCCAGCAATCGACCGTCAACCAGATGAAGCGCCAGAACGAGCTGGATCACGCATCGCTGAATGACAACGTGCAGGCTCAGAAAGCCTTTGGTGGCACGCGTGGCGCTCTCCTCGAAAGCGAGCAGGAAAAAAACCAAAACCAAGGCATCATGGATTACATGAACACGTCGAATGCGGCGGCGTATTCCGATGCACAGCAGCAGTTCGAGCGGGATCGTGCAGCCAAGATGGCGGCTCAAACCAGCAACCAGAGTGCGAACCTCCAAGCTGACACCACGAACGCGTCCAATATACAGTCGATCCTTGATCGGATGCTCGCGAGCGGTGCTCAGATGGGCAACCTCGGCGCGACGGCTTCGAACCTTAACACAGCCGATATCAATAACTTGTCGAAAACTGGCGCGGTTGAACAGGCTACAAAGGGTGATTCGGACAGCGCCGCCTATCAGGAATATCTGCGTATGCAGGGCGCGCCGATGGATCAGTACAAGGATCTGATGTCGATCCTGTCGGGAACGCCGCGTGACGTTACCACGAGCGGGACGTCAACAGGCACTTCGAAACAGTCGGGAGGTTTGCTCAATAGCCTACTTGGGGCGGGGCAGATTGCCGCGTCGGCGTTCTCCGATCCGCGCCTCAAGCGTGATGTGATGCTGATCGAGCGCAAAGACGATGGGCTCGGGATCTATCGCTATCGCTACGTCTGGGACGACGACACCGCGCCCGCAAGCATCGGCGTCATGGCGGATGAAGTTGAGCAGCTGCGCCCGTGGGCGCTCGGCCCCGTCATGCTCGGTTACCAGACGGTTGATTATTCGAAATTGGGAGGCGTTCAATGATCGGCACTCGCGCGGCAAAGCCCATCGCTCCGGTTCCTGCCAGTCCGTTGGTGCCTATGCTCCCCTCTCCGATGCTTCCCGGCCAGTCACCTCAAGCGCCCATTGCGAGCGACGCGCCAATGATGGGCAATTGGGGCGATAATCCAGCCGTTCCTGACGCGCCAAGCATTGCGCCTACGAATATGGCCCCGCCAGTGATTCCGAACGCACATGTCAGCGGCAATGGGATATTCGATCGTATCGGGGATTTCGTGAAGTCAGACGAGGGTCGGGGCGCTCTCCTGCGATCAGGTGCCGCGACCCTGAATGGTGGCCTCGGTGCCGGCATCGCAGCGGGTGCGAACTTCGTAGATCAGCGCCATCAGGACGCGGCCAAGCAGCAGCAGCTGACGATGGAGAACCGGCTCAAGCAAATGGGCCTTGGCATCCAGCAGCAGAGTGTGGACCAGACGGGGCAGTATCAGGACGGCCAACTCGAGTTGAACGGCGTTGGCAAAGCGAACGATATCGCTCGGACAGAAGAAACTGCGCGCCATAACAAACGCGCGGAAAGCCTGACGGGTCGCGGGCAGGACGTGCAGATGTACGGTCATAACGTCACGCGCGAAAATGCCGTCGATAGCAACAATACCAGCATGAGGAACACTGACGTCAACAGTGCGACCAGCCGGTACGGTTCTGACAATAGTCTCAAGGGAAGCATGTACGGGACGGACGGTCGTAGCTTCGACACGGGGCAAACCATCGCTGCGGGCATTGGTTCAAAAGCCTCAAAAAGTCCGTCGGCGTCGGCTCTGAAAGTCGAGGTTCTCCCGGCGAATGCGCAACCGGGCGACCTGACAACCGGCAAATACTACCGGACTGCCAAGGGCGTTGCTCAGTGGGACGGCCTCAAATTCATTTCGGTTAACTGATGCCCACTTTCTCCTTCGACGAAGCGCTTGGGACAGCCAAGCCGCGCGCGCCCGCGCTGGGTAGCTCAACCGCGCCTAATCCGACTGATGTGCCGGGTTACGAGCGTGCGTTCCGGCGTGGACAGGAAGCCGTCACCCCTCCGCCTGACATTGAGGTCACTACCGCACCAGCGGGTCCGCCTGCTCAATCAATCTGGCAGCGTGCAGGCAACCTCATCCATCGTGTCGATGATCTCGGCGACCGTGGCATTGATCGCATGGCTGGCGGGCTAGGCCGTGCGGTTGCGACGGGTGCTGATGCAGTCGGTGCGACTGGCGTTGCAGACTGGGCGCGTAATGATGCAGCATCATCGGAAGCTCGTGCAGCGGTACCGGTGACCGGTGCAACGACGTGGGAGGATGTGAAAGCCAAGCCGTCGGCTGGTAACATCGGCTCATTCATCATGGATCAGGGCGTCGGTTCGGTTCCCGACCTCGTGGCGATGACTGCCGCACCTTGGCTCTATGGCGCGTCGCGCATGGGCGAAATCGGGCAGCAGCGTGCCGTCAATAATCAGGCTCCTCCTGTTCCCGGTGTGACTGCGCCTGCGCCACGGGCGAACTTATGGGACATGGCTGCGGCTGCTCCTTCGGCGGCTGTCGATGTTGCCCTGGGTAAATTCGGTGTGGGCGGCATGGCGGCGCACGCTGGCGAGGGCCTGTTGCGCGGTACAGCGACCGCTGCGGGCAAGTCAGCAGCTATGATGGGCGGGCAAGCCGTCTCCGATTATGCCGGTACGAACCTCGGCACGCGTCAGGGTTTCAGCCTTGAGGAAGCACTCGATCGCGGAGCGGCTGGAATCGTGGGCGGTGCGCCCCTCGGTATTGCTGGTCATATGGCATCGCACGGCCTTTCAAAGTTGGCCCCTGCGCCGCCTTCTCCCGATCTCACATTCGGTTCACTCGATGGCGGTATCGACCAAGCGGGCCACGCCCCTCCCACTGCGGATCTGCAATCTGCTGGCGTGGGCGCAAATCAGGTCATGTCGCCCGAGTTTGCGGCGCTGGCTGCAGAGCGTCTTGCAGCTGCTCGCGAACGCGGCGGAAATATGGGTGTTCCCGGTCGGAAGGGCGCGCCTGAGCAAGTCGCGCCATCGACCCGCGCTGTTCCTGCCGACACCACCATTATCGGCGCGCCTGAGGGCAATGTTCGTTCTGACGATGCGGGCGGTATCGCGGGACTTGATCGCAAGCGTGCGGCTGACAGCTCTGTTCTCGATCGAGCGCAGCACCACGTCGCCAGTGATCCGGTCGTTTCGGAGATCCTGAACGCGAACGTCAGCGCGCAAACGAAAGTTGCCACTTTATGGGACCGTCTGCAGCGCCTGCACGAAGACAGCGCCAAGCCTGACGAACCGGCTTCGGATATCCCGTGGCAGGCTCCAACGGCGGAAGTTGCTC
The DNA here is from genome assembly GCF_003660165.1 of Sphingomonas paeninsulae. NCBI lineage: Bacteria > Pseudomonadati > Pseudomonadota > Alphaproteobacteria > Sphingomonadales > Sphingomonadaceae > Sphingomonas > Sphingomonas paeninsulae. The sequence continues at coordinate 345,021 of NZ_CP032829.1, forward strand.
GGAGCGGTGGTAAGCCAGCGACGGGCAGTTCGTTCGATCGGATGCTCGGCGCGGAATCCAATCACCGCCAGTTCAAGGACGACGGTTCGACCGTCACGTCTCCCAAGGGAGCGAAGGGTATCGCCCAGGTAATGCCAAAGACCGGGCCGGAAGCTGCTCGGGATGCTGGCGTTCCGTGGGATGCTGACCGCTTCGCCAATGATCCGGCCTACAACGAAAAGCTGGGCCGTGCGTATCACGACAAGTTGCTCCGTAGCTTCAACGGCGATGAGGAGCTGGCAGCTGCTGCGTATAACGCTGGTCCCGGCCGCATTCGTTGGGCGCTCGACAAGGGCGGTGTTGACGGCTGGAAAGCGTTCATCCCGAAAGAAACGTCCGATTACGTCCGCAAGGTTTTCGGTCAGGGCAACCCGCCACGTCGGGCACCCGTCGAAGAGCAGCCCTATCGCATGTCGGCACCCGATGAGGCAGGCGAAGGACCGTATTCGTCTCCTGATCGCGTGGCCCGCAATCCTGATGATGTGATGTCCCCGCCAGTGCGCGAGGATTTTCAGGGCTTCGAGAAAACCGAACAGGCTCCAAGCGCCACAATGGGTGAACGGCAAGCTGGCGTTTCACTCGCTGATGACAGCCGTATGGGTACAGGCGGAAGCACGCGCACATTCAAGGCGGGCAGTGATGATCCTGCAGGCCAGCCCGGTTTCCACGAAAATCGCGCACGCCAGATGGGCGCGGAAGCACAGGCAAAGGCGCAAGCTGACCTTGAGGCCGAATGGGCGCGTCGTGCTGATGCGCGTCGCCAGCGGGACCAGAACACCGATGCCAGCCAGCGTTACGAGCAGGAGCGCACCGCTGCGTCATCCGATCCGATGGGCCAGTATCGCGGCAAATACGATCAGCGCCCGCACCAGCCAACCGGCTCCAACACCTGGGCGACAACGCCAGAGGGCTATGTTGCTGGCAAGTCGGGTAACCCGGTCGCGTTCCGCAACAGCAAGGATGCGGCCAAGTTCGCCGTTCAAAACCAGCTCGGCGGCGACTTCGACCGTGTGGCATGGGGCGCAAACACCACGCGCGTTGTGCTGCAGCGTCGTGAACAATCGACATACGGACAGGAGTCACCAGCCACCGGCACCGGTCCCGGTTTCGAACGTCCAGCGCCACCGGCTGGCCGGTCTGCAGACCTGTCTCAGCGTGCGATACCAGCGCCAGAGGTAGCAACGGACTCGCCCGCGCCTCCGTCAGCGCCTCCGCCGACGTCTCCGCCACCTGAGCGCCCTTCGGCTCCTTATCGCGCCCCTGAGTCATCTGGCGCGGGATTTCGGGCATCTGGCCCGCCAACCGAACAGGTCGTTACGCCAAACGGCCCGCCAATCGACACGCGGTTCGAGGTTCACGACGCTCCGAGCCTCATTACGTCGTCGCATCCTTCATTCGATCAGCGGTTCCAGCCGCGCGATCGTTCCAGCCGTGCGACTTCAGACGCTCAGATTGCGCACATCGCCAGCAACCTCGATCCGCACCAGCTCGATTCCTCGCGGCTCGCTTCACAGGGCGCACCCATCGTCGGGCCTGACCGAATGGTGGAGAGTGGCAACGGTCGCGTTGCAGCGATTAACCGCGCCTATGAAGTCCACCCTGAGAAGGCCGCTGAATACCGGCGCATGATCGAGGCCAAGGGCTTCGACACTCAGGGCATGGAGCGGCCCGTTCTCGTGCGCCGTCGTGTGAGCGAGATGGACGATACCCAGCGCGCCGCTTTCACCCGCGACGCGCAGGACGGCGGAACTATGGAAATGTCTGCCGGGGAACGCGCAAAGGCTGATGCCAAGTCGCTGCCCGACGAGCTGCTGCACACCTATCGCGGTGGCGACGTCAACAGCGCCGGCAACCGTGAGTTTGTGCGGGGCTTCGTCGATAAGGTTGCGGGTCCGAACGAAACGAACTCGATGGTGCAGCCAGACGGCTCGCTATCGGTGCAGGGTATCCAGCGTATGCGCTCGGCGCTGCTCGCCAAGGCTTATGACAATCCGACACTCGTAGAGCGAATCGTCGCGAACCCCGACAGTGATATCAAGGCGATCGGGAACGTGCTGACGGACCTTGCTCCGTCGTTCGCCCAGTTGCGCGCCAAAATCGCGAAAGGCGACCTTCCCAAGCAGTTCGATATCACGCCTCAGATTGGCGAGATTGCCGACATAATCGCCCGCGCGCGTGCCGAAGAACGGCCCATTAGCGACTTCATCCACCAGCGCGATATCTTCTCCGGCGACGTCGATCCGGTCACGGAAGCCCTCGCGAATATCATGCTGAAAGGCGAAGGGCTGACGAAGGCCCGCTCTGCCCGCGATGTTTCCGACGGCCTGCAGTTCTATGTGAAAGATGCGGAGAGCGTCGGCCCTTCGCTGTTCGGCGAGGACATGGGCGCTCGTGCGGTCGAAATCGCCCAGGCTGCAGCTGAAAAGCTGAAAGCTCGTGACGAAGCTCGCGCCGCTGAAACCGGCGATATGTTCAACACCCGGCGCGCTGCGCGTGAGGGAACATCCACCCGCTCGAGCGAACAGTCGAGTTTCAAGCTGCGTGGGGAACTGGAAGGTATCTCGGCCACGCATGCCGAACCCCAGTACCGCGAACTGGCGGCTAAACTGTCCGACATCGTGGGCGACGATGCGACCCTGATGTATGGCGGACGCACAATGGAATCGCGGACGGCTTTCGGTGAAGCTGATCCATCCGCCAATCTCGCGTTTGTCCGTCGGGCTGGCGACCATGAAACGGTTCTGCACGAAGCGGTCCACCTTGCCGCCATGCGTCGCTACGGCTGGGGCTTCGATCATCTGCAGCCCGGCGATTTCGCTAAGGCACCCGTCCGGGAGTTCCTGTCGCTCTTCAACGAAGCACGCGATCGATTCGGCGGGACGATGGACAAACTCACGTCGTCGTCAGGTATGCGATATGCGCTGACTAGCCCCGATGAATTTCTGTCGATGGCGTTGACCAACCGCGCTACGCAGCGCGCGCTCGAGCGTGGTTCGTTGTGGTCCCGCGTCGTCGATGGCGTTCGGAACCTTCTCGGCCTGCAGCCCAGCTTCAAGCCGCTGCTCGATCGGGTGCTTCGCGCCGGGTCCGACGTCCTCGATGCTGCCAAGCATGATCCTGTTCGCGATATCGGCGACGGCTACGCGCCTTCGAAGCGCATGGCTCGCGACGAGGACCGCGAAGGATTTTTCCGCAAGGTTGCCGATCATGTCGTCGATACCAAGGATCTAGCACGAGATTTCGAGACGTTCCGCGAGAAGGTTTCCTCCCCGATTCAGACGCTCAAAGACGTCACCGCCCCCATGCGCAATATGGTGTCGGGTCTGGTGTTCACGAATGACGGCGTGATGCGCAGTCTCGGAGACCGCTTCAAATCGCCCGCGATCGCAGAGCTGGCCGACCACTTCCACGGGCGTGCCGGTAAGGGTGACGGAGCCGGGCGCACATTCCACGAAGCGGTCCAGCGTTCCTCGATCACGCGGATTGCTGGCGCACATGAAGCGCTCGAGCCGTTCCTGCAGGACAAGGCCGCGCTGAGCCGTATCCGCGACATGCTGACGAACCCTGACAAGCGGCTGGGTGCGACCGCGAAGGAACGGGAGGCGGCGGCACAACTACGGGACACGCTCAAAGAAACGCTCGAGTATCGGAAGGCTGCGGGCGAGGATATCGGGGAAGTCTCGAACGGCTATTTCCCCCGCGTGCTCGACGTCGAGAAGGTGTCGAAGGGGCGTGAGGATTTCCTGCACCGCGCCGAAAAGCTCTATCGCTCCGTCGGTGCCGATAAGCCAGAGCTTGCCGCACAGGCGTGGTTCGATCGCGTGTTCGATCAGTATTCTGGCCTCGACGGTGGGCTTGCTCACGTCAACAAAGGCGGCGGTGGTGGCATCGGTGGCAACACTGCGAAGGCGCGTGAGTTCGGCAAGCAGGCTGATGACCTGTTGAAGGGCTATTACCACGACGACGTTTTCCAGACGCTCGCCAGCTACTTCCTCGGAGCTGCTCGCCGGGCGGAGGAAACACGTCGGTTCGGGCCTAAGGGTGCGGTCGGATCGAAGGAGCGTCAGGCATGGGTCGATAAGCACGGCGATGTGACGCAGCTCGACGAGCTGATGGGGCGCGTAAAGGAACAGGTTCGCAGCAGCGACAAGGATGCTGGTGACCTGATGCACCGGCTCACCAAAGCCTATGACAGCAACATGGGGCGGCTGGGTTCGGTCAGCAACAACACCCGCACCATGATTTCCTATGTCCATGCGTGGAACCAGATATCGAAGATGGATCGCACCCTCGTTACGTCGCTCGGTGAGTTGACGATGGGCTTCGTTCGCGGCGGTCCAAAGCATGGCTTCCATTATGTGAAAGACAGCGTGGTCGAGTTCGGCCGCCAGCTCGCGAACGCGCACCCATCGGATGCTCAGCGTTGGTCGGACGCCATCAGCGTGACGCAGGACGCGATGGTAAATCAGGCGCTCACCACGCGTGTCAGCGCAGAGGGCAGCACCCAAGGCGTCCAAAAAATGATGGCCGGTTATTACAAGGGCATCCTCCTGCACCAGTTCACGGAGGGCGAGCGCACGGCCTCCACGCAGATGGGCCGCAAGATGATCCAGATCCTTGCGCACGACATGGTATCGCCGAATGCTCGCGTGCGCGTCCGTGGCGCTCGGTATCTGGCTGAGCTGGGCGTGAAAGACCCGGATGCGTTCGGCGCTGCTCTGCGGAAGGGCGAACCATCGCTCGAGGACGTCCGCAAGGATTCGCCGGGGCTGGCGGCTGATTACACCACAGCACTTATCCGGTTCGTAAACCAGACCGTCATTGCGCCCAATCGGGCAGAGAAACCCGCGCTGGCATCGCACCCCGTCGGCTCGCTGTTCACGTCGCTGCTGGGCTATAGCTTCGGGTTCAAGAAGAACGTCCTCGATCGAGCGGGCCGCATGGCGGTGGACGGGTTCAAGGAGAAGGACGCTCACCTCCTGATACCGGCGATGATGCTCCCGATTATGGGCGCATTTCAGTACCTGAACGATAGCTATATTCGCCCGTATCTGTTCGGGTCGAATTACGACTTCTCGACGGAGACACCGACGGAGGCCGCACTGCGCACTGCAGATCGAGCGGGCTTCACGGGTCCGATGTCGCCCATCATCAACGCGTTCAAGGGCATCAAGTACCGGCGCAGTCTGGCGGAATCGCTTTCCGGTCCCGCCCTGGGAACAATGGCGTCGTCGGCTCAAAAGATACTGACGCCGTTTATCGGGAACAATTCCCCCGACACGAACAGCGCTGAGCGGAATGCCGCGGCTGCTCTGTACGAGGCCGTTATCGAGCCGTTGGCCGATGCGTCGGCAGCGAAATACCTCAGGGGCGTCCCCCGCACAGCCGGGATCATGGCGACGGGCAACAAGCGCGGAACTGTCACGCAGGGGCGTTGCCAGCCGATGAGGACGAGTTCGTCGATAGCGTCGCGGGAGAGAAGGAATGAGCGATGTTGCAGCTCTGATCGGCGCGGCTGGGGGATTGTTCACGGTTTTAGGGACGGGGGTCGGCTTCGTGTGGCGTAAAATTGAGAAGCGTATGACTACTCTCGAAACGCGCCTTGAGGAGTGCAAGGAGCGCGATGCCGAAAAGGACGACAAGCTCTCGGCGCTAGGCCTGTGCCTGCGACTTCTGATTCCAGAAGTGCAGCGGCTCGATCCCACGAACACGATGCTCTCTCAGGTTCGGATGCTGCTTGCGCAGTCGTTCCCGGTCGAAGTCGACCTTCCGCATGACATGGCCGATTTACTCAGGAGGATAATGTGACCGCTCTCGGACCGATTAAATATCTGACTATCCACTGCGCCGCGACGCCAGAAGGGCGCGACGTAAAGGCTGCGACGATTAGCCAGTGGGACAAGGCGAAGTTCGGCCAGGTGAGTTATCACCATGTCGTCGAGCTGGACGGCAAGGACGTAGTGACGCTCCCCGACACTGTGAAGGGCGCTCACGTCGGCCTGAACAACACCGGCAATATCGGGATCTGCTACGTGGGCGGTGTCGATGCGAAGATGAAGCCGAAGGACACCCGCACGCCTGCTCAGAAAGCCACGCTGCGTCAGCTGGTGGGCGAGTATCGGTTGCGGTTTCCAAACATCATCGTTCGTGGTCACCGCGATTGGCCGGGCGTGGCGAGAGCCTGTCCCTCGTTCGATGTGAAGACCGGGCTATGATGGAGACAGTCAAGCGCCTGTTCCGCGAATGGTTCACAGGCAAGGGCAACGAGAGCTTCGAAATCATGCGGGCGCTCACCGCGCTCTGCGTGCTGGTGATGCTCGTTTACATCGGCGTTCACCTCGTCCTCAACAAGACGTTCGATCCGCTGGCATCGGCTGGCGGACTGGGCGCGTTGTTGTTCGGCGGTGGCGCTGCAACGGCGATTAAGGACGGGACGAAGATCGGCGGCACTACGACCGGGGAGGACGGATAATGCCGGTTCTCCCTGCTTGGGTGCTCAAGCTGCTGCCCTATGTCTTGGCTTTGTCAGCCGTGCTCGGCGCGATGTGGTATCTCGATCACGCCGGATACCAGCGCGCCAAAGCCGATCAGGCGCTCGATCATGCCATCACAGCCGCAATCGTCATGCGTGTGACCCACGATAGCGAACAGCGGATGAGTCAACAGCTGGCGGGCATCGCTGGCGACCTGAGCTCGAAGGTTGCCAGCATCGACGAAGCCGACCGCACCATCATCCAGCCCACAATTATAAAGGAAATCCGCAATGATCCGCGCCTTAGCGATCCTGCTCTTGGCATCAGCGACGGGCTGCGCGACGCGCTCAACTGCGCCCGCCGACTATCAGGCCCCAATCCCTGCGCCATTGGATACTCAGTTACGGTCGATCTGTCCAAGCCTGCCCCTGCTGTCGGACAGGACGATAGCGGTTCTGGCGATGGAGGATCGGGGAGCGGCGGTTGAATACGCGAAGTGCCGCGAAGGAAAGGCGGCTGTCGTCGCTGCCTACGATGCGGTGAGGTTGGCGATAATCGAATTCACGCAGCACGCGGCTGCAAAGACGAAGGGAAAGTAACGTGAGCGACGCACTACAATACGAGAAGGACACCGTTTCCGCCCCGGCGCGATCCATGTTCCTGATTTCACCGCACGACACCAACGTGGTCGATCCGCTCCCGAAGTCCCTGCGCGCCGATACTGCCGGCGTCCTGATTATACAGGGCGTCGATAGTGGTGCGCCGGTGACGCTGAATGTTGCGGCTGGGGAGCGCATCGATGTGCGGGCGAAGCTGGTGAAGACCGGCACCACCGCAACGATTCACGGTTTCGCCTGAAAGGATTGAGATGGCCCGTTTCGGCTTTGGCTTTGGTTCCGTGCGTCAGAAACGCGCCTTCAATCCGCTTGCCCCGGCTTCCACAGTCGCGCCTTCAATCACGCCGTCCACCGGCGATGTCGGAACGGTATTCACGCTCAGCAATGGTACGTGGACGAACACACCGACCTTCACGCGGCAATGGTACAATGCGGCTGGGTTGATCCCCGGTGCGACTGCCACGACGTACACCGCCGTCACGGGCGATCGGGCTGGATCGATCTACGGCATTGTGACTGCTACCGCCAACAGTACCAGCGCGGCGGCTGCAAGCAATTCGGTAGCGATCCCGGCGCTGGCTCCCACGAACGCGATTGTTCCCACGCTATCCGGCACGACGACCGAAGGGCAGATGCTTTCGTCAACTGCGGGGACGTGGAACAATATCCCGACCGCCTACGCCTATCAGTGGAAGCGCGCGGGCGTGAATATCGGCGGGGCGACGGCATCGACATATCTGCTGGTGACGGCGGACGTCGGGAAGGTCATCACTTGTGCTGTCACCGCATCGAACACTGCCGGATCAAACACGGCAACAAGCGCCGGGTCTGCAGCGATTGCAGGGCTTCCGGTCGCGCCGTCCAATACCGTTGCACCAGCAATCACGGGAACCGCACAGGACGGGCAAACCCTCACAGTATCGAATGGAACATGGAGCGGGACGCCTGCGCCGACCTATGCTTATCAATGGAAACGTGGCGGGACCAATGTAGGCACGAACGCTGCAACGTATCTGGTCGCCACCGCTGACGTTGGCTCGACTATCACGTGCACGGTGACCGCGACGAACACTGCTGGTTCTGCACTGGCGATGAGCGCTGCAACTGCGGTGGTGAGCCCTGCTCCCGCTGGCGCTCTCAAAATCGCGCTTGCAGGATCGAGCACACCTGAGAAGTTCAAAACCGAATACGTCGGCACCAGCAACGCCCGAGTATCGTCATCCACGGACGGCACCACATTTGCTGCGGTGACTGTGGGTGCGCTCGTCATGGAGGCGGGTCATCAAATTGCCACGGCGCTCAACCGCGATGTGAAATGGCTGACGATGGGTGTTGGCGGGAGCACGGTTTCCCAATGGATGAGCGCGTCTGACGTGCGGTTTACGGCTTGCCGGGACGCGATCATTGCAGCTGGCGGCGTCGATATGCTGTTCTTTCAGTGCGGTTGGAACGATGCCGCTGCGAAGACCGTAACCTCGCAAGCATCCCATGCCGCTAACTTGCGCACCACGCTCGCGAATATTCGATCTGGCGTGGGCCTGCCCAATCTCAAAATCATCATTGGACTGTCGCAGAAGGGCAATCCGGGGAATCACGATGCTACCGGTATGGCGCAATTGGTCCTCGTCCGGGCGGCAGAGCAGGACGTCGCTACCGATACGAACAACTGTCTCGGTTACAGCCCTATGGATCTGGCAACTGCGGACGGCATCCACCAGACACAGGCGAGCCAGCTGACATCCGCTGGTCGCCTCGTTCCCAACTTCCTCGCGGTGCTTGCAGGAACGACGGTTTATTCCGGCCCGATCGCCACCAGCTCGACCGCCGTCGATTCGACGCATACGGACATCACCTTCACCAATCCCAACGGCACCGATATCACCCCGACGTCGGGCATCACCGGTGCGTCGATCACGCTTTCCGATACAACAACCCCGGCGATTACCGCTGCGGTCCGACAGTCCGCGAACGTCGTTCGTCTCACGCACGCATCTCTTGGCGGATTGGCCGGTACAGTCAGCTATCTCGCGCTGGGTGCACCTGATATGAGCGGCGCTGTGTTCGACAATGGCACGCCGGTTCGCCCATCGCTGCCGACGCGTGCGCCGCTGGCGTTCTCTGCGACTGCTCCTGTGCTGCAAGTGTTGTCGATCACACCAAATACTGCGACCTCTGGAACCGGATATACCGGCACCATTGCAGGAAAGACGTCCGGCTCCACGATCACAGCAACGGCTTCGGACGGCACCACGCTGAATGTTAGCGGGGTGACGGTCACAGGCACGTTTAGCACTACCGGATCGAAAACGGTCTCACTGGTTGAAACGCTGGCTGGTGCAACGGGTAGCCCCAAAACGACATCGGGTCTTGCTGTCACGGTTTCCGCGCCCAGCGTGGCGAAGTCCGCGAATATCGATCCAAGTTTCAGCACGTTGCCGGTGCCAGCCGGGTGGAACAGGTGGAATGGTGCTGTCGGTAGTGACAATACCTCGACGCCGGGCATTCTACCCGCCGACCTCACTACGATCCTGACACCGGCTGGCGTTACAACTGGCTGGTCCGTGAAGATGGTGTCCGCTGATAGGATGCAATGCTTCTCGACAGCACTTGGGGCAAGCACGGGAAATAACAGCGGGGTATTCCCCGATCAGGTAATGCAAAGCACGTGGTATTCGGATTTCACGGCCACTGCGGGCCATGATATGACTGTGCGAATAAGTGGGCTTGATAACGCAAAACTTTATACGATCGGTGTTCGCGGCTCACGTGCAGCATCGCGCGCGCCATTCGATGTCGTTATTGGTGCCGCGTCTCAGTCGATGGACCCGACCAACAATACCTCAACGGTTCTCACCTTTGCTAATATCGCACCGTCGTCAGGGTCTATAGACTTCATATGCAGGCAGCAGGGCCTGACGCCGGCATTCCTCGATGCCTTCACAATCACGGAGCAATAGTTACCAAATTTCGTCGAGTTTTTCACGACAGGGTCCGCATTCGTGAGTGCCGGGTTCCGCCATTGCAGTCTCGCACTGCAAGCACAGCCCGCGTGCTTTAACAGTGAGTGTGTGGGCTGTGTCCCGTGCGACGAATAGTCTTACGCTATTCTGTAATTTTCTTAAAAACTTTATCACCGATCCGCCTTTATTCATTCTGAGTTCAATGACCAGAGCTTTGACGACACCCGAGAGGTTCGGCGGTTCAAATTGAACCAGTGAACCACCCGGAAAATGCCTCGCCAGAGGGGAAGGTGGGAAAATCCCCTCTGGCGCTGCTCAAAAAACGGCTGATTGGCGCGGGTAGCGGTCGTTTACACCGAGAGGGTCGGCGGTTCGAGCCCGTCAGCGCCCACCATCAGAACCGGAAACCAAGTTTTCCCGTCCTGATCCGCATCTTCATTCGCTTCTCGATATCAGGCGAAAACAGCACCCTGTTGTTTTACTGCCGAGAGGTAGCCGCGCATTGCGTCTGCCGTGGCGTCGCTCAACTGGATGAAAATCCGTCGTTTGTCGTGAGCATCCGACACACGCAGGAACAGCCCCCGTTCCGTCATACCGCGAATTGCGCGCAGGGCCGTCGTCGGCAGAACTGCGGCGGCGATGCACAGGCTGGATACCGCCACCTGCGTCCCCTCGATCCGCGCGGCCATCAGGTCGAGCAGAATGTCCCACGCGGCCTCGCCGAACAGATCGGCCGACAGAAAACGATCGCGCAGTCTCCGCATCCGGATCATCTTTCGCACGTCGGCCCCGTTCACCGTCACGGTTCTTGTCGAAATGGGTATCGGCGCGGCACGATATCCGATCAGGCCGTCACTAAACGCATCGCCCCCACTGCTGAGCGGACTGCCCGCAAGTTCGGCCAAAGTTGAAGCAATCCGCGCCACCTCGTCAGCCAGTTTCTGCAAACGGTCATTGTCGTCATTGTCGGCGTTCAACCCCGGCGCGATGTCCGATCCCGACGCCAGCGCAACAGCACGGTCGATATTTGTCGGACTACACAACAGGGTCACGGGCCGCGCCACCCGCGACGGACATCCCGTCCTGGGCGACGGCGGACCGATCACGATCCCCGCCGCCGACCGCGTCAGCATCAACGCCGACGGCACCATCTGGATCGTCCCGGCAGGCGGCGATCCCAAAGTGCTCGATCGTTAGCGTTTCGAGGATCTTAAACGCGCGCTTCAGGTACGGATCGACAGCAAGCCTGGGCTGAAACGACTAGTGAAGAACATCCGGTTTACGGAAACGCGTGAGGGGTTGCGGATCGATATTGTCGATGAAGCCGACTTTTCGATGTTTGCAACGGCAACTGACCGCCTGTCACCCGATGCTCGCGATCTGATTGCGGAGGTGGCGAAGGTCGCGGCGGATGTACCCAACGACCTGATCGTGCGGGGGCATACCGACGCGCTGCCCTATGCGGCAATGGGGCCAATGAACAACTGGCTGCTTTCCACGGCGCGGGCAGAAGCGACGCGGCAGGCTTTGCTCATTGCCGGGGTGACTAGCCCAAGGTTCGCAAGGATCGAAGGAGTGGCCGACCGGGAACCCTATGTGCCCGGTGACCGGCTGGACCCGCGCAACAGACGCATGTCGATTACGCTGGGGTGGATGGGGGAATAACGATTTCACCCCGCTGCCCCCATTTCATCATCATCGACCAGAGCGCCGAGTTCTAGCGCCGCTGTGGCGATTGCGCCGAAATTAACCGTAATTATAGCGACACCAAATAATGCACCAACCACCATTCCCACGATCAAGCCGACAGATAAACCCGCTGACTGGCGAGTTAGCTGCTGCACGGCGACGTTAATGGCTTCGGGATTTGCAGTGGCATATGCGGCCAGCAACTGTGGGCTGGTTGTGGCGACTATGGCGATGGTCGCAATCAAGGATGGTCGCAATCAAGAATGCCAGACCGAGCAGGAAATATGCACCGAACAGTGTCCAGAAATGCCCCTTGGTTGCCCACCATGCCTCCCCGACCACGATCTTGTGCCGGACAACGGTGAACGCGATCAGAGATACGCGGCTGCGTACGGACTAACCGAAAACCGCCTCCGATGATCGAACTGAATATTCTCCCCCGAGATCTACGGCATAACCGCCTGAAATCAGAGTGAAACCTGTCGATCCAAAAGTCCAGCGGAGCGCCACGGCAAAGCAGCTTCGTCGAACACGGCTACTGTCGCGCCGACCGATCGTGTACGGCTGTAGCCACGCTACAGCCGTACACGACCCTACTAGTGCGCCAGTGCCTTATTGATATCCTCGACCATCTTCTTGGCATCGGCGAGCAACATCATGGTCTGGTCCATATAGAACACATCGTTATCGACACCGGCATAACCTACGCCGCCCATGCTGCGCTTGATGAAGAAGATCGTCTTTGCCTTGCCGACATCGAACACGGGCATGCCGTAAATCGGCGATCCCTTGTCGGTCTTTGCCGCCGGGTTCACGACGTCGTTCGCGCCGATGATGAAGGCGACGTCAGTCTGGGCGAACTCGCTGTTGATGTCCTCCAGTTCGAACACATCGTCATACGGCACATTGGCTTCGGCAAGCAGGACGTTCATGTGGCCGGGCATACGGCCGGCGACCGGGTGGATGGCGTACTTCACCTTCACGCCCTGTTTCTTCAGCAGATCGCCCATTTCGCGCAAGACGTGCTGTGCCTGTGCGACGGCCATGCCGTAACCGGGGACGATGATAACCTGATCAGCCTGAGCCATCATATAAGCAGCATCTTCGGCCGAGCCGCGCTTCCACGGACGGTCGGACTTTGCCTCGCCGCCCGTGGGGCCAGCAGCCGCGCCGAAGCCGCCTGCGATGACGCTGATGAAACTGCGGTTCATCGCCTTGCACATGATGTACGACAGGATCGCACCCGACGAACCGACGAGCGCGCCGGTGATGATCATTGCGGTGTTGTGGAGCGTGAAGCCCATCGCCGCCGCCGCCCAGCCCGAATAGCTGTTCAGCATCGACACGACGACCGGCATATCTGCACCGCCGATGGGCACGATGAGCAGGAAGCCGATCACGAACGCAAGCGCCGTGATCGTGAAGAACACCCAAGGTGCCTGATCGGTCGTAAAGTAAGCAACAAGACCGATGATCCCGGCGAGCAGCCCAAGGTTAATGACATGGCGACCGGGCAACATGATCGGTTTACCGCCCATGTTACCGTTGAGTTTCAGGAACGCGATGACCGAACCGCTGAACGTGATCGCACCGATCGCGACGCCAAGGCCCATTTCGATGCGACTGACGGGTTCGATGGTGCCGCTGGCGTCGAGAATGCCGAACGCTGCCGGGTTCAGGAAGGCAGCAGCAGCAACAAGCACGGCTGCCATACCGACGAGAGAGTGAAACGCGGCCACAAGCTGCGGCATGTCCGTCATCGCGATCTTGCGCGCGGTGACGAGACCAATGGCCGCACCGATGGCGATGGCGACCAGAATTTCGGGCAGGTTTGCAGTGTGGTGGACAAGCAATGTCGTGCCGACGGCGATCACCATGCCGACCATGCCATAGCGATTGCCGCGTTGGCTGGTGGCGGGCGACGACAGACCGCGCAGCGCCAAAATGAAGCATACTCCCGCGATCAGGTAGGCAAGGCCCACCAGCGGGTTTTGAACGGCGTGTTCCATTACCGTTCCTTCTTCTTATACATGGCGAGCATTCGCGCGGTGACGGCGAACCCCCCGAAAATGTTGACGCTGGCAAGCACAACGGCGAGCAGGCCGAGATATTTCGACGTGTCGCTGCCCGGAGCTGCGGACGCGATAAGCGCGCCGACAATGATGACCGACGAAATCGCGTTGGTTACCGCCATGAGCGGCGTATGCAGCGCGGGTGTGACCGACCAGACGACGTAATAGCCAACGAAACAAGCCATCACGAAGATGGATAGGATGCTAATAAAGTCCATTGTTATTCCCGTCCGGTTTAGCTGAGCAACCGCTCGCTGACGACTTTGCCACCCTGCGTAAGCCGGATTGCGTTGCCGATTTCTTCGTCGAGCACAGGCTTGCCCGCTTCCTTGTCCCAAAAGGCGCTGAGGAAGTTAAACAGATTGCGACTGAACAATGCGCTGGCATCTGTTGCGAGACGCGAGGGGACGTTGCGGTGGCCGACGATTTTTACGCCATGAACCTCAACTACCTGTCCTGCGACTGCGCCTTCGACGTTGCCGCCCGCCTCGACCGCGAGATCTACGATCACGCTGCCCGGTTTCATGCTGGCAATCTGAGCATCGGAAATCAGGCGTGGGGCCGGACGTCCGGGGATCAGTGCCGTCGTGATGACAATGTCCTGCTTGGCAATATGCGACGATACCAGAGCAGCTTGAGCAGCCTTATACTCGTCGGACATTTCAGTGGCATAGCCGCCTGAACCTTCGCCCTCGATACCCTTTACGTCTTCAACGAAGATCGCCTTGGCACCGAGCGATTCGATCTGTTCCTTAACCGCAGAACGAACGTCGGTCGCGGAAACCTGAGCGCCGAGACGACGGGCGGTTGCAATGGCTTGAAGTCCCGCGACACCGACACCCATGACAAAAACACGTGCCGCAGATACTGTTCCGGCGGCGGTCATCATCATCGGAAATGCTTTGCCATATTCCGACGCGGCATCAAGGACGGATTTATAACCCGACAGGTTCGACTGTGACGACAATATGTCCATCGACTGCGCGCGGGTGATTCGCGGCATGAACTCCATCGCCAGCGCCTCGACACCCAATGCGGCATATTCGTCCACACGGGCGCGTTCGGCGAAGGGATTGAGACCGGCAACAAGCCAGGCGCCCGGCTTCACGCCGACAAGGCTCGCTGGCGTCGGCCCTGCCACGCCCAGCAATATGTCGGCATCTGCCAAAACAGCCGAACGGTCTCCGATAATGGCCCCGGCATCGGCAAAAGCCTGGTCCGAAACCGATGCAGTTGCCCCCGCGCCACTCTCAACAGCAACTATTGCGCCCAAACCGATGAACTTCTTGACCGTTTCAGCAGAAGCCGAAACGCGACGTTCCCCCTCGGTAGTTTCCTTCAGGACAGCAATTTTCACCGAGTAACGACAATGATCGTGACTACGACGGCAACGATAAACGCAACAGCAATGGCCCCATTTTTGAACCACGTAATAAAGCGCCCGTACGAATCAACGTGCGCCGGTAGATCATTATTATTTTCGACTGCATCCGCCATGTCGCAAAACCCCGTATCTAATGACAATCGTTGCGAGCCATAACGGGGGACGGGGCCAGCCTCAAGTCCTTGATATGAACACCGCACAACCGGGATGATGGGGCAGGTTAAGCTGAACTTTACTACCGGGTGATAAACGATGGGATGGAACGACACAGGGAATATGGGGATAATGGCACCTAACGGCACCCGCATGGTCATGCTGGTCGATGACGAGCCCGCGCAGGTCCGGCTTGTGTCGGCGCTGGCGGCCCGTGCCGGATGGCGATCGATTGTGGCTGGCGATCCTGAAATCGCCATTGCAATGCTCGGCACGCGCGACGGCATGATGCTCGACGCTATCCTTATTGACCGGCCCGGCGAAGACGTCGGCGCACTGATCGCAGAATTACGCGCCCGCCGCCCTGCTCTGCCGATCTTGATGCTGACGGCAAACGAATCGGTCGACATTGCCGTTTCGGCAATGCGCGCGGGGCTTCCGATTTTCTGGTAAAGCCGATTGCGCCCGAGCGGCTTCTGGCGGCGCTGGTCGCCGCGGTGGAAAATGGCTCTGGTGGCGGCGAATTGCGCCCGCTGACTGAAAAGATGTCGGCACCGCTGGGTTTCGACGAGATCGTTGGGTCAGCGCCGAAATTTCGGTCCGCGCTTGCTATTGCTGCCAAAGCTGCGCGAGCGCGGGTGTCACTGCTGATCGAGGGCGAAAGCGGCGTCGGCAAGGCTGTCGTGGTCGAAGCAATCCATGCGGCATCACCCCGCGCCAAAAGGCCGTTGGTCACCATCAATTGTGGAACAATGGCGTCCAATCTGATCGAAAGCGAATTATTCGGCCACGAAAAAGGCGCGTTTGCGGGCGCGTTCCAGCAACAGGTTGGCAAATTTATCGACGCCGATGGTGGCACTTTGTTTCTCGATGAAGTCGGCGAGATGCCGTTGGAAGCACAGATCAAACTGCTGCGCGTGCTTCAGTCAGGCGAAGTGCTGCCGATCGGTGGTCGAGCCCGCGAAGTCGACGTGCGCGTGATCGTGGCATCAAATCGGTCGCTGATCGACGAAGTTGCGGGCGGTCGTTTCCGCGAAGACCTGTATTATCGGCTGGCCGTGGTTCAGGTTGCCATACCACCGCTGCGTGAAAGGGCGGGAGATGTCCCGGCACTGGCGCGGCATATGATGGCGCGGATTGCACGACAACCCGGCTTGCGCGGTCTTGGCATTACCGAAGAAGCGATGGCGCTGCTCAGTGGCTATGTCTGGCCGGGCAATGTGCGACAGTTGCAGAATGCATTGTTCCGTGCCGCGGTCCTTTGCGACGGCGATGCTCTTACGGCGGCAGACTTCCCGCACATCGCGGGGCAATTGGTCACCGGACGCCCGCGCGGACATGACAGCGAGGGTCAGGCAGCGGGGGTTACTTTATTTCAGCCCGACGGTAATTTGCGCACACTCGACGCGATCGAAGCTGATGTGATCAGATTGGCGATCGGTCATTACCGCGGTCGCATGACAGAGGTTGCGCGGCGGCTCGGGATCGGACGTTCGACGCTTTATCGCAAGTTGGCCGAACTCGGAATTTCCGACGCAGCTTAGCTTTAGCGATTAGCTCAGCGCCTGATCGCGCAATCCGCGCCAGACTTTCAACGCCTGTACCGTCTCCGGCACATCGTGGACCCGGAGCAGCTGGACGCCCTGCTTCGCCCCTTCCAGCACAACTGCGACCGAACCGCCAAGACGGTGTTCGACCGACGCCTCGTTCGACAGCGCCCCGATGAAGCGTTTGCGACTCGCCCCGAGCAGGAGCGGGCAACCAAGGCCGTGGAACAACGACAGGCCGTTGATGATAGCAAGATTGGCCGCCACTGATTTGCCGAAACCAATGCCAGGATCGACAATGATCCGCGCACGGTCGATTCCGACAGCCACCACCGCCTTAATGCGATCTGACAGCCAGTCGTAAGTTTCAATCAGCGGGTCGGCTTGTGCCGGGCCGTCATGAAGCGTTTTCGCCGCGTCCGGCGAGTGCATCAAGACCACCGGACAGGTAGCTCGAGCCATCAACGCAAGGGCCTGCGTATCGAACATCAGCGCGGAGACGTCGTTGACCATCGTCGCGCCAGCAGAAAGGGCGGCGTCCATAACGCTGGCTTTGCGGGTGTCGATAGAAACCGCCGCACCGCTACGGGTCAGGCGTTCGATAACGGGTTGGGTGCGGACGATCTCGTCACCCTCCCAGACCGGAGCGGCGCTGGGCCGGGTCGATTCACCGCCGACATCGATGATTGCTGCTCCGGCGGCGGCCATGTCGATGCCGATTGCAGCAGCTCGCGCGGGGTCAGTGCTGTATTTGCCGCCATCCGAGAAACTGTCAGGTGTCATGTTTAGGATGCCCATGACCTGCGGCTGGTCGAGGCGGATCGTGCGCTCCCCCATCGCAAGGGGCGCACGAGGAGCGGTGATACGCGTGTGGATGGCGGCTTGATCTTCTGTCGGCTCGAACCGGTCGATCGGAACGAGCCGCGAGGAGCGTTTGCCCTCGGCTATGGTAATGATTTCATAGGCCGCGAAAAACATCATCCCGCCAGCAAGGCGCGCGACCTGACCGTCGAAATTGACTGGAGTGTCGACGAATGCTGTCGGTCGGAGGTAAGTGCGAGTCACGGTTCTGTTGCGAGGATGTAGGTTTGGCGGAGGGTGTCGATCGGTTTCGCGGTGCCGCCGGCATCGTAGTGCCAGAAAGTCCAGCCATTACATGACGGTGCGCCCTGAAGCTGGGCACCGAGTTTGTGGATCGAACCGAGCGCTTCGGCATGAGAGAGCGAGCCATCGGCACGAACGGTCGCGATCCAGCGGCGTTTTGTATCGAAAACCTGCGTTCCGGGCTTGATTGCGCCGGTTTCGACCAGAGTTCCGAACGCAACGCGCGGTTGTGACTTCGGCGACTGCATGGTCGTGATCGCCGATTCATCGAGCGGCAACGCGGCTTCGATGCGTTCGCGGGCGACGTCGCAATAGGTCGCGTCGCGTTCGATGCCGATCCAGCGACGGTTGAGGCGGCGCGCTACCGCCCCTGTGGTTCCCGTGCCGAAAAACGGATCGAGAACGATATCGCCGGGGTTCGTCGAAGCCAGCATAATCCGGTAAAGCAGTGCCTCTGGCTTTTGCGTGGGATGCGCCTTCGTACCGCCACGTTTCAGCCGTTCCTGACCACCGCAGATCGGGAAGCTCCAGTCCGAGCGCATTTGCAGTTCGTCGTTCAGGCTCTTCATCGCGCGGTAGTTAAAAGTGTAACGCGCGCCCTCTCCCTTCGCAGCCCAGATCAGCGTTTCATGGGCATTGGTGAAACGGGTGCCCTTGAAGTTCGGCATCGGATTGGCTTTGCGCCAGACAATGTCGTTCAGAATCCAGAAACCCTGATCCTGAAGGCGCGAGCCGACGCGAAAGATGTTGTGGTAGCTGCCGATAACCCAAAGCGTGCCGCTGGGCTTCAGGATGCGGCGTGCTTCGGCCAGCCACGCGCTGGTGAAGGCGTCATAGGCCGCAAACGTATCGAATTTGTCCCAGTCGTTGTCGACGGCATCGACGCGACCGCCCTCTGGACGGAACAGGTCACCGCCAAGCTGGAGGTTATACGGCGGATCGGCGAACACCATGTCCACGCAAGCATCCGGTAACGAAGCCATTGCCGCGATGCAGTCATCCATGATGATCTGATCGAGCGGCAGTTCGCGGATCGGCGCAACCGGCTTTAATTTCTGTAACAATCCCACCAAAACGCCCCCGTTAAATCTGGCCCCTGTGTGAGTCCCTCCGAGTCGCGGGTCAAGGTCGCAGTTAATAATCGCTGGCGAAGTGGGGGTTTGACGGCGCGAGAACGAAACGAGTCTGCCACGACATCTGGTGGGGCCGCCTGCCGACCGACTCAACTGATGGCGTGTGACATCAAAGACTCAGTTCGTCGCAAATCGTGGTCGCGGACGGGTGCAAAGCTACGGCGATGGAGCGGACAGGGTCCGTGTTCGCGCAATGCGGCCAGATGGATGGGCGAACCATAGCCTTTGTTCGACGCCCAGCCATAGTGCGGCCATTGCTCGGCATGGGAAAGCATGATGGTGTCGCGGACGTGTTTTGCGATAATCGACGCGGCCGCGATCGAAAGGCTAAGTGCGTCGCCACCAACGATCGCGGTCGCGGCGTGATCCCATTTCGGCAAGCGGTTGCCGTCGACAAGAACGTGAGCCGGGACGCAATCGAGTGCGGAGACGGCCAACGTCATCGCCTTCATCGTTGCCCAATAGATGTTGAGCGTATCGATCTCGTCAGCCTCGACGATCCCGACACCGACGATTGCGCATAATTGCAACCGGTCATGCAGCCGGGCGCGTTCGGGTGCAGACAGTTTCTTGGAGTCATTGATACCGCGCGGGATGCCCCTTGCAGGTAGGATAACGGCTGCGGCGACAACGGGACCGGCGAGCGGCCCCCTGCCTGCCTCATCGACTCCGGCGACGGGTGACAGGCAGATTTTTTCGTGCCGCATGGAGGGGCGGATCACACGCGCCATGGTGGAAACCTCCGACTTTCGCCCGCTGTGTAAAGGCAGATGGCGTTGCCCGCAGGATCGCGGGTCCAGGCTTCGCGCCAGAGCCACGGCTGTTCGGTCGGCAGTATGTGGAATATCACGCCCGCCTGTTGCAGCCTTGCAACCTCGACGTCCAGATTATTGCATTCGAAATAGGTACCGGCACTACCGCGATGGATCGAAAGCGTAACGCCACCGGGAGCTTCGAAGCGGGCATAGTCGGGAGCCGAATCCACGATCAGTTTCAAGCCAAGCGTTTGATAAAAGCCACGCGAAGCTTCGTGATCGGTCGCGCCGAGCGTTATCTGGTTCAGGCGCATTTCGGGGGCAACATCCAGGACGACCCGTTGTTGTCCCATCGGACCGTGACCTGAACCGAGACCGGGCGCATTGAGAAGCGAGAGGCGCACGAAAAGCCGGGCATCGGCGACTGCGCTTTCAAGACTGGCCCCTTGTGCAAGCGACGTCGCGATGGCGCTGGCAAGCGTGCAGCCGGTCCCATGCGTGCTGGTCGTATCAATGCGCGGCGCCGACCATATTGCGCGGGTGCCGTTGGCGTCGATCAGTCGATCGGTAACTTCGTCGCCATTGGCATGCCCGCCCTTGACCAACACCGTCCCGCCGAGAGCGACCAATCGATCTTCGCCGCCAAGCGCCTCTAATTCAGGCAGATTCGGAGTGACCACCGATGCCATCGCGATGAGCCTGTCGAACGCCGCTATGGTCGCGGCATCGGCCAACCGACTGCCACTGGTCGACACCATTACCGGGTCGAAGACGATTGGGATCGACAGTGGCGCAAGAGTGTCTGCCACCGCTTCTACCGTTGCCGCCGATCCGATCATGCCAATCTTTATCGCGTCCGCGCCAATGTCGTTTAAACAGCTTTTGATTTGTGCGATGACCATGTCGGTCGGCACCGGGTGAACCGCCTGAACCCCGGTGGTGTTCTGGGCCGTGATCGCCGCAATCGCCGTCATCGCATGACCGCCAAGCATCGTCACAGTCTTGATATCGGCCTGTATCCCAGCGCCGCCGCCGCTATCCGACCCGGCAATGATAAGGACGCGCGCCGTCATCCCCGGAACTTCCGTTCCGTCGATGCGGGGTTTTTGGCAAGCAGGTCGGCGGCACGGGTAGGTCGGGGTGCCAGAGCGCCACCGCAATTGCGACATTGCGACCCTGCGCAATCAGGACACCATGTGCATTCGAAAGAACAGATCAATGCGCCGGCATCAGGCAGCAAATCACGCCCGCAAGATTCGCAATCGGGACGCATTTCCAGCATTATCCTGCGGCCTTCACCGTCTCGCAGATCATATCGACCAGTCGCGTGACCTGAGCGCTGTCGTCGCCCTCCGCCATGACCCGGATCAAGGGTTCAGTGCCGGATGGACGAATGACGAGCCGCCCTTTGCCCACCAGTTCGGCTTCGGCTTCGGCGATAGCTGCTTTGACGTTTTTATCTTCGAGAGGCTTGCCCCCCGAAAAGCGCACGTTCTTCAAAAGTTGCGGCACGGGATCGAAAAGCCGGAGCAATTCGCTGGCTGGCTTGCCCGTCTTGACCAATTCGGCCAGCACCTGAAGCGCCGCGATCAGGCCGTCGCCCGTCGTCGCATAGTCGGACAGGATGATGTGCCCCGACTGTTCGCCGCCGACGTTGAACCCGGACTTGCGCATTTTTTCAAGGACATAACGGTCGCCAACGCTTGTCCGTTCAAGAGTCAGCCCCTGCCCCTGTAGATATCGTTCAAGGCCGAGGTTGGACATCACCGTGGCGACGATACCATTTCCCCGTAGCAAGCCGTGGCGTGCCCAGCTCGTTCCGATCAGCGCCATCAACTGGTCGCCGTCGACGATCTGGCCGGTTTCATCGACCACGATCAGGCGGTCGGCGTCTCCGTCGAGGGCAATACCGATGTGCGCTCCACTGGCGACGACGGTTTCCTGCAACAGTGCCGGTGCAGTCGATCCGCAGCCGTCGTTGATATTGCGGCCGTCCGGCGTCACGCCGATCTGGATGAGTTCTGCGCCAAGCTCCCAAAGAGCCATCGGAGCGACCTGATAAGCGGCACCGTTTGCGCAATCGATCACGACTTTCAGCCCGTCGAGTCGAAGATCCTCGGGAAAAGTGGATTTCGCAGCATGAATGTAACGACCGCGCGCATCCTCCACCCGGCGGGCGCGACCGATATCGCGCGAAGGTGCGAGCGCAGTCGGAACATCGAGCAGCCGTTCGATTTCCGCTTCGGCTTCGTCGGACAGTTTGTAGCCGTCGGGACCGAACAGCTTTATCCCGTTATCTTCATAAGGGTTGTGGCTGGCTGAGATCATCACGCCAAGATCGGCGCGCATCGACTGGGTAAGCAGAGCGACGGCGGGCGTCGGGATCGGCCCGAACTGGATGACATCCATGCCAACGCTGGTGAATCCGGCAACGAGCGCCGATTCCATCATGTAACCCGACAAACGCGTGTCCTTGCCGATAACGACACGATGACGGTGGCTGCCCCGCAGGAAATAGCTGCCTGCTGCCTGCCCCACTTTCATCGCGATTTCTGCCGTCATTGGCGCAACGTTGGTACGTCCGCGAATTCCGTCGGTGCCGAAAAATTTACGCGTCACTCTGAGGCTTCCTCTTCTTATCGACCGAATTACCCGTTGGAATTACTGCTTTCGCCTGATTGTCATAGAAGGCAAGACGGTGTGATGTCGAACGCAACACGTATTCTTTCCGCGCTCATCGTAGGGCTGATCCTCGGGATCGCCGCAGTGGCATTTTCACCAGAAATGGCAAAGACGGCGGCATCGATCGCCGATCCTGTCGGGACGCTGTGGCTGAACGGTTTGCGCATGACGATTATTCCCCTTGTGGTGGCTCTGCTGGTTACGGGGATCGGGCAGACCGCAGAGGCCGCGCGCGCAGGGCGACTGGCGGGACGCGCGATGATCTGGTTCGTCGCGGTGTTATGGGCGACGACGATCGTATCGGCACTGATCTTTCCGATACTACTCGATTTGTGGCCGATGCCCGCAGAATCGGCGAGCGCACTGAAGGCAGCATTGAGCCAGGCCGCGCCGACCGGCCCAGTGCCGACACTCGGCGATTTCGTGCGATCGATCATTCCATCCAACCCCATTTCCGCAGCCGCCGACAATGCGATCCTGCCGCTGGTGGTGTTCGCAACCTTTTTTGCGTTCGCCGTCACCCAATTGCCGCCCGGACCGCGTGACAGGATGACGGGGTTTTTCAGTGCGCTTGCCGATACGATGTTGATCATCATCGGCTGGGTCTTGCGGTTTGCACCCATTGGGGTGTTCGCACTGGCGTTTGCAGTCGGTGCCCGGTCGGGCGCAGCCGCGTTCGGCGCGCTCGCCCATTATGTCGTTTGCGTGTCGAGCATGGGGATTTTGGTCGGACTGAGCGGCTATGGCGTCGCGCGGATCGCCGGACGTGTTCCCCTGATGACATTTGCCCGCACGGTCGCCCCGGCTCAGGCCGTTGCGATCAGCACCCAGTCCTCGCTCGCGTCGTTGCCCGAAATGTTGCGCGCCACGGAAAATCTTGGCGCGCCTCAGGCGACGGCAGGGGTCGTCCTGCCGCTGGCGGTGGCGCTATTCCGCGCGACCAGTCCCGCAATGAACCTCGCCGTCGCGCTGTATATTGCGCACTGGTACGGCATTGCGCTGACCCCACCGTCCTGTTCGCGGGCGTTGCGACGGCCGCGGTCACGACGATGGGTTCGGTCAGCCTGCCCGGCACGATCACCTATTTCTCGTCCGTCGCGCCGGTAGCGCTCGTGATGGGCGTCCCGCTCGAACCGCTCGCACTTTTGGTCGCGGTCGAAACGGTGCCCGATATTTTCCGGACGCTGGGCAATGTCACGATGGACGTGGCCGCAACCATTTCCATCGCGCGACAATCGGGAACGATAGTTGAGAACCCGGCTCCCGCTATTTAACCCCGTGCATCCACTTCCTGATGAGCGGTGAGACGATCAGCAGGAACACGCCGATACCCGCCGCGAAAAGGCCGATCGTCCAGAACGTTCCCGCATAGGTATCCAGGCTGACCTTCGCATTGGTCACCTGACCGCCAACGGTTTCGACGCTGGCAACCTGCGCGACCATTCCGGCGAAATACTGGGCAACAGAGATCGACAGGAACCAGACCCCCATCATCATGCCGACGACACGCGCAATCGACAGCTTGGTGATCATGCTGAGGCCAACCGGTGAGATGCAGAGTTCGGCGATCGAATGGATCAGGTAAAGTCCGGCGAGCCACCAGATGCCGACCTTGTAATCGGGGCCGACAAACTGCGTTCCCCATACGAGGAACAGAAAACCGAGGCCAACACCGATCAGTGCGATTCCGAACTTGACCGGAATGGTCGGTTCGATCCCACGCCGCGCCATAGCCGTCCACAGGACACTGAACACCGGGGCAAGCGCCACGATGAAGAACGCGTTGAAAAACTGCGTCTGTCCCGCCGAAATGCTGAACCAGCCAAAGATCGACAGGTCGGTATTGCGATCGGCGAACAGGGTCAGCGAAGACCCTGCCTGTTCGAACAGCGTCCAGAAAGTGACGTTGAAGACGATCAGCACGATCGCCGCCAGCATCATCTGAAACTCCTGTCGCGAACCCACGCGCGACGACCAGATCGGGATGCCGATGACTGCAATGATAAAGGTAAAGAACAATGCCTTTGCCATGATCGGCAATGCGAGAAGATAACCGACGATACCCGATCCCGACCCCGCGTGTGGCGCATTCATCAGGTTCGTGAACAGAAACCAGATCACGGGAATCGCGAGCAATGCACCGATGTAGATGAGCTTGGACCGGTCCGGACCGGTGGAGACGGGCGGCTCGCCATAACCCTTCAGCTTGCCGCCATCGAACTGGATCAAACTATACGAAAACAGCATTCCGATCGCTGCCAGCAAAAAGCCTGCCCACCAGCCGACAGCAACCGCAAGAAACGGACATAGCAGTTGCGAAAACAGCGAGCCGAGGTTGATGCCCATGTAGAATATCGTGAAACCCGCATCGCGGCGCCGGTCGCCCTGTGCATAAAGCGAACCGACGATGGTTGAGATATTCGGTTTAAAGAACCCGTTGCCGACCGTGATCAGCGACAGAGCGACCAGCATCAACGCTGTATAAAATGGATTACGGTCGCCGCCTGCTTCGAAATCCTTGCCTTCGACGCGGCGAACTTCTTTGCCATCGGCGCCAAGAAGCGAAACCGTTTTGTCGTCATTCCCCTTTATCAGCAACGAACGGTTGTCGATATTGACGAACTGATGACGGGTTTCGCCCGAGCCCTTGACCGTGATTTCGTAACGCTGGCCGTCGACCTTCGCGAAAGGGGTCGCAGTCTGTCCGCCGAAACAAAGCACGAAATAGCCGAGCGACATGACCAGCGCGCCGAACTTGATCGACCTTTTCGCGCCGAGGTAGCGATCCGCGATCAGCCCGCCGACCAGCGGCGTCAGGTAAACCAGCGCTGTGAACCCGCCATAAAGGCCGGTCGTCGTCTGGTCGCTGAAAAGGAAATGGTCGGCGAGGTACAGCGTCAACAGCGCTCGCATACCGTAAAAGCCGAACCGTTCCCACATCTCGGTCGTGAACAACCGCGCCAGTTGCCGGGGATGCCCGAACCATGTTTCGCCACTGGCGGGATTGACGTGGCTGATATCGGGTTCGCCCGGTGAATCGGCGGTTGGGGTATCCATGCGGCACAAATTCCTTAAGCGTAACAGGCGTCTATCGCGCCCGATCATGCCGCGAAGACTAGCGCGGAAATTGCGCGTGTGAAGAAGATTGTGGCGATTATATACATGACAAAGCACCAAGATAACGCTACAGGATTGTCGGGACAGGCCGGCGCAGAAATTGAGTTCACGGACCTACAGCTAAGCGCGTTGCGTGAGGCTGTGGGTCTTTGGCTTACCGAGAGCCAGGAAGAGCTTCGCGACGGTGGCTATGGAGATGTTAAGTCCCTAGCCCTTCGAATTGCGCCGCTCGTGCATATTTCCTCAAGCTGGTCATGTGTGACCGTTAAGCAGTCCACCGCCGCAGACGCTAACTCGCGGAACTGCCAGACGTGATCGTGGAACGTGGCGGCATTATAATCATGTCTCTTCACTCGGTAACGGTCATCAACCGAACGCGTAAAGAAACTGAATTTTGTAAAGTCATGTTCGGACGCCAGAGTGCCGTGCATAAGGGCATTACGCTTTGCAAATGACATTGCAGTTTTGAGATGAGAGATCGCATCGTCTCGACCTTCGAGGCGCAACAAGGCATAAAGAATGCTGATTTTCGCTTTATGTTGAAGCGTTCCAAGAACAATGGAAGCGTGCAGCATCTCCATCTTGGTTATTTTCCATATCTCGCACTCGATATGCATTTCAACCTTACCCCACAGTGCGATCAAAATTCCAAGATCGTGCAGAAACTGCGTCCGCTGCTCCACCCCTTCGATATCTCCCCCACCTATGGTAGGTATTTTGACCATGACACAGACCGATCAACAAAAAACAGACGACGTGCTGCGGCGGATGCTCGCAACACCGCCTAAGCCCCATGAATCTGAACGAGAGTCAAAGGGCGCGGAAAGGGAACGGCAGGGCAAGTCTCAATGAGAGAAAGCCCCGCCGAAGTTTGCAAGGGGCCGCTTAATGCGGCCCCTTGGTTAAGCCGCCAGTTGGGCTGGAGTTACGTTTGTCGACAACCAAGCGTTTGCTGCGGGGCCGACGCGACGGGTTGCCCAATCAGCGCCTTGTGTCAGCTCGAATACGCCCGCAGTATCGTCACCATCAAGAGCGGTGATAACGATGTCGCGAACCTGTTCAGCGGTGCCCTGAACGCTGATTAGCCAGTTCGATTCAGTGAGCTTCGTTGCACCCCATATTGCCATAAGGCGATAAATGGGTGCGTAGTTGCGGGCGTTGTGAAGATCGTACGTTACAAGGTATTTAGTCATGGCTTTAGTGTCCGTGCTTGCGCACGGAGGCGGGTTGACAACCGCAAATGTCAGGAGCAAATGAGCCCTGCTAGCAAATTACCTACCCGCCCCCGAGGCGGTTTTTTCCAAAATCATACGCAACAACCCGAGGTGTTAACGCACCTCGGGTTCGTTCGTTAAAGCGTTGTAAACCAAGAGTCGATTCACAATCTGTTCACGCTTCAGTCTCGCGGCGTTCGCCTCTGCCTACGCCACCTGCCCAGCGCTTTTGTCTTAGGCTGCGAAACTAGGCCGTCGATACATCAGGCGACGTCCACCGATGCCGCGTAGGACCTGATCGGTGCGGGCCGTGTCATCAACGCCACGAGCAATGCGGTTGCTGTAGCGAAAGTCGAACTCTGCCAGATAGCGGTGCAAATGCTGCTTGCCGCAATGCTGATAGATGCCCTTCATGCCGCGCTTGAAGATGCTGAAAAAGCCCTCGACGGTGTTGGTGAAGGCTTCACCGCGAACATACTCTTCCTTGCCGTGGCTTACGACCTGATGGTCCGCGTAGTCGCGGCCAAGGGTGCGATAGAGCAACAGTTCGTCGGTCATCAGGCGGGCTTCGGCTGCAAGATTGTTGCGAACGATTGGGCCGATTTCTTCGATGCGGATGTTCTCGACAACACGCGAACGAGCTACGCCGGTTTCGCGGTCAACGAGCGTCACGACCTTCATCTTGTGGTGAGCGCCACCGCGCTTCTGTTCCTTGGAAGGGTCGCGACCGATGAAAGTCTCATCAACCTCAACCATGCCACCGTTCGCGCCAAGGTCGGCGTTGTCATCTTCGCGCATTGCTTCGCGGATACGGTGGAACATGAACCATGCAGTTTTGTACGTCACGCCAAGCATACGATGAAGCTGGTGAGCGCTCATACCCTTCTTGCTGGACGATAGCAGGAAGGTCGCGAGCAACCACTTATTCAACGGAACCTTGCTGCGCTCGAACAGGGTGGCAACCGTCACCGAGTACTGCTTGCGGCAATCGTTGCACTGGATAACGCCAGCACGGATCGCGCCGTCTGGATGGGCCTTGGTTGCCTTGCCGCGCTGCGCAGGAAGCCGCTGCGCTTTAAACGAACCACAATGCGGGCAATACGGACCCTGCGGCCAACGCAGAGCTTCAAGATGCTCGCGGGCTTTGTCTGGATCTGTGAAGTGCGGGGCGGTGAAATTCGTCATGCACTCTCACTAGGGTGTGAGGGGGTGCTTTGTCAAGTATATAATCGCCAAGATTGTTGCGCGGGTCGCTTAGCGAGGCATGTTCGTAGGCAACAGTTCTGCGCTCGCCGCTCGCTGGGATTTAACCTCTGTCACTGCGGCGGCGGCGCGGTCGATGCGCTCGTTCCAGTCGGGGTGCGTGCCGTCGGACGGCGCGCCGGAACCTGCTCGCTCGCCGAGCCGCATCCAGAACGGTACGATCGCATCCACGTCATAACCAGCGCGGGCGACCAGCCAGACAGCCATTCGATCGGCCTCAAACTCGGTCTTGCGAATTTGAGTGTCCCGTTTTCCCAGCTTGGCGAAAAGCCCACGGGCTGTATTTTCTGTATCGAGGCGCAAGGGGTGGTGGAGAATATTATGCGCCAGTTCATGCGCGATGATCGTGGCGAGTTCATCGTCATTGGCAGCAAAATCCACCAGTGAACCCGATATCTGGACATAGTGGCCGTCCGCCTCCGCGTTCAGGCTTTTGCCGGTCACGATCTCTATCCGTGACGAACAACCGGTCACGCCGGTCAATTCAACCGTTCTCGATACCTTTCCGCGGAGGATGCGAAGGACCAGTGGCGGCCTCAGCAGCGCAGAATCGATCATAGCCTGTGTCTTGGCTGTTGCGTCATAGCTGGCCCGCGGCGGCAACTCACGGGGAGTCGGTGCACCGTCGATTTCAAGCACAATATCGCCTGCTTTCAATCCTGCTCGGTCAGCGGTTCCACCAGCAACCACGGCTTGCACCATAGGTCGGCGATCGAGCGCGTCCCCCTGGGCAACAGCGGGGCGCGCAAATGGTTCATATTGCGCAAGCGTCTGAATCGTAAAACCAGCGAGCGGAGCCGTTTCCGAACAAAGCGGCGCGTTGGTGGTCTGCAATTGCCAGGCGATTGCCGCGACACGCGCGTCCGCCTCCTGCAAGGCGGCAATGCCCGGATCGGACGCCCCGATTGCAAGTGCGATGAAAACAGCGATCATTCCGACGGGTTTAAGACCGGATTGCGCGGTAGCAAGTCGATTGCGCGAGCGCCGTGCCACTGTTACCCGCAGCCGATGCTTAACGACATTTCCTCGACCCTTGCGCTGCTCCACACCCGGCGTTCGGGCAAACCACGCGATATGGTCGCGCCGGGGCCCGACGATGCCCAGCTTCGGGCGATTCTGGAGGCAGCGATCCGCGTGCCGGATCATGGAAAACTCAACCCATGGCGATTTGTGGTCGTGGCGGCGGATCAGCGCGATCGGCTGGCGACATTGATCGTGGATGCCTATCGCGCAGAACAGCCGCAAGCGACGCCTTCCCAGATCGAGGCGATGGAGCAGTTCGCGCATCAGGCTCCAACTTTGGTCGTCGTGTTGTCGGCACCTGTCCCTGGTAAGATCGCGCTGTGGGAGCAGCAATTATCTGCTGGGGCGGTCTGCATGAACCTGCTCACAGCAACACACGCAAGCGGGTTTGTCGGCGGATGGCTGACCGGCTGGCCCGCCTATTCCGACACGGTGCGCGATGCTTTTGGAGGGCCGGACCAACGCATTGCAGGATTTGTCTTCATCGGCTCACCGTTGCGCGAACTGAGCGAACGCCCGCGCGCCGCTTTCGATGACGTGGTCAGCAACTGGTCCTGACATCGGACATGACTTTTTGAGTGCGTTGGTGTATTAATGCTGCATGACAGTTAACGAATCCGGCGACGTTCCCGTCTATCTTCGTCTTCGTGCGATCCTGGCAGCTTCGATTCTCGAAGGCGATTATGCCGAGGGCGCGCAGTTACCCTCGGTTCGCGCATTCGCTGCCGAACATGGAGCCAACCCGCTGACTGTGGCAAAAGCGTATCAATCGTTGCAGGACGATGGCTATGTCACCGTTCGGCGTGGCGTCGGGATGTTCGTCGCACCCGGCGCGATCGACCGGCTGTGCAGCGACGAACGCGAACGATTCATGGACCGGGTATGGCCGCGCATTCGGGCGCACATAGTCCGACTGGGAATCGATCCGAAAATGCTGTTTGAGAAGGAACCAGTGTAAGGCGTGGTTCATACCTTTTGACTAGGGTTGCCGCTGTTCATGGTTTTACGCAAATTCTTCTCGCGCGCACCTGTCGCGCCGCGTCAGCATCGGTTGCCCGATGGCGAGCGGGTCTATGCCATCGGTGATATCCACGGCAGGCTCGATTGCCTGGACATTCTGATGTCGCGGATCGCTTTCGATGAGGCTGAGCGCGGCCCCGCCGATACGACGCTTATTTTCCTTGGTGACCTGATTGATCGAGGAGCCGAATCGCGCGGCGTTATCGAGCGTGCGATGAGTATCGCAGAGACGTACAACACGGTGTTCCTGATGGGCAATCATGAGGAAATCCTGATCCACGCATGGGAAGGCGACAGTCGCGCGGCCGCTTTGCTTCACCGGGTCGGTGGGCGCGAAACGGTCATGAGTTACGGCGTTCATGCCAGCGATTACGACGCGGGCGATCCGGATGAACTGGCGACTCTGGTCGGGGAAAGAGTGCCCCCGAACATATCGCCTTCCTGCGCAGTTTTCTGGATAGCCACACCCAGGGTGATTATTTCTTCGTACACGCAGGTATTCGCCCCGGCATCGCACTACAGGCGCAGGATCCACTGGATATGCGCTGGATCAGGCGCGAATTCCTCGATGACAGTCGCGACCACGGTCCGATGGTCATCCACGGGCACTCGATCACCGACGACATCGACCAGCAGGTTAATCGTATCGGCATAGATACCGGTGCGTTCGCCAGCGGAAAGCTGACCGCCATCGGCATCGAAGCTGGCGATCGCTGGTTTTTGACCAGTTGATCTCGCCGACACTCTTGCCCGCGTTTACCTGAGTTCAATGTTGAGCGCATAATGCAAACTGGATGCCGCGTTCGGCATGGGGGATTACGTCAGTGTCGATCAAAGTCCTTGCCGTTTTCGGGACGCGTCCGGAGGCGATAAAGTTGTTTCCGGTGATCGACGCCTTGCGTGCTGAGCCAGGTGTGGACTGTCGGGTCTGCGTGACTGCCCAGCATCGCGGTATGCTCGATCAGATTTTGAAGCTGAGCGGCATCGTGCCTGATCATGACCTCGATATCATGGTGCCGGGACAGACTCTGGATTTGCTGACCGCTGCATTGCTGGTGCGGCTGGGCGACGTTTTCGACATCGAGAAACCCGACCGCGTCATCGTTCAGGGCGATACGGCAACCGCGATGGTCGGAGCGCTGGCCGCTTATTACCGTAAAATTCCGGTCAGCCATGTCGAAGCAGGACTGCGCAGCGGCGACATCCATCATCCCTGGCCCGAGGAGGTCAATCGCAAGATTATTGCGACGATGGCGGATCAGCATTTCGCACCGACCGCGACAGCGGCGGATGCCCTGCGTCGCGAAGGCGTACCCGAAGGCACGATCTTCGAAACGGGCAACACGGTGATCGACGCGCTACTGGCAACACGCGCGCGGTTGTTGGCAGACCCGACGATGTGCAGCGGGATCGACGCGGTAATTGATCGGTTCGGGGCAAAGCGCATCATCGCCGTGACCACACACCGGCGCGAGAACTTCGATGCGATGCGCGGGATGGCGGGAGCGATCGGACGGATCGCGGCGCGCGGCGACGTGGGGATTGTGTTTCCCGTCCATCCCAATCCGAACGTGCGCGCGGCGATGGCCGACGCCCTGCCCTCCTCCGATGCGATCGCTTTGATCGAGCCGCTGGATTACCCGGATTTCGTGCGATTGCTCGATCGATCGACGCTGGTCCTCACCGACAGCGGCGGCGTTCAGGAAGAAGCGCCGACGTTCGGCAAGCCCGTACTTGTGATGCGCGAAACCACCGAACGTCCCGAAGGCATAACAGCCGGCACGGCCAAGCTGGTTGGCACCGATCCGGCGCGAATTGTGTCGGAAGCCACCAAATTGCTCGACGATAATAAAGCATATGACGCGATGTCGCGCGCACACAGCCCATTCGGCGATGGCCATGCCGCCACCCGCATCTCAAGGATCATTGCAAATGGCGGTTAGCACTCACCCAAAGGTCTGCGTCATGGGTCTGGGCTATATCGGCCTTCCCACCGCCGCGATCGTAGCGCGGTCTGGCAGCGAGGTCATCGGCATCGACGTGCGTGCCGAAGTGGTGGAGACGGTAAATTCGGGCGGAGTCCATATCGAAGAGGTCGATCTGGATGCTCTGGTGCAAGGCGTCGTAGCACGAGGACTATTACGGGCATCGACAGAGGTTGAAGAAGCCGACGTCTTTCTGATCGCCGTGCCGACGCCGTTCGACGATAAACATGCTCCCGACACCAGCTATGTGCTCGCAGCCGCGCAAACGATTGCTCCTGTCCTCAAGGTCGGTAATCTGATCGTGCTGGAATCGACGTCGCCGGTGGGAACGACCGATGCACTCCGTGATCTGATCGCGGAATTACGCCCCGATCTGCATATCCCGCGGGCTGGCAACGGTACAGCCGATATCGCCATCGCTTACTGCCCTGAGCGTGTTTTGCCAGGGCGCATATTGGTCGAGCTGATCGACAACGACCGCTGCATCGGCGGGATCACGCCACGTTGCGCGCGCAAAGCTCTGGCGTTTTATCGCCGCTTCGTGCGCGGAGCCTGCATCACGACAAGCGCGCGCGTTGCCGAAATGGTGAAGCTCAGCGAAAACGCGTTTCGCGACGTCAACATCGCCTTCGCCAACGAACTGTCGATGGTATCGGACAAGCTGGGCATCGACGTCTGGGAAGTCGTGCGGCTCGCCAACCGGCATCCGCGCGTCAATATCTTGTCGCCCGGTCCCGGCGTAGGGGGACACTGTATCGCGGTCGATCCGTGGTTTATCGTTCATTCTGCTCCTGAAATCACACCACTCATCCGCACCGCGCGCGAAGTGAACGATGGCAAGATCGACTATGTGGTCGAACGCGCAGGCGATTTGATCGAAGCAAACCCCGAGGTGCGGGTTGCTCTGCTCGGTCTGGCCTTCAAGGCCAATGTAGATGATTTCCGCGAGAGTCCGGCGCTGAAAGTAGCGAGCGAACTGGCGTTAAAATTCGGAAATAGGATCGTGATCGTCGAACCCCATATCGAACGCCTCCCGCCGGTCTTCGACAATAGCGGGGCGACCTTGGCCGACATCGACGAGGCACTTCTCGAATGCGGCTTGATGATCGTGTTGGTCGATCATGACATCTTCAAATCGGTTCCCCCCGAGGAGCGAACGGGCAAAATCGTCTATGATACGCGCGGAATCTGGTCAGCCTAAACGTCGCCCAATTGAGCTTTGCGTCGATAGGACTGGCAACCGTTGACTGATCTGAAGTTGGGCCCCCGGCATGGTGGGGTATGCCGGGGGCCTCGCCGATACGCCGGGGACCAACCCTCCGTATCGGTGAGCCACTATTACGGGCGCATCAGTTAACCATAGCTTTTGAGCCGACAGGAGAAACGTTCAAAATGGAGCGACCGATAAATAACGCGAATACCGCTAAAAGCCCGCAGGCGGAAACGGTCGAGCGGAAGATCCATCACCTAAGCGTCGTAAGTTTATTGCGCTTGGTCATGTTCATAGAACATTTGACCGCAGATCGGGTATCGCAGACTATCTGGAAAAGCCAAATATACTGTAGATGACAAGGTCGAACTGGGAGGATCAAAAATGCGGATGCCGCCATCGCGCTACACCCCGGTATCTCGTTTTGGTTAATGCAAATCCGATCTCAACACGTCAAAGCGAAGGCTTTTGTAGCCAATGGCTTCTTGTCGAATCTGCCAAAAAGTTGCACTTGCAAAAGAGCTTTCGACGTTTCTGTCGCTACACGGGTAAAGAATGAACAGGTTCCAGGATCATCCAGTTTTCGTGTCTGAAGATGCGCTGCCGCAGCCGCTTTCGTCTGCAGAGTTAAGGGATTTGCGTAAGTTGCTCGACCGGGAGAAGCAACGCCAGAGCATCGCAAACATAGGTGAGCTCTCTGGTCGTGCCGATGGGAAAGTCAATTACGCGAATTTGGCCGAACGCATTTATCGTGCGCGACGCGATCGGGAACGGGTATTTGACGATAGTATATTTGCCGACCCCGCTTGGGATCTACTGTTGGACTTGTTCATCAGGTCGGAGCGGAACGAGCAGGTCAGCATCTCGAGCGCCTGTCATGCATCGAGCGTCCCCGAAGCCACCGCGTTGCGTTATTTGAAAGTTTTGACGGAGAAAAAATACGTCGAACGCATTTCTCATCCGAACGACAGACGAAGCACTACACTCCGAATGACGCCTTTAGGCACCAATCTTATGACTGAGTGGCTTGAACACTTCCGTGCGAATCGCTGACGTTATCTCTCAACCAGTCGAGGACAGTTGCTAATTTTGCGCCGGCTTCTGTTAGCCCAAGCATGTCCAATCTATCGAGCGCATGACTGAGATCTTCCACAATCCCCGAGACACAATCTGCATTATCATTGTCGATGGTAACTGACTGTGATGCCATGGTTTTACCTCCCCCCTCTCGGGATATAACGCCTCAATGCCACTATAGTTAATACCCAATCAAGATTGATTCGGCGATAAAATACGTAATTTGCGTATCAAAATTTGCTCACCCCCCAAAAAAATGGAGTTAAAGCAGGTTAAAATCTCGCCTATGACAGTCGAGAGCACAAACTACAGCGCTAAGTAAACCTATCTGATTTACACATCATTTCGGAGATGCGCTTTCACTAGAACAACAAAGTCTAGATTTTGTATTTTAGGGACACCGAACCGGGGGTTATCGCTTGGAAAAGGTCGCGTTTCATTGGTTAAACTATAGCCGAGCCTACAATACCAATCGATCAGCTCAGTTCTCTGACGGATCACTGTCATTTCCATCGCGTCTGCATTGAATGCCTCGATCGCCGCGCTTTCGGCAGCACCGACCAGCCTGCGCCCAAGACCGCCACCCTGTATCTCTGGATCAACCGAAAGATGGCCGAGATACGCTACGCCCTTCCCTGCCGAAGCAATCTGAACACAGCCGACCAGCGCGCCACCCACGTTTGCCACGATCATGCACTGCCCAGGGTCCGCCAAAAGGTCCGCGAGCGCTTCGATATCGGTCCGCTGGCCTCCGAGCAGGTCGGCCTCATGTGTCCATCCCTTACGTGCGCTATCGCCGCGATAGGCCCGCTCGATAAGGCGATGCAGCGCCGGGATATCCGCCGCAGTTGCCGTCCGGAAATTCGCGGCTATCAAGCGGCCAACTCCTCGATGGTCAGTTCGTAAAGCAGCGATGAGCCGGCGGTTGCCGCTGCGGCTTTGCCCAAAGCTTCAGGAACAAGGTAATCCAGATAATAGCGCGTGGTTACGGTTTTCGCTTTCAGAAACGCGGGATCGCCCGAACCGGATTTCAGCATTTCGGCAGCAACCCTGCCCTGTCGGGCCATCAGCCAGCCACAGGTCATCACCGACACCATGTCGAGGAAGGGATAGCTGCCCGCCAGTCGGTCATTAACTTCTGTGGTCAGCAGCCAGTCGGTCGCGACCGCAACGGCATCCACCAATGCCATCAGGTGAACCTCACCGGCCGCTTCTGCACGGACTTCATCGATGAGTGCTTTCAATGCAGCGCCGCCGTCGCCGGTCAGCTTGCGGCCGACCAGATCGGCGGCCTGAATGCCGTTGGTCCCCTCATAAATCGGCGCGATCCGGATATCGCGATAATGTTGCGCCGCGCCGGTTTCCTCGATGAATCCCATGCCACCGTGGACCTGCACCCCAAGACTGGCGATTTCGCACCCGGCATCAGTGCCATAAGCCTTGGCAAGCGGAGTGAGCAGATCGACACGCGCCTTTGCACCCTCGACACCCAAATGCGCGCGATCAACTTCGCCGGCCGCCGCATACACCAGCGAGCGAGCGGCCTGTGTCAATGATTTCATTCGGAGGAGCATCCGGCGAACATCGGGATGTTCGATGATAGGCTGCCCCTGAATGCGGTCGCGGGCATAGGATATCGCTTCCTGCGTGGCGCGCTCGCCAATCTGGATGCCCTGAAGCCCGACATTAAGCCGCGCATTGTTCATCATCGTGAACATTGCGCGCATCCCGCCCAGTTCGGGACCGACCAGCCAGCCACGACAATCACCATTATCGCCGAACGACAGGACGCAGGTCGGCGACGCATGAATGCCGAGCTTATGTTCAATTGAAACACACCGCACGTCATTGGGTTCAGTGAACGCACCCTGCGCATCCGGCCGCAATTTGGGGACGAGGAACAGGGATATGCCCTTTGTTCCCGGCGGCGCATCAGGCGTGCGCGCAAGGACGAGATGAACGATGTTTTCGGTGAGGTCGTGTTCGCCGAACGTGATGAAGATCTTGGTGCCGGCGATAAGCCAGCTACCGTCCCCCACAGGTTTCGCCGTCGAACGCAATGCCCCGACATCGGACCCGGCTTGCGGCTCGGTCAGGTTCATCGTGCCCGTCCATTCGCCGCTCACGAGCTTTGGCAGATACGTCGTCTGCAACTCTTCGCTGCCATGAACCGCCAGTGCCTCGACCGCGCCAGCCGTCAGCATATTGCACAGCGTAAACGCCATGTTCGCCGTCCCCAGGTCTTCGAGAACGATAGTTCCCAGTGTGAACGGCAACCCCTGCCCACCGGCATCCTTCGGACCCACGATCGTGCCCCAGCCATTGTCGACAAGCGCGCGATAAGCCTCGCGAAAACCGGCGGGCATAGTGACCGTGCCGTCATTCCATACGGCACCAACCATATCCCCGATGCGGTTGAGCGGCGCGTATTCGGCAAGCGCAAAAGCACCCGCGCCTTCGACGATGGCATCCACCAGATCGGCTGTCGCATCGGAAAACGCATTGTGGCCGGCCAGTTCATCAATCCGCACAACGTGATCAAGTACGAAGCGCTGCTCGATGGTGGGGGGAGTGTAGGCCAAGATTCGAATCCTTCGATTGTCCTGAGCAAGTGTTTTGCGCGAACCCGGACAACGCCTATAGCGCGGCCCGATGACACCCTCAAACCCACCATATCAAACGACAATCCGACGTTACGGCAAGGCTGCTATTGCAGAGGCGGCGGACCTTATTCGCGGGGGTTATCCGGTCGCTGTGCCAACGGAAACCGTTTATGGACTCGCAGCGGACGCGACCAGCGGCGAAGCAGTTGCGCGAATCTATGAGGCCAAGGGACGGCCCAGCTTTAACCCGTTGATCGTCCATGTGCTCGATCTGGCGGCTGCCGAACAACTCGGCGTTTTCAGTGCAGAAGCTCTTGCGCTGGCCGCTGCGCACTGGCCGGGACCGCTGACGCTGGTCGTGCCGCGACATCCCGACTGCCCTGTTGCCGGGCTTGCAACGGCTGGCCTGGATACCATTGCGATACGGGTGCCCGCACATCGCGCAATGCGGGCGTTGCTCGAAGCAACTGGACTTCCGCTTGCCGCTCCCAGCGCAAACGCCAGTGGGCGGATCAGCCCGACACGCGCGTCTCATGTCGAACACAGCCTTGCCGGTCGTATCCAGTTGATCATCGACGACGGCCCGGCAAGCGTGGGCATTGAATCGACGATCGTCCTTGCCGAACCGGGAGCTTTGCGCATCCTTCGTGCCGGGCCTGTTGCAATCGATGGCGCTTCAGTCGCGCAAAGTCCTATCGACCCAGCCAGCGTGATCGCGCCCGGACAATTAACAAGCCACTATGCGCCAGCCAAACCACTGCGGTTGAACGCGGAAAAGGCCAGGGACGATGAGTGGATGATCGGGTTCGGACAAGTTTCAGGCGACGCCAACCTCAGCCTGGACGGCAGTCTCTTGCAGGGAGCGGCAAGATTGTTCGACGAACTCCACATTGCCGATCAATCGGATCGACACGCGATTGCGGTCGCAAGAATCGAAGGCGACAGCGCGTTAGCGGTAGCCATAAACGATCGCCTCAACCGCGCAGCTTCGGCTTAGCAAATTCGGCAAATCGGTCGTAACGGCCTGAAAAGTGAATTAGGGGCGGATGATGTCGAGTAACTTGAATATTATAGCCTGCGGCTCCTGAGATGGATTTAGCACCAGAGCAACAACGGGTCGGCATCATCATACCGGCACGCTACGCATCGACCCGCTACCCCGGTAAACCGCTTGTGAAACTAACCGGCGCCAACGGCAGTGCGACCACGTTGATCGAACGAAGTTGGCGGGCTGCTTCCGCTGTCGCGGGCATTGATTTCGTTGCTGTCGCAACCGACGATGACCGTATCGCCGAAGAAGTGCATCGCTTCGGCGGGGTCACCATTATGACTCCGCAATCGTGCGCAAATGGCACAGAGCGTTGTGCCGCCGCAGTAGCGCAAATGGAAAATCCGCCACAGATTGTCGTGAACCTGCAGGGCGATGCCCCCCTGACGCCAGCTTATGTCGTGTCCCAGTTGATCGAACGCCTGTTGACCGATGCCGCGTCGGTCGTGGCAACGCCCGCCGTGCGCTGCACCCCGTCCCTGTATCGTCATCTGATCGAGGATCA
This sequence comes from Sphingomonas paeninsulae, assembly GCF_003660165.1. Classification (NCBI taxonomy): domain Bacteria; kingdom Pseudomonadati; phylum Pseudomonadota; class Alphaproteobacteria; order Sphingomonadales; family Sphingomonadaceae; genus Sphingomonas; species Sphingomonas paeninsulae. The sequence continues at coordinate 383,694 of NZ_CP032829.1, forward strand.
GCGTGCAGGCCGCGTCGGCGGAACCACGGTCGTCAGCAACGCCAGATCGCAGGCACTTTATTTTTCAAAGCGTGTTTTGCCGTATTTGCCGGATGATTGGCTTCACGACCATGATTGCCCCGCGATGCTGCATTTGGGCGTCTATGCCTATCGTCCAGCCGCGCTTGCAGCTTATGCTGCGTGGCCTGCGAGCGTCCTGGAACAGGTCGAGGGTCTGGAACAACTCCGCTTTCTCCACTACGGCGCGCCGGTCGCCGTTGTCGAATGTGCCGCACCTGACTGGGATGTGGTCGAACTGAACAATCCGAGCGACGTAACTGTTGTCGAGGCGATGCTTCATCGACGTGGACTGGACTGAGGAAAACCGACGATGAAGCTTTGCGGACACGACATTGCACTGGGCCAGCGTCCTTTCCTCATTTCCGGGCCGTGCGTGATCGAGAGCGAAGCGCTTTGCATGAAGGTTGCCGAGCGATTGCGGTCGCTTGCCGACAGATTGTCGATGCTCGTCATATTTAAATCCAGTTTCGACAAGGCCAACCGAACTTCAGGCGCATCTTTTCGTGGACTTGGCATGGAAGAAGGGCTGCGCGTCCTTGAAAAAGTGCGAAAAGAAACCGGGTTGCCAATACTCACCGACGTTCACGCCCCCGCGCAATGCGCACCCGTGGCAGAAGTCGTTGATATGCTTCAGACACCGGCATTTTTGGCCCGACAAACCGACCTGATCGAAGCAGCCGCAGTCAGTGGCAAACCGGTCAATTTCAAGAAAGCGCAGTTCATGGCGCCAGTCGACATGAACCAACTCATCGCAAAGGCACGGAATGCCGCCGTGCGGGCGGGACTGAACGAGGACAGTTTCACGGTCTGCGAGCGCGGCACCAGTTTTGGCTATAATAACCTCGTCGTCGATATGCGCAGCCTTGTGCAGATGCGCGACACGGGATGCCCGGTTGTGTTCGACGCAACCCACAGCGTTCAATTGCCAGGCGGACTTGGCGACAAATCTGGCGGACAGCGCGAATTCGTACCGCATCTGGCGCGCGCTGCTGCCGCCATTGGTGTCGCGGGTTTCTTTATGGAATGCCATCCAGAGCCGGACAAGGCGCTCTCCGATGGCGCGAACGCCTTGCCGCTCGATCAGGTGGAGCCACTTATGGCGAAGTTGCTGGCGATATCCGAATGTAAGTAACTGAAAACCAACGATTTCAGGTCGGTTCCAGCCCCGCATCAACCAATATGCCTTGCCGGTGTAGAAAGCTGAATATCGGGTTGAGCAATCGGTTGGACCATCCTGAATTCGTCGCAAAGTCACGGCGCAACGTGGCGTGATGGAAAGCGTGGGCTGAAGGTGTCATCAACAAACCGACGGCGCGCATAGCCTTTATCGTCAGCGGGACGTCCGCCCGATGAAGTGACGAATGGAAGTACTGGGCCAACGCGCCGCCGATCAGCAACATCAGAGCCGCAGCCGTAAACCATAACGGTATTTCCCACATCAATGCCGCTACGTTCAGCAAAATCGACAGGGGAAGCGCGACGAACGCTATACTCGACCATATAAGATCGACAATGCCACGCCGTCCCAAAGCATCGGGACGCGGATGATGGTTTTTGAAATCGAAAACGAGGCGATCGAACGTACCGACGTGTTTAAGCACCGATCTTCGCAGTTCGAGATACTCCTCGGAAATGCGCGAGCCAGAATAGAAAAATAACTTGTCCAGGCCTCGTCCCGGGGGACAATGCCGATAGTCCATATACATATGAACGATGCCGGACGCGGCATCGGCGAGATACCATCCGATCAAGCAGGCCGGAATGATACGCCAGTCCATAGTGCCACTCGACAGGGCAATGTTCGCGGCCAGTGACAGCACAAACGTCGCAATGACCATTCGCTTCAAGATTGCGGCGTGAAAGATATCCGTGTCCACACTGGTTGGCGTTGCCACCATATATACACGTCTTTGCCCGACACCAATCCACTTGAAGCAGAAACGACCGAGACGGCGCGGCTGTCTGGATAACCAGAAGCCGACACCGCCCCGAAAGTTAGATAGCTAAAAACGATCGCTCTTATTTGAAGCGAAAGCCAAGACCCATCATGACACGCTGGCGCGACGTGTTGTCGTCATATTTCGAAAACACATACTGAGCGTTCACATATACTGGCAATCTGCCTCCAGTGAGGGTGTATTCAACACCGCCACCGACCTGATAACCATCGGTACGGAAGTGATCATACGACGATGGAACGCTAATTGTCGCGGAATCAAAGCGCTGACGCTGCTCGTTGTTGACGTAACCGCCCTTACCAAACACGAGAAGGTTTGGGTTAACCAGGACACCGGCGCGCACAGCAGCACCCCATTCGTCGAACGACTTGTCGCAAAGCGAACCACCGGGCACGCCGCTGCAATTTTCGGTCCACTTGTTGGCACGCCAGAAGCTGGCTTCAGGACCGATCACGATCCGGTCGCCGATCATTCCGTCGAAACCGATCGTGCCACCATAACCAAGGCGATCGTTATGGATCCCTTCGGACTGATAGCGATCTCCACCGATGTTGCCTTCGACGCGAAGGCCGCGGAACGATGTTTCCTGAGCCGAAGCGACACCCGAAATCAGCGACAATGCCGTTCCGACCATGACAATAAGTTTACGCATAACTCGAACCCTTTTAATGTTTACGTGTCCACCCAAGCAAACTACCAAAGCGCAATAGCGATCCAGGCAGGAAATACATTTTTCCCTGCCGTGACCTTTTAGCAACACTAACAGTAGTTTGCGGGATTAGGACCGGGTGGCCCTATAGACGCTGAGACTTGGATGACAAGCGCTCTTCGACCAATGGAGTGATTAACTGGATATTTCCTCCATTGGCTTGAATATTCCCGAAACAACCTTAACGAATGCTGACAGCACTGCCGCTGTTGCACTGCAACGATTGAAAGTAACAGGCATTCATCAACCATGACATCGTCGATATCGGACCACTGGTGGCCGTCGGCGGATGCTGGCTCGCTTTTTTCGACCCCGCCCTTTCCGGGGTCTCGCGCCATAAAGGCGAGCTTGGCCGTGGATGATGGCGCGTTGCCTGCACAAGCCATGGGCACCGACGAAGCCGGCAAGTGCGTTACAGCGATGCGACGGATGCGCGTGGGCGGCACATTCTGGGCCGATCAGCCCGTACTCCCCACTGGTCCATTCATATTGGCGCGGCCAGGCAACCCGGATCAATTTCGCGCGATGGCGGCATCTGCAAGTGTGCAACCGATATCGGTGATATTCTGGTTTCCCGACAGGCGCACGCTACGCATCAGCGGCGTGGCAACCGCCACCGCGATTGTTGGCCCTTGTGACCCCTGGCATTTTTTATCCAGCGCAAGCGAAATTTGGGCCGATCCTGGCGACGAGTTGGTCCTTCTGGCAGCCATCGCCGGCGTTCCGCAGCGACTTTTTGGTGGCAGCGCCGAGGTAACACCGCCTGCCCCTCCGGAAAGCATCGAACCGATCAGACGTCTGTCGGCGCTAATAGGCAATCTCCATTTTCGCGACCCGTTTTCCGGAAAAGAAATCACTCCTTCGTCACTGATCGAAACTCTGGGCTTCTGGCGTGATTTGATCGATGCGAACCGTCCGATCGGCGCGATCCACGGAATTGCCTTCTGGAAACGCCCATCAATAGCGCCGCTGATGTGGAACGGTCATGGCACTGTCCCGTTTGACGGTTTTTTCCGATCAGCCCCCGATACCCCCATCGCATCTGCCTCCGCTGCGTGGATTGCCCGCACGCCGAAAGCCGTACTGCAACGTCTGGTGTCGACCGGCACCCCATTATTCCAAATCGAGGACGGCTTCATCCGCTCCGTCGGGCTTGGCGCTGACTGCGTGCCCCCCTGTCTATCGTGGTCGATCCCAATGGCGCCCACTACGATCCAGCACAGGAGAGCGGTCTCGAAAAGCTTCTTACCACTCAGGATTTCACACCGGAGATACTGGACCGGGCGCGACGTTTACGCGAACTGATCGTAGCACGCGGCATCAGCAAATATGGCGTCAGCGCAGGGGCAATCGTTCGTGAAGGCGGCGACCGGCGACACGTTCTGGTAACCGGACAGGTAGAAGACGATCAGTCGGTTATCAAAGGCGGCGGGAAAATTACTTCCAATCTGGACCTTTTGCGCCGAGTGCGCGCTGTAGAACCGGACGCGTTTATCATTTATCGCCCCCATCCTGATGTAGATGCCGGGCATCGTAAGGGTTATATCAAGGACGATGTGGTGCTTAGCGTTGCCGACTCTATTGCTCGTGAGGTTGCCATAACCTCGCTGATAGACATTGCGGACGATGTCCATGTGCTGACCTCGCTTGCCGGTTTTGAAGCGTTGATGCGTGGCAAGTCAGTAACGACGCACGGGGTTCCCTTTTACGCGGGCTGGGGCCTGACTAACGACTTGGGACCAGTACCAGCGCGTAGACAAAGGGGCCGTTCGCTCGACGAACTGGTTGCTGCCACGCTGTTGCTTTATCCGCGGTATCTAGATCCTGTGACAGGGCTACCCTGCCCGCCCGAGGTATTGATCGAGCGACTATCGTCTGGCGTCAGCAAAAACGGCCCTCTCGTTTTCGCCCGGCGCATTTTGGGAAGTCTGATGCGTCGAGGCCGCAATCTGTCTTCGCAACATAACCCAGGGCAGCAAATTCGATGAAGCTGGAACATCGTGATTTGCGGGTCGTTGCCAACGAGCCTCCTGTTGAGCAGCAGACCGGCACCCGCGTGTTCCTGATGCTACAGGGACCACCCGGTCCCTTTTTCTGGGGTTTGGCCGAAAAGTTGCGGCGCGAAGGAGCCGAGGTACACCGGATAAACCTGAGCGGTGGCGATGCCTATGACTGGCCCGGAGAGGCAGTTCGCTACAGAGGTCGAATGAGCGACTGGCCCCTCTATGTCGATCGCTTCATGCGAACAAATCAAGTTACCGACGTCCTGTTGTTCGGCGACTGTCGACCTGTCCATATCGCAGCGCGCCAGATGGCGCAGTTGCGCCATATCCGCGTCCACGTTTTCGAAGAAGGCTATGTCCGGCCGAACTGGATGACGCTTGAGCGCAACGGTGTGAATGGCAATTCATCGTTCGTCCGTGACCCGCTGCGTATTCTCCATCGGGCGGCAGCACTCCCCCGTTGCCCGACTTGCCTCCCATCGTCGCGAATTCAAAGCGCCGCGCCCGGGACAGCTATTGGCATTATCATTATGTCTGCATCGGCCAATTCCTGATGCGCTATCCTTACTACCGATCGCATCGACCCGGCTCGATAATCGGTGAAGGGCTGTGCTGGCTGCGGAAATTATCCAGACGCGCCCATGCCGAACGGGAAGCGCAACGAACGCTGGACGAGATCAAACCGGGCAGTTTTTTCTTGTTTCCGCTTCAGTTGAACGCCGACTATCAAATTCGCGCCCATTCGCCTTTCAGCTCGATGTATCAAGCTGTGGACTATGTACTCGCCAGCTTTGCCGAACATTCGCCCAAGGATACCGTCCTGCTGGTCAAGGAACATCCGCTCGACATTTCGTTCCGCAGCTGGCGCGCGTTGATTGCTAATCATGCTCGTCGCCTCAACATCGCAGACCGGGTGATCCATATCGACGGCGGCGACTTACAAGATCTCACGCAAAACTCCCGCGGCGTTGTTGTGGTCAACAGCACGTCGGCAACCTTCGCCCTGGCAAAGGGTCGGCCGGTTATCACCCTCGGCTCTGCGATTTATTCGATGGAAGGGATCACGCATCAGGGGCCGCTGGATGAATTCTGGTTGGCACCGCGCCCGCCGCGCCCCGAATTATACGAGGCGTTCCTCCGCTGCCTGCACGACCATTGCCTCATCCGAGGCGGCCTTGCCAGCCAGTCCGCAACACGCATCCTCGTCGAAAGCGCGGCGGCCCGATTGCTCAGCACATAGTCGATATCGGCCGGGAATAAGCGAAAAATCAGCTGAAGTGTCTCAGCCGATCATGGCAAGATCGTGAACATGGACCAGACCGATCGGACGATCTTCTACCTGCGGATCGGTCACAAAAATCACCGTGATCTTTGCATCGGCCATCAACGCGGCAGCATCGCCGATCGTTGCATTTGCCGAAACCGTCCTCGGCTGCCGTGACATGACCTGCCCTGCGGTACTCGCAAGATTGGCTTCGAAAACACGACGAAGGTCACCGTCGGTAATCACGCCGATCAGAAGGCCCTTCTCGTCGATGATACCGGCAATCCCCTTGCCACCTTCGGTAATCTTAAGAATGACATCGTGCAGCGATGTGTCGGACGTTACGAGGGGAAGCGGCAGATTGTAGCGAATAAGACGTTCGACAGGCTGCGATCGCCAGCCGATCGAGCCCCCCGGGTGTAGCTGCATAAGATCGGCACGCGTAAATCCGCGAGCCTGCATCGCAGCAATCGCCAGCGCGTCGCCCAGCGCAAGCATCATCGTGCTGGACGTCGTCGGCGCAATCCCTTCGGGACAGGCTTCGTCAACCTCAGGGAGCAATACTGTCACGTCGGCATATCGCGCCAGCGGCGAAGGCTGCCGCCCCGTAACCGCCACGACTGTCGCTGAGATTGCCCGCATATGACGCACGATGGGGAGCAGCTCGGTCGTCGCGCCGGAATTCGAGAATGCGAGAAGCGTGTCGCTCCGCTGCACCATACCCAGATCGCCATGTGAGGCCTCAGCAGGATGAATAAAGATCGCTGGCGAACCGGTCGACGAAAGTGTTGCCGCAATTTTGCGCCCGACGTGGCCCGCCTTCCCCATGCCGCTCACGACCACTCTTCCGCTGGTCGCCAAAATCGCCCGGACTGCCAGATCGAAGTTCATATCCAGGCTATCGGCCAACAAAGCCAACGCGTTCGCCTCTTGCCGGACGACAGATACGCCGACCGAACGATTACGCTGGTCGTCCCCTGTAACCTGCGCAAAAGCAACGTTTCTTTGCATCGTTTTATATGACCCTGGTGTACGCGTACTGCTAATCAAGTATGGGAAATCGGGTGGCTGGTCAATAAATGCCTAGTCCACCAGCCGCCCCAATCGCACTCTCTGGCGCTTGGAAAACGTGTTTGACCATCCATATCAAAGGGCCGCTGCATACAACCAAGGGCCAGAGCATTTCGCATTTCGCCAACTCGCCTGTCATGGAATTCACTGTAATGCACCTAGTCATCAAATCTTAACGTATGAAGAACGCCGCTTTCATCTTGCGCTTTCTCGCCGATGCCGCCGCGCGAGGGGAACGTTCGGCGCTTGTGACGCTGACCGACGTCATAGGCCGCGCATCCCGCGCGCCCGGAACACAAATGGCAGTTAGTGAAACCGGTGCCTTTGCAGGATCTTTATCGGGCGGCTGTGTCGAAGCGGCCGTGGTCGGTGAAGCGAAGCGGGTCATTGCCAGCGGCATCGCCGAAACATTGCGGCTGGGCGATGGATCGCCATTTATCGACATAAAACTTCCTTGTGGCGGCGGGATCGACCTTTTGATCGCCCCCGCCCCGCCAGTGGCTATTATCGATGAAGCCAGACGTTTGCTCAGTGATCGCATGGCGATCACACTGTCGATCGGGCGCGACGGTTCTACATCCGTAGAGCTTCAACAAGGGATCGGCCGGAGCGAGTGGCGCAATGGCGTATTTCGGGTGGTACACCATCCCGATCTTCGGTTGGTGATTATCGGCCACGGAGAGGAAACGCGCGCGCTGGCCGCCCTTGCCATAGCTTATGGGGTCGGTGTCTCAGTGCTGACTCCTGATAAAACGCTGGCGAATACCCTCGATGCTTCAGGAATGGAGGCAAATTATCTTAAGACATTGAACCATTCCGTCTGGCTGAAAACCGATCGTTACACAGCGGTCGTGTTCCTGTTTCACGACCATGATTGGGAACAGGCGTTACTTGAACAGGCGCTTCAACAGGATGGTTTTTTCATCGGCGCGATGGGGAGTCGAGCGACTCAGGCCCTGCGGATCGAGGCACTCCATGATCGCGGTGTAGCCCAAGCGAACATAGATCGGCTTGTCGGGCCAATCGGGCTGGTCCCTGCCACTCGTGATCCCGAGACGCTGGCTCTTTCGGCGCTTGCCCAGATCGCAATGCATTATGATGAGGCGTACAATACTGATCGACGCCCAACGATTTCGATAACAGCTGACGCTGCAGAATAAATTACCTCAGGCAACTTAAAGGAAGTAACCGATCAAGCGGTGGTGCGTTGTGTTCGGTTGTCTGGGCTTAACGGCTACGCGATGACTCGGTCCTTAGACACAAGTCTCGGCATCGGCGGGAAGATGGTAATGAGCGAAAACATGCAGAAAATACCGGAATTTGAAATGTCGAGACGAGGACTGCTTGCTGCCGGTGCCGCAGGCGTAGCGGTTGCAACAGTCTCGCCGACAGAAGCACAGCGCTCGCCATCAACCGCCCCGCCGGCGACTTCGAAGCTGTCGCTAACCGTCAACGGCAAACCTCACAACCTGACCGTGGACACACGCACGACCCTGCTCGATCTGCTGCGTGAGAATTTGCACCTGACCGGAACCAAAAAGGGTTGCGACCACGGCCAGTGTGGCGCTTGCACGGTGATCGTCGATGGCCGCCGCATTAACAGTTGCCTGACACTCGCCGTAATGCACGAAGGTGATGAGGTTATAACGATCGAGGGACTGGGTACCCCCGACAAACTCCACCCAATGCAAGCCGCTTTCGTCAAGCATGATGGCTATCAATGCGGTTACTGCACACCCGGCCAGATTTGTTCGGCGGTGTCTGTATTACAGGAAATCAGGGACGGCATCCCAAGCCATGTCAGCGAAAGCCTGACCGCGAAACCCAAAATAACCAATGCCGAGATGCGCGAACGGATGAGCGGCAACATCTGCCGTTGCGGAGCCTATTCCAACATCATGGAAGCAATGGCCGAAGTCGCGGGAAACCGGGCATGAAGTCCTTCACCTACGAGCGTGCTAAATCCCCGACAGAGGCTGCTGCGGCCGCACGGGTTCATGGCGCTAAATTCATCGCAGGGGGCACCAATTTGCTCGACCTGATGAAGCTTCAGATCGAAACCCCGACGCATCTTGTCGACGTCAATGGGCTGGGTTTCGACAAGATAGAGAGCACATCGGAAGGCGGTCTGCGGATCGGCGCGATGGTTCGTAACACCGACCTTGCCTCCGACATCCGCGTGCGGCGCGATTACGGCGTTTTGTCGCGGGCGCTGCTGTCGGGTGCCTCGGGCCAATTGCGTAACAAGGCGACGACTGCGGGCAATCTGCTCCAGCGCACGCGGTGTCCGTATTTCTACGATACCAACCAGCCGTGCAACAAACGTGCGCCCGGCAGCGGTTGTGCGGCGATCGGCGGCTATAGTCGGCAACTCGCGGTCATGGGCACCAGCGAAGCCTGCATCGCGACGCACCCCAGTGACATGGCGGTCGGTATGCGCGCACTCGACGCGACGGTCGAAACGGTGAAACCCGATGGACAGACCCGCACCATTCCAATTGCCGACTTTCACCGGTTGCCCGGCGACACGCCCCATATCGAAACTGCGCTTGATCCGGGCGAACTGATTACGGCTGTCACCCTGCCCCGGCCCCTCGGTGGCACCCATATCTATCAAAAGGTTCGCGATCGGGCATCCTACGCATTCGCCCTGATTTCAGTCGCCGCCGTCGTGCAACGCGATGGCACCGGGCGCGTCGCAATTGGTGGCGTTGCCCACAAGCCGTGGCGGATCGACGCCGCCGACAGGGAAATACCGCGCGGGGCGAAAGCGGTGGCATCGGTCCTGCTCGCAGGCGCAAAGCCAACTCACGATAATGCGTTCAAGCTCACACTGGTCGAGCGAACGCTCGGCGCGGTGATGGCGCAAGCGAAAGCCTGATCCCATGAAGTTCGAAACCCCCGCGACCACGAACCCGATCGACCGGCTGAAGGTGATTGGAAAGCCCCATGATCGCATCGACGGACCGTTAAAGACGACCGGCACTGCTCCCTATGCCTATGAGCGTCACGACGTAGTGCCGAATCAGACTTATGGTTTCATCGTAGGCGCGGCGATTGCAAAGGGGCGGATCAGTTCGATGATGCTGGAAGAAGCCAGTCAGGCTCCCGGAGTCCTCAAGATCGTCACATACGAAAACGCGGGCAAGCTCAACAAGGGTCAGATGAACACCGCCAAATTGCTCGGCGGTCCGGTAATCGAACATTATCATCAGGCAGTTGCGCTGGTGATTGCCGAAACCTTTGAACAGGCCCGCGCGGCAGCAAGCCTGGTCCGGGTGGATTATGCCCGGACAAAGGGCGCGTTCGATCTCGATGCGCAAAAGGCTTCGGCGACCAAGCCCGAAAAGGGCAATCCTGATACTGCCGTCGGTGATTTTGCCGGAGCTTTTGCAGCCGCGCCAGTAACCCTAGATGCGACATATACCACGCCGGACCAGAGCCACGCGATGATGGAACCCCATGCGACAATCGCGGCATGGGAGGGCAACAAACTGACGCTGTGGACGTCGAACCAGATGATCGACTGGAGCGTCAAGGACATGGCGACGACCCTCGGCATTCCAAAAGCGAACATCCGAATGGTGTCGCCGTATATCGGCGGCGGGTTTGGCGGAAAACTGTTCAATCGAGCCGACGTTGTTCTTGCAGCCGTAGGCGCGCGAGAGGTCGGTCGCCCAGTCAAAATCGCGCTGACCCGGCCGCAGATCATGAATAATACGACGCACCGGCCTGCCACGATCCAGCGTATCCGCATCGGGACGACGGCAGCTGGCAAGATCACTGCGATCGGGCATCAAAGCTGGTCGGGGAATCTTCCCAACGGCAGCCCGGAAACAGCCGTCGACCAGACCCGGCTGCTCTACGCCGGTGCTAACCGGATGACACAGTTGCGACTGGCCGTCCTCGACCTGCCCGAAGGCAATGCGATGCGCGCGCCGGGTGAAGCGCCCGGCCTCATGGCGCTGGAAATGGCCGTCGATGAAATGGCTGAGAAGCTAAAAATGGACCCGGTCGCGTTCCGGGTTCTGAACGACACACAGGTCGATCCTGAAAAACCCGAACGGCCGTTTTCGATGCGGCATTTGGTCGATTGCCTGCAACAGGGCGCGGACCGCTTTGGATGGAACAAGCGCGTTGCCCAACCCGGATCGGTTCGCGACGGCCGCTGGCTGATCGGCATGGGTGTCGCATCGGCTCTACGGAACAATTTGCTGACGAAATCGGCCGCCCGCGTGCGACTGAACCGCGAAGGTGTCGTTACCGTCGAAACCGACATGACCGATATCGGAACCGGCAGCTACACCATCATCGCGCAGACCGCCGCCGAAATGATGGGCGTCCCGATGGACAAGGTCGTGGTGCGATTGGGCGATTCCGCCTTCCCGATCTCTGCTGGGTCGGGCGGCCAATGGGGCGGCAACAACTCGACGGCTGGCGTTTACGCCGCGTGCGTCAAACTGCGCGAGGCTGTCGCGGCAAAGCTGGGATTCACAGGCGGCGACATCGAATTTTCGGATGGTCGGGTTCAGTCCGGCAATCGCCAAGCAAAACTGGCCGATGCCGCCCGCGACGGTGAACTCGTTGCCGAAGACCACATCGAATACGGCGACCTCGACAAGAAGTACCAGCAATCGACTTTCGGCGCGCATTTCGTCGAGGTTGCAGTCGATTCAGCAACCGGCGAAATCCGTGTGCGCCGGATGCTGGCCGTTTGCGCGGCAGGACGTATCCTGAACCCGAAGTCGGCGCGGAGTCAGGTGATAGGCGCGATGACGATGGGCGTCGGCGCGGCGCTAATGGAAGAACTGGCGGTCGACAAACGGTTCGGCTTTTTCGTCAATCACGACCTCGCCGGATATGAGGTGCCGGTCCATGCCGATATCCCTCATCAGGAAGTCGTCTTCCTCGACGAAACCGATCCGATGTCCTCTCCGATGAAGGCAAAGGGCGTGGGCGAACTCGGCATTTGCGGCGTCGCAGCGGCAGTCGCCAATGCTGTCTATAACGCAACGGGCGTCAGGGTGCGCAATTACCCGGTAACGCTGGATAAGTTTCTGGATCGGCTCCCCGCGATGACCTGAAACGGTGCAGATCGTCGATGGTGTCGATATCGGCAAGTTCCTCTGCCGGCGCGCTCACCAATTCGGCCGAGGCGAGCAAACCTCTCGCTCCCCTGTCACCCGCTCCTTCGCAAAGACGGCCAAAAAGAGAACGGGCGAAAAGCGCGGGAGGCATCGGAACGCCCCCTGTCACCGACCCCACAACCGGCGCATCTTCTACATCCCACTGCGTCAGCAGCGAACGCAAATGCCGGACGGTAACGAACGGCATATCGCCAAGGATAATGAGCGCCGCGTCGCAATCTCCCCGTGCTGCGCCCTCGATTCCACAGGCAAGCGATGTCGCCATGCCCTGCCCGGCGTTCGCGTTGATGATGACTTCAAAACCCAGCGGCTCCAGCAGAACTCCGACCGCAACGCTGCAAACCGCAATTTTACGTCCGGGCTTCAACTCCATAATCCGCTTGGCCGCGTGAAGGACCAGTGGCTGACCGTCCAGATCGACCAGCAATTTGTCCCCCGTTTCAAAACGATTGGACTGGCCCGCCGCAAGCAGCACGGCAGCGACTTGGTCGGCGTGGATCATTCTCTGGATTTCGACCGAATTTGATCCCCCGTCAAACCTGTCATCCTCAATGACGAACCCAATCGTAACCGCCTGATCGGGGTAAAGCGGAACAAGGAGCGTTCCCGACGCCGGCACGTTCAGGACATATGCTATCCCTCCTGCCGCTTTCCGAAAAACTGAAACAGACCATCCGGCACAGGGTGACCGCGCTTTTCAACGACACCGAACGTGGTCAGGTGCCTGTCGTCCGCAGTCCCGATGCGTTTTTGGCTTCGTCATCGGTCGCATGGCGCGTCCACGGCGACGTTGCCTCGATGATGGTCGGCGGCATCGCCAGCCTGCTGCTCCAGATGCTTCATCCCGCGGTGCTTGCCGGTGTCTGGGATCATTCAAACTTCCGTCAGGATATGCACGGTCGACTGAGGCGAACGGCCCGGTTTATCACATTGACGACTTATGGAAATCACGCCGATGCCACGGCGATTATCCACCGGGTACGCACCATCCATTCGCACGTGACCGGCATCCTCCCCGATGGCACGCCTTATTCCGCGAACGATCCGGCGTTGCTGGCATGGGTTCATGTGACCGAAACGATGAGCTTTCTCGAAGCCTATATTCGCTACACCGAACCGTTGATGTCCGCCGCCGATCAGGATCGCTATTTTGCCGAAATGGCCCCCATTGGTGAAATGCTGGGCGCGCGCGATCTTCCCCGTTCGCGCGCGCAGGCAAAGGCGCTCGTCATCGCCACGCGCCCGGAATTAAAAGCAGATCAGCGGACGCGGCAGATCGCGCGACTTATTCTTGCCCCGCCGGGCTCGGCGCTGATCGGGAATGCTTCCCGCGCGCTCGCCTCACAGGCCGCCGTCGACCTGCTGCCATCTTGGGCGCGCACGATGCACAATTTTTCGGTGCCGATACTTCGGGTGCCGATCGTGCGCGCCGGTACATTAGGCATTGCCCAGACACTCCGCTGGGCTTTTCGCTGATCGGGCTACCGGGGGTTGCGTCACTTCGGCCAAATCTCCAGACGGAATGCGTGTGGCGTGGTCATTGCAGCACTCGACCGGCCGACCCACAATGCGATTTCCGCCTGAAGGACTGCCGACGATGACAGACGTATCCACCGGCCCACTCGCCGGCCTCCGTGTCCTTGACCTGTCGCGGGTGCTTGCAGGGCCGTGGAGCACGCAGGCGCTTGGCGATCTTGGTGCTGACGTCGTGAAAGTCGAACAGCCGGGGCAAGGGGACGACACCCGTCGATGGGGACCGCCATTCCTTGAAGATGGTTCGGGTGACTCCGCCTATTACCTTTGTGCCAACCGGAACAAGCGGTCTGTCGCCATCAACATGGCCGATCCGCGCGGTGCCGACCTCATCCGAAAGATGGCGGCAGACGTGGACATAGTGGTCGAGAATTTTCGCGTCGGCGGCTTGGCGAAATACGGCCTCGACTACGCAACGCTCAGCGCCATCAACCCGCGCCTCATTTATTGCTCGATCACCGGTTTTGGGCAGGATGGTCCGTATAAGGATCGCGGCGGCTATGACTTTCTTGTTCAGGGGATGAGCGGCCTTATGTCGGTCACGGGACGCCCTGATGGGGAACCCGGCAGCGGCCCGATGAAGGTCGGAATACCGATCAGCGATCTCGTGACCGGTCTTTACGCAACCATCTCTATCCTCGCGGCGGTCGCTCACCGCGAACGGACAGGCAAGGGTCAGCAGATCGACATGGCGCTTCTGGATACTCAGGTCGCGCTTCTCGCCAATCAGGCGTCCGGCTATCTCAACGGCGGCGTGAAGCCGCAGCGGCTCGGCAACAAACACTCGATTGTCGTTCCCTATCAGGACTTTACCTGCGCGGACGGGGATATTCTGGTTGCCTTGGGTAACGACAGGCAGTTCCAGTCATTCTGCGCTTTACTTAAGCTGCCAGAGATTGCCGGCGATCCGCGATTTCAGGACAATGCCGGTCGGAGCACGCACCGCGACGCCCTGTTGGCGGCATTGGGAGCAGCCATCGTGCAATGGCGCGCCGACGACCTGCTCGCCGCGATGGACGGCGCCAAATTGCCCGGCGGACGCATAAACGAGATACCAGAGATACTTGCAGACCCACATATCGCCGCGCGGGGCGTCATCAGGCCGATGACGCGGTCGGACGGCACCGAAGTGCGCGTGCTTGGTTATCCCGGCAAATTTTCGGCGACACCTCCGACATACCGCCGGGCGCCTCCTCGCTCTGGCGAAAACACTGCCGAAGTCCTGCGCGACCTGCTGGGGATCGACGAAACCACTCTCGCTGCGTTGATAAAGGCCGGAATCGTCGCAGAACGGCTCGGTTAAGAACGTAAATGGCAAAGAAATACGTCCTGACCGCCACTTTACCGGACGGTTATGTCAAGACAATCGGTCCAACCGCCGTAGCCTTCACTCATTACTGGCGATTGGTCGCGCACCTCGACAACGGAAAGACCGAGGTGTTCTGGGGCCATACCAAATCACTTGCCGAAGCGAAGAAAAAACAGGCCGCCGCGACCGGCCCCGGCGCAAATCGGGGCTGGACGCGCTATGATTTCGAAATAGTCGAACTCACCCGCACAGCTTAACCCACCCGCCACAGGGCCGCGCATACGAAACCAGCGATCGAACCATCGAAAACGCTGTGTTGGAAACTTTCTGAGTATGCGATCCGTTGGACAGGCAAACCCAAAACAGGTCAGCACTGCCCTTCACTCGAAGCCTGAAACTAACCTATCCGTATCCGGGAAATTAAGGTGGCCTTTCTGTCGACCCGGTAACGGTGATTACAATTCTTTCTGAGGAGTTTGCATGCCCGGCACCGATATCATGACGCACTCGCCACTCATCCTCCGGCCCGACCCGTCGCGTACCGTTATCCGGCCGTTCTTTGCAGAGGACCAGCCACCCTTTGTCGTCGAAGGCCACTCGCGGGCACAAAGGATTATCGATCGCGTCCTGACGCTCAGCCAACAGGATCTTGCCGACGAACTCGATCGCGTGATGACTTCGCTTTCCTCACGTCACCGCGATGTCAAGCAGGTTTTGATGCGACGATTCCGGGAACTTTCGGAAATGATCGGCAGTCTTGATAGCTTAAGTCACGAATGCGCTTTGCTGGTCAGCGCGTACTTCAGTGCGGAATTTTCATTCGAGGCAGCCGCGCTGTTCAATCCCAGTATCGCCCTGCATCCGGACCAGTCCAACCTTCCAGCCGGAACGATCCGTTTCGCAATGTCACTTCGCGGCATCGGTGAAGGCCATGTCTCATCAGTCACGTTTCGCACCGGCACCTGGGGGATCGATGGCACCGTTGTGATTGATACGCCGAGCGGCACTGTCGCTTCCCCAATTATCGAGTCCGTCGATGGCGAAGGCATGGATTCAGTCACGCGGATAATTTGCGCCGGTGCCAATGATGCTTCGGAAAGCATTCTCTTTCCGGTCACCGCCAGCCAGCATCAGGGCATAGAAGATCTGCGACTGGTTCGTTTTGTCGAAGATGACGGCGAAATAGAATATCTGGGAACGTACACCGCATACAGTGGGTCGGTGGCACGTTCGGAACTGTTGCACGCAACCGATTTCCGCTCCTTCGAGATGCGCCCGCTCAAAGGGTCGGCAGCAGAAACAAAAGGCATGGCGCTATTTCCGCGACGGATAAATGGTCGCTACGCCATGCTGGCCCGACAGGATAACGAGAATGTCTGGCTACTTTATTCAGATGACCTCTACACTTGGGACGGCGGTGAAAAGATCATCACACCAAAGTATTTCTGGGAGTTTTTCCAGATCGGCAATTGCGGTTCGCCCATCGAAATCGATGAAGGCTGGTTAGTATTGACTCACGGAGTAGGGTCGGTTCGGAATTATTGCATTGGTGCTTGCCTGTTGGATCGGGACGATCCGTCGAAAATTCTGAAGCGGATGTCGTTGCCGCTGGTCCATCCCAGCCCAAAGGAACGGGACGGGTATGTGCCCAATGTCGTCTATAGTTGCGGTGGTCTGGTTTACGATCGAACCCTGCTGTTACCCTATGGCGTTGCCGACAGCTTCACTGCTTTCGCAAGTGTGTCCCTGGATGACCTTCTTGGCGCAATGTCTTGACCGGATTGGGTTTCTACCGTTGGAGTGATTTATGAAACAGCTGATTGCATTCGACCTTGATGGGACGCTGGCCGAGAGCAAGCAGCCGCTGGCAGATGACATGGGTGAGGCGCTGGCCGCCCTTTTGGATGTGGCCGATGTCGCGGTAATATCGGGGGGTGACTGGCCGCAATTCGACAAGCAAGTGGCGAGCCGACTTCCAGAGCGGGCGGATCGTTCCAGACTTTGGCTGATGCCGACGACGGGTACGAAATTGTACCGTTTTGCCAACGTATGGACGCAAATTTACGCCGAATTGTTCGACGATGGTCAGAAAAAGGCGATATTTGCCGCTTTCGATGACGCACTTAAGGCAACCGGCTTCGTACCAGCACAAACCTGGGGCGAACGGATCGAAGATCGGGGCAGCCAGATCACATTTTCAGCGCTGGGTCAGGAGGCTCCTCTGGAAGCCAAATCCAAATGGGACCCCGATTTCGCCAAGCGCAAGATTATTCAGGCCGATCTTCGCAAACGGCTTCCGGGCCTGTCGATCAACATGGGCGGCGCGACATCGATCGACATCACGCGCGAGGGTGTGGACAAGGCCTATGCTCTCAAGAAACTGCGCGACGCGAGCGAGATCGCGCTCGACAAGATGATGTTCATCGGCGACGCGATCTTTCCCGGAGGCAATGACTATCCCGCCAAGCAACTGGGCCTCGACACGGTGCGCGTTCGCGATCCGCAGGAAACATTGTCGGTAATCGCCACCATCATCGCTTGTCAGAAGTGACCCGTCAGGCGGCTTGTCGCTCGCGCTTTTCGACAACGGTGCCTCGGGCAATATAGAGCGCGTCGATCTCATCGACAAACAGACCATGGCCCAAAACGCCGGCGATCGCGGAAATCGTAGCTGCCAACACGTCGGGCGCGTCGATACGATCGAAGCTGCAATCCAGCACCGCATTACCCTGATCGGTCCGATAGGGTTCGTGCAGCGCCGTTTGTCGCAGAACCGGCCGACCCCCGAGCTGCAAAATTCGGCTCGTAACGTAGCCAAGCGCAAAGGGCAGCGTTTCGACCGGAACCGGAGCACTCCCCAGTCGGTCGACCGCCTTGCGGCTATCCGCGATGGCGATCATTCGCATGGCGGCGCTCGCGACGATCTTTTCACGCAGCATCGCCCCGCCCGCTCCCTTTATCGCATGGCACGCCCCGTCGATTTCATCGATCCCGTCGATACATAAATCCACGGTACTGAGCTTTGAAAAGTCGAGAATTTCCATGCTGGACTGGCGTAACAATGCCTCGGTGCGGAGCGAGGTTGCGACCGTCCGAATTTTCAACCCCGACCGGCAACGCTCAGCCAGCGCATCCAGCGCAAAGGCCACCGTGCTTCCCGTACCGAGTCCCACGATCATATCTTGCTGAACTTCGGCAACGGCCGCGATGGCAGCCAGCCGCTTTTCGCGATCATAGTCGATAGCTGGCGAGGTCATTGCGGCAGGATTATCTTCGTAATCGCACTGGCAACGCCATCATCATCGTTGCTGTCCGTTACGGCCCTTGCCTTCGCCTTCACCGCGTCGGACGACTGCCCCATAGCGATAGAAAACCCCGCGCGGGCGAACATGGGGAGGTCATTCGTCTGGTCGCCAATCACCGCCACGTTCTCGATTGGAACGCCAAAGGCATTCGACAGGAAAGCGACGCCATCCCCCTTGTTGGCGACCTGAGCAGTGACATCGAGATAATAGGGCTGCGACCGCGCGATGGTCGCATTACTCCCAGCCGCGGCCACGGCTTTCTTTTCGAGCGAGACGAGTAATTCATGATCGTCGCTAACCCCGACGATCTTGTCGCAGCGGCCCAGTTTGGCGCTGAAATCGTCGGTGATGATAGGTTCGACATTCGCGGACGCGACCTCGCGCACGTTGTGGGGATCGTCGGCATTGTTCGACAACCACTGATCATCGGCAAACACCCAACAGGTGATGCCCGCCTGAACAATCAACGCCACGATCTTTCTGGCGACGATGGGATCAAGGCAATGATGCTCGATCACCGTGCCGTCGGCCTTGAACAGCACGCCACCGTTGAACGCTCCGAAAGGGCCGGCAAGGCCGAGTTTTTCGGCAATCCAGTACATGCCCGATGGTGGTCGCGCGCTTATCAGGCTCATCGGCATACCGGCGTCCGTTAGTTTCCTGACGGCTTCGACAGTCGCATCGGCAAGCGTCTTGTCGGTCCTGACCAGAGTGCCGTCGATGTCGGCAATGAAAAGCCGAATGGTGGTTTCCTTGCTCATCCGAGACGTCATATCCTTACTTATCCTAGGCTATGCCATTTGCGGCCATCACGCGTGAGCAGCTCGTCGGCACCGACTGGCCCCGCACTACCCGCCACATAGTCCTCAGCGACACCACCGGCTCCCCAGGCATCGAGGACGGGCTGCATTGCCGCCCAGCCTGCCTCGATCATGTCGGCACGCTGGAACAGCGTCTGATCGCCGATCAGCGCATCATAGAGCAGCGTTTCATACCCCGTGTGCTGTCCGAGCGTAAAATGGTCGGCATAACGAAAATCCATGCTGACCGCGCTGGCATCCATCACAGGTCCGGGTTTCTTGGCGAGAAAATTCACGCTCATTCCTTCGTTGGGCTGAACCTGAATGACCAGAGTATTCGGCGGCAACTGATCGACCCCAGTCCCCCGGAACAGTGCAAAGGGAACGGGTTTGAACTGGACGACGATCTCTGTGTCTCGGGCAGTCAGAGCTTTCCCGGTTCGGAGATAGAATGGAACCCCGGCCCAGCGCCATGTCTCAACCTCGACTTTAACGGCGGCATAGGTTTCGGTTCGGCTGTCGGCGGCAACGTCTGGTTCCGAAAGATAATCGCCGACCGGTTTGCCGCCCGCATTTCCTGCGGTGTACCGGCCCCGAATCGCGTCCTTTCCGGCAGTTTGCGCACATGGCCCGCGCACGGCGGCGAGCAATTTGGCCTTTTCATTGCGGATCGCCTCTGCCTCGAACGAGTTTGGCGGCTCCATCCCAATCATCGCCAGCAACTGGAACAGATGATTGGGAAGCATATCCCGCAGCGCGCCGGTAGCATCATAGAATTTTCCGCGCGTGCCGACTGTGACCGTTTCTGCTGCAGTGATCTGAACGTGGTCGATATAACGGCTGTTCCAAACTGCCTCTAACAAGCTGTTGGCAAAACGCGCGACCATGATGTTCTGGACAGTTTCCTTGCCAAGAAAATGATCGATCCTGTAAATCTGGCTCTCGGTTATGCGCGCCAGAATCAGTTTGTTGAGATCCTGAGCCGATGCCAAGTCATGGCCGAATGGTTTTTCAATGAGAACGCGCCTGAAGCCATCCTTCTCATCGAGGGCACCCGCATCGGAAAGCTGTTCGACGATCGTGCCGAAAAACTGCGGCGCCGTTGCCAGATAAAAGGCGGCATTGCCCTGAAGCTTGGCGGCCAAAGTCTCGAATGTCGATTTCTCTGTGAAATCGCCCTTATGATACGTGATACGCTGGCGAAGCGCCTTCCACGCAGCATCCTCACCATCTTTCGCGGACGCGCCGCCAGTGATGAACTCTTCAAGGCTCTGGCGCAGCATTTCATCATCGCCGTCGTGATAACTGACGCCGATGATATCCAGGTCGCTACCGACCAGCCCGTCGCGGGCGAGGTTGAGAAGCGACGGCATCAACAAACGTTTGGTAAGATCACCAAGCGCACCGAAGATGACGAGCGTTGCAGCAGGTGCCGCGACCGGATGGCTCGATTCAGTTCCGAAGCCAGTCTGGCCGATCCCAGCTTGGCCAATCATTGAGGCATTTCGACGTGACCGCCGAACCCAAAACGCATTGCGGACAACAGCTTGTCGCCGAATGTTGTGTCGACCCTGCTACGATAGCGAGCGAACAATGCCGCCGACAGCACATATACCGGTACAGCTTCTTCCATCGCGGCATCGATGGTCCACTGACCCTCGCCGGAATCCGCCACCTTGCCGGTGAAATGCCCAAGCTCGGGGTCCTTCGCCAATCCGATTGCGGTCAGGTCGAGCAGCCATGAGGAAATCACACTTCCGCGCCGCCATACTTCAGAAACCTCGGCAAGATTGATATCGAAGCGTTCGTCTTCAGGCAGTTTTTCAGAGGATTTTCCTTTCAGGATATCGAACCCCTCAGCATAGGCCTGCATCAAGCCATATTCGATGCCGTTATGGACCATCTTGACGAAATGGCCGGCTCCCGCTGGTCCTGCATGGATATAGCCGCGTTCGGCCCGGTCATCGTCGGAATGGCGGCCTTCGGTCCGAACGATCGTGCCATAACCCGGTGCAAGGGTGTCGAATATAGGATCGAGCAATTTGACGGTTTCATCCTCGCCACCGATCATCATGCAATAGCCGCGCTCCAGACCCCAGATGCCGCCGGAGGTGCCGACGTCGACATAGTGGAGGCCCTGAATACTACATAATTTTGCGCGCCGGATGTCATCCTTGTAAAAGCTGTTGCCGCCGTCGATTATGATATCTCCGGGCGACGATAGTTTGATGATAGCCTCGATCGTGCTCTCCGTCGGTTCGCCAGCGGGAAGCATGACCCAGAAGATCCGTGGCGCACCTTCGAATTTGCCCGCTATATCCTCGAGCGATTTGGCGGGGATGGCCCCCTCACCCGCCAGATCCGTCACTGCTTTCTCGTTACGGTCGAATGCAATGACTTCATGTTTGCCGAGCATCAGGCGACGGGCGATGTTGGCACCCATGCGACCCAGACCGATCATTGCGATACGCATCGATTATTCCTTTTCTCAGATTTATGCTTTGGCGGCTTAATGATTGGCGGCGTGGATTATCATTCATTCTTTACAATAAGTTCCCGCGCAACCTTCACAACATTTTCAAGCGTGAATCCGAACTTTTCCTGAAGCTTTGCAAGAGGAGCGGACGCCCCGAACGTGGACATGGTGATCGTTGCTCCGTCAAAGCCGACATACCGGTCCCACCCCATCGACCCGGCCTGTTCAACCGCGAGACGCGCCCTGACCGAACGGGGAAAGATACTGTTGCGATACGCGGCGTCCTGTTGTTCGAACAGATACCAGCTCGGCATCGAAACGACACGCGATCGTATGCCGTCGGCCACCAGTTTCTCATGCGCATCCACGACCAGCGATACCTCGCTACCGGTCGCCATCAGGATAATCTGCGGATCACCACCCCCTGTATCGGCAAGGATATAGGCCCCCTTTCTCAACCCATCGGCGGCCGCGTATTTCGTGCGGTCCAGCGTGGGCAACGCCTGACGCGACAGGATAAGCGCGGTCGGCTCATGGGTATGTTCCAGCGCGATTTTCCAGGCCTCGGCAACCTCGTTCGCGTCACCGGGCCTGATCGTGTCGAGGCCGGGAATTGCCCGCAGCGTCGCCAGATGTTCGATCGGCTGATGCGTCGGGCCGTCCTCTCCCACGCCGATGGAATCGTGTGTGAAAACAAAGATTGTCGGCACCTCCATGATGGCCGCCAGTCGGATCGGCGCGCGCATATAGTCGGCGAAGACGAGGAAAGTGGCTGTGTAGGACCGCAGATAGGTGAGCGCCATGCCGTTGGCGATCGCTCCCATCGCGTGTTCGCGCACCCCGTAATGCACGTTACGCCCGTCATAGCTGCCCGGTTCGAACGACCCGGCACCCTGAAACGTCAGGTTGGTTTTGGTCGATGGTGACAGGTCGGCGGCACCACCGATCAGCATCGGGATATGGGGTCCGATGGCATTGATAACCTTGCCTCCAGCATCGCGTGAGGCGATACCCTTTGGGTCGGCGGGGAAGGTTGGAATATCGGCCTGCCAGCCTTCACTGAGTTTGCCGGACCGCAGGAGGTTGAACTCGGCGGCTTCGGTCGGGAAGCTGTTCCGGTAACTTTCGAACAGCGCCTGCCAGTCATCGCGCGCCTTGCCGCCGTGATCAGTCAGTGCCTTGTTAAGCGCTTCGGCAACACCCTCTGGTACAAGGAAGTGCGCGTCCTCGGGCCAGCCATAGGCCTGTTTGGTAAGCCGCACATTCTCTTCACCCAAAGCCTCGCCATGCGCCTTTTCACTGCCTGCGCGGGGCGATCCCCAGCCGATCACCGAATGAACGATGATGAGGGTCGGCTTGTCATTGGTTTCACAAAAAGTCTTTAATGCCGCCGCTATTGCTTTGGTATCATTGGCATCATCGACGTGGATCACGTTCCAGCCATAGCCCTCGAAGCGTTTGCCGACATCTTCGGTAAATGCAATCTCTGTCGCCCCCTCGATCGTGATGTGATTGCTGTCGTATATCCAGCAAAGGTTCGACAGCGCGAGATGCCCAGCCACCGAAGCCGCTTCACCAGAGACACCCTCCATCATGTCACCGTCGCCGCACAGGACATAGACGTCATGGTCGAACAGGTTGAATTCGGGCCGGTTAAAGCGCGCCGCCAACGCACGCTCGGCAATCGCCATGCCGACGGAATTGCCACACCCCTGACCCAGCGGCCCGGTGGTCGTCTCCACACCCGTCGTGATGCGGTATTCGGGGTGGCCGGGTGTCTTTGAATCCAGCTGGCGGAACTGTTTGATGTCGTCGAGACTGACGGCAAGCTTTCCGGTCTTGCGACCGTCCGCGTCAATTTCCTCGACCCCCGCCAGATGGAGTAGCGCGTAAAGCAGCATCGACGCGTGACCAATCGACAGCACGAAACGGTCGCGATTGGGCCAGTCGGGCGTCGCCGGGTCGTAGCGCAGGAAATCCCGCCACAGGGTATAAGCCACCGGAGCCAATGCCATCGGCGTGCCGGGGTGGCCCGAATTGGCCTTCTGAACGGCGTCCATGGCGAGCGTGCGAATGGTGTCGATCGAAAGGCGGTCGAATGAGCCATCCTCGCGAACGGAACTGCTGGACTGCGATGAAACTGCGTCCGCCATGGAAGTCTCCTTGATTACTCGAAAAGGTCGCATTGCCAGTGTGTTTGAAACTGGCAGCAGGGTAAACGCCCAAGGAGCTTATATGTGCCGGAAACGCTGGAACAGTGGATGTTCCGTGCCGAATTGGTCGATGCAATGGGCCGTAAAGCACAGGCCGACCTCTCGCGTTTCGGTAAAACCCTCCAGTATCGGCATGGCGATCCCCGGCCCGCCGTGGGATTCAGGCGCGACGGTGATCCCAGCACCGGCCCGGACGAGTGCCATCGCACGGTCGTCGTTGACCGATCGGAAACTGAAGGGCGGACGGACACCGCGTTCAGTGAAATGCCGGCTGGTTCGTGCCAGCATCTCGCACGACCGCCGAGCGATCATTGGCTCGTCCGCTATTTCATCGGCGGCGACCACCTCACGCCCCGCGAGCGGGTGACTATCGGACATGGCGAGGCAATATCGCTCTACATTCAGGCTAGTTTGAGTAAAGCGACTGTCTCCCGCATGGAGGATCGTCACCGCCGCATCGATGCGATCCTGTGACAAGGCACTGGTAAGCTCCCGCTCATTCCCCTCCATAATCTCAACCCGCTCGACACCTTGATAGCTGGACAAAGCGGATTCGAGCAGACGCGTCGCAAAGCTTGTAAGAACACCAAGCCGGATGATCTTCACAGCAATGGACCGGTCGGGAATGCCCGCCTCGGCCTGGCGAAACTCCCGCTCGACCGCGCGGGCGTGGCGGAGCAACTGATTGCCCGCAGGCGTCAGCTCGACTCGGCGACTGGATCGTTCGAACAATTTGCTGCCGAGACGTTTTTCCAGCTCTGCGATGCCAGCAGACAGGGTCGGCTGCGTGACGTTGATCTGCGTCGCCGCCCGCGTAAAGTTCCCGGTATCGACGACGGCAAGAAACTGGCGAATCTGGCTGCGGCTGATCATAGAATTATCCTATGCTTCTGTGGCCGAACTTTCAATTTTTGCTATGATCGCTTTCACGCTAGATGCGTTATGTACCATTTTCGAGGGCCAGGAAAATGAGCTTGTGACCGCCGATTTCGATTTTGCGCTTGGCGAGACAGCCGAGATGATCCGCGACACCACGCGGCGGTTTGCCACCGACCGGATTGCGCCGATTGCGGCCGAGGTTGATGAAACCAACAAATTCCCCCGCGAACTCTGGCCTGAAATGGGCGCTCTTGGGCTGCACGGCATTACCGTCGAGGAAGAATGGGGTGGGCTTGGCCTAGGTTATCTCGAACACGTTGTGGCGATGGAAGAAATCAGCCGCGCATCGGCCAGCATCGGCCTGAGTTATGGCGCGCATTCCAATCTTTGCGTCAATCAGATCCGCCGCTGGGGAAACCCTGAGCAAAAGGCGAAATACCTGCCGAAGCTGATTTCGGGCGAGCATCTCGGTAGCCTTGCCATGTCGGAAGCGGGGTCTGGATCGGATGTCGTTTCGATGAAGCTGAAGGCGACGGCGAACGGCGACGGCTATGTCTTGAACGGCACGAAGTTCTGGATCACCAATGCACCGACCGCCGATACGCTGGTCGTCTATGCCAAGACCGGTGAAGGATCGGGCGGTATCACCGCGTTCCTGATCGAAAAAGGCATGGCCGGGTTTTCGGTATCGAAGAAGCTCGACAAGATGGGAATGCGCGGCAGCGATACTGCTGAGCTTGTTTTCGAGGATTGCGAGGTTCCCGCAGAGAACATCATGGGGCCGCTGAACGGTGGCGTCGGCGTGTTGATGTCAGGACTGGATTACGAACGTGCGGTATTGGCCGCTGGACCGATCGGCATCATGCAGGCGTGCCTCGACGTCGTTCTGCCCTATGTCCGCGAACGCAAACAGTTCGGCAGGGCAATCGGTCAGTTCCAGCTCATGCAGGGCAAGGTTGCCGATATGTATGTCGCTCTCAATTCGGCGCGGGCTTATGTCTATGCCGTCGCGCGCAACTGCGATGCTGGTAAGACCACACGGTTCGATGCTGCGGGAGCGATCCTGCTGGCTTCGGAAAACGCGGTGAAATGTTCGCTTGAGGCCATTCAGGCGCTCGGTGGAGCTGGCTATACCAAGGAATGGCCAGTCGAGCGCTTCCTGCGCGACGCAAAGCTGTACGACATCGGTGCCGGAACCAACGAAATCCGACGCTTCCTGATCGGTCGCGAATTGATCGGCGGATGAGCGCGCCCGTCATTTCCCCCACGTTCAATCTCGACAGTGCAGAGGGTCAGGCGCGCGCCGCGTTCAACCGCGGGCTGGCCGCCGACCTGCGCGAACGGGTTGCCACATCCGCGCTCGGCGGAAATGCAAAGTCGCGAGAGCGGCACACGTCGCGCGGCAAGCTGTTGCCAAGGGATCGCGTCGAACGGCTTCTCGACCCCGGATCACCGTTTCTCGAGATCGGGCAACTGACCGCGAACGATCATTATGACGGTGAAGTTCCGGGCGCTGGCATGATCGCAGGCATCGGCCGCGTTTCAGGTCGCCAGTGCATGATCGTGTGCAACGACGCGACGGTAAAAGGTGGAACCTATTATCCGCTGACGGTGAAAAAACATCTGCGCGCGCAGGAGATTGCCGAGCAGAACCATTTACCGTGCATCTATCTGGTCGACAGCGGCGGCGCGAACCTGCCGCATCAGGCCGAGGTGTTCCCCGACCGCGAGCATTTCGGACGGATATTCTTCAATCAGGCGAACATGAGCGCAAAGGGCATTCCACAGATCGCCTGTGTTATGGGAAGCTGCACCGCGGGGGTGCCTATGTCCCCGCGATGTCGGATGAGACGATCATCGTGCGCGGACAGGGGACGATCTTCCTTGCCGGGCCGCCGCTGGTCAAGGCGGCAACGGGCGAAGTGATTTCGGCTGAGGAACTGGGTGGCGCGGATACGCATGGGCGCAAGTCGGGCGTGGTCGATCATGTAGCGGAGGATGACGAGCATGCACTGAGCATCGTCCGCGACATCATATCCACCCTTGGGCTGCCGCATAATCCGGGCATCGACATTGTCGATCCGCGTCCGCCCAAGTTTGACCCGCAAGAATTATACGGTGTCGTTCCTGCTGACGTTCGCACGCCCTATGACGTGCATGAGGTGATCGCGCGGCTGGTCGATGGCAGCGAGTTTCACGAGTTCAAGGCGCTTTACGGTACCAGTCTGGTGTGCGGGTTCGCGCGGATATGGGGCATTCCGGTGGCGATCCTTGCCAATAACGGCGTGTTGTTCAGCGAGAGCGCGGTGAAGGGTGCGCACTTCATCGAACTGGCGTGTCAGCGGAGGATACCGTTGTTGTTCTTGCAGAACATTTCGGGCTTCATGGTCGGCGGAAAATATGAAGCAGAAGGCATCGCCAAACATGGCGCAAAGCTGGTGACGGCGGTTGCGACGGCCAGCGTGCCAAAGATCACCGTGCTGATCGGTGGCAGTTTCGGGGCGGGCAATTACGGGATGTGCGGGCGCGCCTATTCGCCGCGCTTCCTGTTTACATGGCCCAATGCGCGGATCAGCGTGATGGGTGGCGAACAGGCGGCATCGGTGCTGGCGACGGTTCACCGCGATGCAGATAGCTGGACACCTGAACAGGCCGAAGCTTTCAAAGCGCCGGTTCGTGAGAAATATGAAGAAGAAGGCAGTCCCTATTACGCGACCGCGCGACTGTGGGATGATGGGGTTATCGATCCCGTCCAGACGCGCGACGTGTTGGGATTGGCCTTTTCGGCGACGTTGAACGCGCCGGTGCCGGAGGCGGCCCGGTTCGGGGTGTTCAGGATGTGACGATGATCAAATCGCTCTTAATCGCAAACCGGGGCGAGATCGCTTGCCGGGTTATTCGCACCGCACGCAGGATGGGGATACGCACGATTGCAGTCTATTCCGATGCCGATGCGGACGCGTTGCACGTTCGTTCGGCGGATGAGGCTGTGCATATTGGCGCGTCGCCTGCGCGGGAAAGCTATTTGATCGGTGAGAAGATCATCGCGGCAGCCCTGTCAAGCGGAGCCGAGGCGGTGCATCCGGGTTACGGGTTCCTGTCGGAGAATGCTGCATTCGCGCAAAGCGTGATTGACGCCGGGCTGGTCTGGATTGGGCCGAACCCGTCTTCGATTACGGCGATGGGCCTGAAAGACGCGGCCAAAAAGCTGATGTCGGCGGCGGGTGTGCCGGTGACGCCGGGCTATATGGGCGAGGATCAGACGCCTGCGCTGCTGGCGGCGGAGGCCAATGCGATTGGCTATCCGGTGCTGATTAAGGCGGTCGCTGGCGGCGGCGGCAAGGGGATGCGGATGGTCGAGGCGGCGGCGGATTTCGCCGATGCGCTGACGTCCTGCCAGCGTGAGGCGGCGTCTTCGTTTGGCAATACCCATGTGCTGATCGAGAAATACATTCAGCGCCCGCGCCACATCGAGGTGCAGGTGTTTGGGGACAAACACGGCAACGTCGTCCATCTGTTCGAACGCGATTGTTCGTTGCAGCGGCGGCATCAGAAAGTGATTGAGGAAGCCCCTGCCCCCGGCATGGATGCGGCGACGCGGGAGGCTTTGTGTGGGGCGGCGGTCAAGGCGGCGAAGGCGGTCGATTATGTCGGCGCCGGGACCATCGAGTTCATTGCCGATGCGTCCGAGGGACTGCGTGCCGACCGCATCTGGTTCATGGAAATGAACACGCGGTTGCAGGTCGAGCATCCCGTCACCGAAGAAATCACCGGCATCGATCTGGTCGAATGGCAGTTGCGGGTGGCAAGCGGCGAACCGCTGCCAAAGCATCAGGACGAGCTTTCGATCAGTGGCTGGGCGATGGAAGCGCGGCTTTATGCCGAAAATCCTGCGAACGGGTTTTTGCCGTCGATCGGGACGCTGGACCATCTGGTGTTCCCCGATGATCTGCGCGTCGATACCGGGGTCGAGGAAGGCGGCGAGGTTTCGCCCTTCTACGACCCGATGATCGCCAAGCTGATCGCGCATGGAGCGACGCGTGACGATGCGATTGACCTCTTACGTGACGGGATCAGCGATACGGAGGTTTGGCCGGTTCGCACCAATGCGGGGTTCCTTGGCCGGTTGCTGGATCACGCGGACTTTATCGACGGCGATGTCGATACCGGGCTGATCGCGCGCGACATCGACGCACTGGTAACGCCGCCCGATGCGGACCCGGAGCAATTGGCCGAAGCGGCTTCGCTGTTGTTTGCAAGCGTTGGATATAAGCCGTGGGATGCGGCTTTGGGCTTTCGTCTGAACGGGGCAGATCGTGCCGAGGCGCGGATTATCGACGATGGGGGAACCATCCATGTCGTCGAATTGAATGACGTGGAAGATGCCGAGCCAGCGTCCGAAGTGCTGGCGTTCAGCGACGGGTTCGCACGGCGATACACCCGTTACGAACCGCGCGGCTCGCACGGCGGGGCAGTTAGTGACGGCAGCATCCTGTCGCCGATGCCAGGGCGGGTTATCGCGGTCGAAGTTGCCGAGGGCGACAAAGTGACAAAGGGCCAGAACCTACTCACGCTCGAAGCGATGAAGATGGAGCACACCCTGACCGCGCCGTTCGATGGCGTGGTGTCCGAATTGAACGCGGTTGCAGGGGGTCAGGTATTGGTCGATGCGGTCCTGGCTCGGATCGAAGCGGAGAAAGTTTGATGGCGGGTCGGTGTTTCGACGAATGGCA
Organism: Sphingomonas paeninsulae; assembly: GCF_003660165.1. Lineage (NCBI taxonomy): Bacteria > Pseudomonadati > Pseudomonadota > Alphaproteobacteria > Sphingomonadales > Sphingomonadaceae > Sphingomonas > Sphingomonas paeninsulae. The sequence continues at coordinate 413,154 of NZ_CP032829.1, forward strand.
AATCGGCGACCGGATGGAGCACGAAATCCGGCGGACGGTTACAGAGACCGACAACCTGCTGTTTTCGGTCATGACGCACAACCCGCAGCCGCTGCACATCGATGCAGAAGCCGCACGCGCGTCGGAGTTCGGTCAGATCCTCGTCAACGGCACTTTCACCTTTGCGCTGATGGTCGGCCTCACGATTTCCGACACCACGCTGGGCACGTTGATTGCGAACCTCGGATACGACAAACTTGTCATGCCCAAGCCGGTTTTCATCGGTGACACGATGCGCGCCAGCACCGAAATCACCGAACTGCGCGCGTCGAAATCGCGGGCGGATGCGGGGATCGTGACGTTCACGCATGAACTAACCAACCAGCGTGACGAGGTGGTCTGCCGCTGCCTGCGCATGGCCCTGCTCAAGCGCAAGGCTGCCTGACTTACGCCCCGACTATTTCTGCCGGGGGCTGGTGACGACCGGCCCTTGCGAAAGATAGCATTTGTACAAGCGATTTTTCACGCGCCAGCCAACCGGAGTGCGCACGAGATCGTCGGTATATTGGCCCCACATCGAATAGAGTTCGCCCGGGAAGTCATGCGCGCCCAGATGTTCGGCATAATAATGCACCTTTGCCTTCGCCGTGTCTCCGTTCACTTCTACGCGGAAATTGCCAACATTGTGATGCGTGGCACCGCAGTTCGAATCGACTCCCAAGTTTGCGTGCATAGAAACAACCAGTGGGTCGAGCCCAATAGTGATGTTCTGGACACCCCCCGGAAGACCGTAATCGCCGATGGTATCCTCAGTAAAAACTTCGTGTAAATCATCGAAAGACTTCGCATCGATGATTTCGCAATAGCGGATATAAACTTGCTCGATGGCGTGCTTGTCCATGAGAAACTGAAGCGACATGGCGTAATCCTCTGGTTAATTTCAGCTACCGAGCACGTCTGTGACTTTAAGGACGATCTTGCCGCGAACATGGCCATCCTGCACACGACGATGAGCTTCGGCCGCCTCGCTGAGCGGCAAGACCGTCAGCTCCGGCGCATGGATACGGCCATCGCCCAGCGCATCGACCAGTGCGCGCAACTGGCGGGGCTGGTTATCCGTGGTCGACATGGTGGGGATCACCCGAACGCCTAACGCCTCTGCGCGCGCCGGATCGCACGTCTTTTCGTCAGCGAACAGCGTCCCGATCGTGGATACAACGCCACCCCGTCGCGTAAATTCGATCGCATCGGTCAGCGTTCCCTGACCAACCGTATCGATAACGACATCCACACCGTCGGGTGCCCAGCGACGAACGGCCTCTGCGACATTCTCAGCCCGATAGTCGATCGCAAATTCGGCACCCAGCGACCGGACATAATCGGCATTGCCCGGGCTGCAACTGGTCGCGACACGTGCGCCAGCCATTTTTGCAAGCTGGATGGCATAGCTACCCGTGCCGCCAGCACCGCCATTCACGAACACCACCGAATTTTCTTTCACGCCTCCGACATCGAATACGGCCTGATAAGCGGTAATCGCCGCCGTTGGCATTGCAGCTGCATCGATGAAGGTCACATGATCGGGCAACTTGACGGCCCGTTCCTCAGCCGAAGCCAGATATTCGGCATAGGAACCACGCTCGCCAAGTCCCTGATTGGAGGCCGTAACCACGCGGTCACCGACCTTAAGGGCGGTTACGCCCTCGCCCACTTCGATGACCACCCCGGCCGCATCGAAACCGATCACAAATGGAAACTTATAATCGAAGTAAAGCGATAGCCAGCCTTCGCGCGCTTTCCAGTCGGCAGGATTAACCCCGACATAGGCGGTGCGGATAACCACGTTGCCGGGCGCGGCAATGGGGCGTTCGATATCCGCCATATGCAGCACTTCGGGACCACCAAAGCCGTCAATTACCATCGCCTGCATCGATTCTTTGGTCATCCATATTCTCCTGAAGTCTTATTTTTATTCGCCCTCGTATTCTCCTTGACGCTGGCGGTCCATCTACATTTCTATAGTTTGCGCTTTACATACGGCATCACAAAGACGCGAACGCGACCCATCGATACTAAAATATCACACAATGCGGTATATTAGCGTCCATCCACACAGGCACGCGCGCCCTTTAAATTAACGCACGACGATGCTCGCTACTGCCTGGGGTGCGTCGCGAAGGCGCACGAAAATCCGGCCACTTTGGATGGGTTTGGTCACAATCTCTGTCGCAACAAATCCGTCGGGAACGTCTTGAGTTTGCTGGAATGCCTCAGTTGTGCCGATCGCCTTAATTAGGAACAGCCGGTTCCCGCTGATCCGACATTCTTTTCCCCGCGCGCAGGTGATCGTGCGAATTTCCGGCAAGCGCGCGATCGTGGCGAGTGGTGTCCAGGCCGAAGCCATTTCGTCGGTCACAACGCGAAAGCGCAATGGTCCATAAGCGATCGGGCCGAGCGCCTCAGCAGTATCGAACGCGACGATGCCGGTATTCGCGTCCTGCAGGTCATAGCCTTTGCCGGGCTGGATGATTGCCTGAACCCGACCGTCCACGGTGCCGATCTCGATCGTCTCTCGCCCTGACAATTTCGCCGAGCCATCCAGATGAAAGGCAAAGTTAAGGCGTGCGTCCTGCGCAAAAACTCCGGCAGTAGTTAGGGCAATAGGCATAAGACCTTGGTGCGTCGAGGGTTGTGCCGTAACTCGCATGAGGGTCGCCGTGGTACGACGGGGCGCGATCGTTACCTCCAACTTTTTGTGACGTCCGCTATTGAAGGCGATGTCCGCCGTCGCTGTCTTTCCAGCCTCCAGCGTCAGCGCAGCGGCCGGATCGACTGCCAGCAATGTCAGGCGATCCTGTTTTCCGATCCGCGTTAGAGTGCCCGGTTGAAAGGTCAAAGCTCCCAGCGTCATGCCGACCACCTGATCGAGCCGTGCGCCTGCCAGCAAGGCTTCGCCATCCTCCGCGTGGATAACGAGGTCGTCCAGACTGCCGGTTTCGTGGAATGCCCGTAATTTCACGACGGTTGGCGTTGTTCCTGTGCCCCCTCGATAAAGATAGAGACCGGCCCCGACTCCGCCTTATCCAGCGGCAATGTCGCGACGATACCGTGCGCGGACTGTTTCCACATCACCGGTTGGGCGGCAGCATCTCCGCGCTGCATCAGAACCTGAGACACGCACCCTGCCCCATCGCCCAGTAACTCGAGATCGTTCGAGCGGCCGACCACGAGCGATGTGCGATCCGCCGCCTTCCAATTGCCCCCGTCCGGTTTCGACAGCGTAAAACTTGGCCCATCGAATGGTGAGAAACCCCAGTCACCATGCACTTGCCCAGCTATGACGGGTCCAAATGGCCCCGCTGGGATCGGTCCGTCCACAGCGAAGCCGCCAACGCTGGGGTCAGCGCGAAGCAGAATATTTGCCTGCGTTCCGTCTGCCTGCATGACGCGTAGCACCATGTTGCGGGCATATCCCGTCGCATAGATAAGCGGTGCACCCTCAACGGGCAGCACGAGTTCGGAATTGGCGCACAAAGCGACGTCGGAGGTAGTGCGTCTTAAGGGCGGCGGTTTGGGTGCCTCTATCGCTGGCAGGGCAACGACCATCACCGATATCGGCTTGGCGAAGGAAACTGGTGTGTTGAGCAAGACCGTCGCTCCTCCGTCCGCCATTTGGGCGAGGGCCGGAATGAACTGAAGCTGGGTCGACTGGAACGCGCCGAACAGCCGAAAAAGGTCGCGAACGACGCCGATATAAGAGCTGTACGATCCATAACCCGCCTGTGGCGTAGCGCTAAGTTGAAAGGCGAGATCGGTCGGCGTTCCCGCAAGCGTGTCGGCCAGCGCCGAACTGTGCGTATCCGCCAGCAACAGAGTGTCGCGGTCCCCGGTCAGGCAGGCTGACTGTAACTCGGCGGGCTGCTGGAGGCATTCCGCCTTCAGCTTGATCGCCAGGCTGCGTGTCAGGATCGGCGACACCGTAGCTACGCTCGCTGGATTCTTGCGCTCCGCACGCTGCATCTCGTGCAGGAAGGTATCGAGTCGCGCACGATCGAGCGATGCTTGATTCAGTTCCTGAACGGCGCGCACGAACGCGCCCGGCTGTTTACGAACAGAGCTGATTATCGACTTAGAGTTACCACCACGCTCGGGCATGATGAACAGCGCCATTTGCTGCGCGCCCTTCGGAACGACGAGCGAGAGATCGGCATTTTTCGGCTTCCAGCTCACCGCCTCATGAAACCATTCTTGGGGAGGGCGATCCACAGCACCGCGCAGGAAGGCCGCAACCATCCGGTATCGCTCGCCCTGAACGCGTACAGGATCCAGCTTGATCGAAACCTGATCTCCTTCCGCAAGGTTCGGCACCCGTTCCAAAGGAAGCGTGATACTGTCACGTGTCACCGTGACGTTCAGGCGCGGTCCGACTAGGTCGAATGAAGACGAGGCGGCCTGCACCGGCTGCGTGTTTGCCAGCAGGACGAACAGGCAAATGAACTGAAAAAAGCGCTGCACGTTAATGAGGTCTTCTCGGAATGTTTCCGCGGTCTTGCCGCTGACATGTGTTCTTAATGAGGCTTTGGACAACGGGCTACCATGGAAGCGACACTTGGTTGTCGCTTTGCGGCTACCTCACTGGCGAATGCGCGCGCATCGGCGGCAGCATCAATGACCATGTCAGTTGCTCGGAATGGCCGCCGTGGGAAGCGACACTGCGCCTAAAGCTCTTGATCCGAGAACATCAGCGAATCCGGATAACGCGAAGTTACGATCCATTTTGGCGAAAATTACCTGCATATCTATATATTTTTAGCTTAAAATGACCAAAACAATCATGAAATGACGCGCAAATTGGCATTGCTTTATTAGGCGATTTCGTTTCCAATTCAACGATCGGCAAGCGACGGAAGACCGCTCTCGCACGGGGAACAAGACAGAAGTGAAGGCGGCGCTGTGCGCATTGCCGATGGTGAACGTGCGGGCGTAACGCCCGCCGTAATTGGGGGTAAACGGGTTATGATTTTCCAGACTACACGAAGCCGCTTGACGGCTCGCATTCTGCTGGGCGTTTCACTGCTGGCGGCGTCAACCGCTCTGCACGCGCAGGCCACCACAGAAACGTCGCCACCCGACGTTCAGAACGGATCGACCTCTAACGGACCTACCGACGATTCCGAGATCGTGGTGACAGCGCTTAAGCGCGCGACAAGCATCCAGCAGACGCCGATCTCTATTTCGGCAGTAAGCGCCGCTTCGCTGACTGCTCAGGGCATCACGGATTCGGCTCAACTGACTCGCACCGCGCCGAATCTGGTCATTAACGAGAACGCAAATGGCGGTAGCCGCGTCATCATCCGCAACCTTTATGCGGCGGGCGAACCGCTGGTCGGCCTCTATTATGACGAAACTCCGATTACCGGCACGAGCGGCGTTAGCAATGATGCCGGCGGAACACAGCCGAGCATCCGTCTATTCGACGTAGAGCGCGCTGAAGTTCTGCGCGGCCCACAAGGCACGCTCTACGGCGCGAGTTCGATGGGCGGCACGATCCGCCTGATCTTCGCCAAGCCCAATCTGGGTAAAGTCGAAGGCGCGCTCAACGGTCAGTTAACCGACGTCAGCCATGGCAGCGGCAGCGTTGGCACGAGCGTGGACGGCATGGTCAACCTGCCGGTCATCGAAAACGTGCTAGCCGTTCGGGCCGTCGGTTTCTGGGACCATACGGCAGGCTTCGTTGACAACAGCGTACTGGGCGTGAACGATTTCAACCGCAACCGTAGCTATGGCGGCCGCTTGCTGGCGCGCTTTCGACCGACCGAAAGGCTGACGATCGACGGGATGGCCGTGTATCAGAACCGGCGCGGGTTCAACCCTACCTGGAATCTGGCCAAGTCTGAGGTCACCGGTGATAGGTACGACCAGGATCTGCGAATTAGAACTCCGCAGAAGGACGCGTTCGAACTGTATAGTGGTACGGTTAACTGGGACATGGACTTTGCAACATTGACCGCGATTGCTTCGCACTCAAAGCGTTCATTAGACATCAACTTCGACTACTCACCTTATTTCTCGCGATACTATACCGGCAAGACCCCGGCATCGAAGGTTCCCGGCTATGCCAATTTCGCAGCCGATTGTAATCGAGGGCTCGTTTCAGGATTGAATTCCTGCTCGGCGGATGAATATCAGCGGTTCGTCACGAACTGGGGCGTGCTGACGGCGTATCAGCCTCAGTCGACCAAGACCGATACACAGGAAATCCGGATTGCCGATGCACAGCATCCGCTGAAATGGACGATCGGTTTCTTTCACAGCAAGCGCCAAAACTACACCCAAAGCTTGCTGAACACGGTCGATCCGGTGACGGGATTCCAGGTTTACCCGAACGGGTATTCTGCCAATCCATATGGCTTTAACTCGACAACACAGCTGGATCGCCGGATCAATGACACGCTCAAGCAGATTGCCGGTTTTGGCGAGCTGACCTGGGACGTTAACGAAAAGCTGAGCCTGACCACAGGTATTCGATACTTCGAATATAAGAAGATCACCGGCGCCGAGACGCTCATTCCCAACTATGTGGCCGGCAATACGCGGTCGCCCTATTCAGAGCTAAAGGGCAAAGAAAACGGCAAGCTGCTCAAATTCAACGCGAGCTACAAGTTCACGCGGAATCTGATGGTTTATGGTCTGGCGGCTCAGGGTTATCGCCCGGGGGGCGTCAACCAGACGCTCGGGCTGCCCAGCTATGCATCAACCTACGAGTCCGACAAGCTGTGGAACTACGAAGGCGGCGTGAAGAGCTCTTGGTTCAATCGCAAGCTGGTCTTCAACATCGACGCGTTCCAGATGGACTGGAGCAACGTGCAGATGTCGGCATCCTATCAGAGCGCGTTCAGCTTCATAACCAATACGCCGAGCAAGATCCGGATCCGTGGCATCGAGGCAGACAGTACGCTGTATCCAATGGAAGGGCTCACTTTGCGCGCTTCGGGCAGCTACACTTCGGCCAAGCTGCAGGATGACGTCTCGCTTCCAGCCGGTATCAACCTGTGCACCGGTAGCCCGCCTTATGTCGATTGCGCCGTTCTCACCGGTATCGGCCGGAAGGGCAATACGGTGCCTTACTCGCCAAAGTGGACGTTGCAGGGATCGGCTGACTACACCCAGCCAATCGGAAACGATCTCTCGATCTTCTACCACGGTGACATCAGCTATCGCAGCGCATCCTGGACCGTATTCGATCATACGGCCGCCAACGTGACTCCCGGCGGCATGCGCTTGCCCGGCTTCGCTACGGTCGGCCTGCGAGTTGGACTGGAGAAGGGCGAGAACTGGGGCATCTACGCCTTCGCCAACAATCTGTTCGACGTGATCGGTGCGGTGAGCAAATCGACGAGCGCCACCAGTTCCACGCTCTCACCATTCGTATCTGGCGGCGTAACCTATCCCAGCGTTTACGTTACCTCCAGCCCGCCGAGGGTGATCGGTCTCAGCGCCAGGACTCGGTTCTAGGAATTGGAGCCGGTTTTGAGGAAGGACCAAGCATGACAATGGCGCGTTTTGTGCATCGTTGCTCACAGCAGCTTTCATGATCGCGGCTGTCCATTGCGCGGGCCGGACCCGCGCAATGGATGTCATGTTCCCTACCGGCTCTCCACGCCGCGATCCGAAGCTCGGATTCTGGCTGTGCAGCCTTTCAACGGTGGAGAAGTTCTCCGTCGACGCGCTCTATTCGAGGGCGGCTACCAAATAGCATGTTTCTAAAAAGGGGTTTCCGATGAGGTTTCGTATTTCCATTCAGGCCGCTGCGCTTGCCGCGACCATACTCTCCGGATTGCCGGCGCAGGCTCAAGTGCAGGCTCCGGCTCCCGCCGCGCCGGCAGCCACCTCCATCGTCCCCTCGGGTCTGGCACCGCTCACCCAACCGCAGGACGCCGAATATGGCAGACTGATCGACAAATATTTGATCGACAAGCGATTCACCACCGAACTGGTCGATCATATGCCGTTGTCGGATACAGTACCGTCGCCGCTCAAATTCTTCGGTCGCATTCCGGGAACGCCGGGTGAGTTGACCTATGCCGCCGATATCGCCCGCTATTATCGCGAGCTTGCGCGCACTTCGAAGCGAGTCAAATATATGACCCTCGGCACCTCGGAAGAGGGGCGCGAACAGGTGGTTCTCGCAATCGCCGACGAAGCGACGCTGGCGAAACTCGACGACTATAAGGCCCAACTCGCCGCACTGAGCGATCCCCGCCGCACCAACGCGACCCAGGCGGCCGAGATCATCAAGACCGCCAAGCCGATCTACTGGGTGACGAGCGGCAATCACTCGCCTGAGACCGGCGGTCCCGAGATGTTGATCGAACTCGCTTATCGTCTGGCGGTCGAGGATACGCCGTTCATCCGCAACATCCGCGACAATATGATAACCTTCATCACTCCGGTAATCGAGGTCGATGGGCGTGAAAAGATCGTCGATACTTATTATTACGGCAAGAAAACCGGCAAGCCCAAGCCACCGCTGGTCTATTGGGGAAAATATGTTGCTCACGACAACAACCGCGACGGGCTCGGCCAATATCTAAAGCTTACGCAGGCTATCACCAACGAAATCCTCGAATGGCATCCGACGGTGATGCACGATCTGCACGAGGCGCAGTCCTATCTCTACACCTCGACCGGCACAGGCCCCTACAACCCTTCGCTGGACCCTATCCAGACGAACGAGTGGTGGCTGCTCGCCGAGACTGAAGTCATGGAGATGACCAAGCGCAACGTGCCCGGTGTATTTACTTACGGTTTCTATGACGGCTGGGTACCGAACTATCTGTTTTGGATCGCGCATACCCACAACAGCTTCGGTCGCTTCTATGAAGTGCAGAGCTACGGCCCCGATATCCAGAAAGGGTTAAAGCTGGCACCGTCTGTCACCAGCAAGGAATGGTATCGTCCCAATCCGCCGCTGCCGTCGATCGACTGGGCACCGCGCAACAACACCAATATCCAGGAATCGGCGCTGCTGTTCGCGTTGAACCGGGTCGCCACCGACCGCGCGCTCTATCTTGAGAATTACTGGACCAAGAGCCGCAACGCGGTCGAAGTGGGCCGCACCGGCGCGATCAACGCCTGGGTCGTTCCGGCGAAGCAACATGCGCCGCACAATGCCGCCGACATGCTCGAGATGCTACGCAAGCAGGGCATAGAGATTGCCACCGCCAGCCAGGATTTCACTGCGGGCGGCGTCAAGGTGGCGGCGGGCGACTATGTGATCCGCGCCGATCAGCCATATCGCACGCTGCTCGACATGTATCTGAGCGTGCAGAATTACCCGGTTAGCAATCCACGGCCTTATGACGATACCGGCTGGACAATGCAGTACATGCACAATGTCGAGATGAAGACGATCAAGGATGCCGCAGTGTTCAGTCAGCCGCTTACCCCGGTGACTGGCGAAATCGCACCGCGCGGCGGCGTAACCGGCATCGGCTCGACGATCGTATTTAACCATAACGGCGACAATGCGCTGGTAGCGCTGCGCTTCCGGCTCAAGGGCACGAAGATGCTGGCAGCGGAAGCGCCGTTCGAGATCGACGGCCATTCTTATGCTGCAGGTAGCTTCATACTGCCCAATGCTAACCGTGCCGCAGTTGCCAGTGTCGCCGAGGCGCTGGGCCTAGAGGGCCAAGCGGTGGCGGCAGCACCGGCGGTAGCCAGCCACACGCTTACAGTTCCACGGATCGGCTATGTCCATAGCTGGCTGCGCACGCAGGATGAGGGCTGGTGGCGCGCCGCGCTCGACCATTATGGCATCCCCTATGATTATTTCGCCGACACCACGCTGAAGAAGCTCAATCTGCGCGCCAAATATGATGTGCTGATCTATCCGACCGTCGCCAACAGCGCGCGTGAGCAGTTCGTCGGCGTGGCGATGAACGGCACCGACCCGATCCCCTACAAGAAGACTGCGCTGACCCCACATCTCGGCCAGCTCGATTCAGCCGACGATATCCGTGGCGGCGTCGGCGGCGACGGGCTCGAAGCAATCGGCCGCTTCGTCAAAGCTGGCGGCACCCTGCTTGCCGACGGTTCGACGGTCGAGATGCTGTCGTCCTTTGGCGTTGCCCAGGGCGTCACCGTCAGCCAGCCGAGCGAGCTCTATAGCAAGGGCGCGATCATGCGCGGCATGATTACCGACCAGGCGAGCCCGATCGTTTATGGTTATGGTGCCAAGCAGTTGCCGATCTACTTCTCGCAATCGCCGGTGCTCAACATCGCGCGTGGCGGCTCCGGCATGGGCTATTTCGATCCTAACGGTCCCGGAACCCGATTGGCGCAGAACATCACACCTAATGTGGGGCCGGCCCCGATTTCGGCGTGGCCGGGTGCATCAGCAGCACCGGCGTCGGCTGCTCCTGCATCTACGGTCGATCCGTCTCCGTTCGGATCGGCCGAACCTGCATCGCGTGCGAGTGGCGCGGCGCAGACCCAATTGCCGCGCGTGGTTATGAGCTTTCCTGCGAAGGCGAACGACATCCTGCTCAGCGGTATGCTGAGCGGCGGCGACGCACTCACCAGTAAGCCGCTGGTGGTCGATCTGCCGAGCGGCAAGGGGCATATGGTGCTGTTCGCGCTGCGGCCCTTCTGGCGTTGGCAGACGCAGGGCAGCTATATGCTGGGCTTCAACACCATCCTCAACTGGGATCATCTGAGCCTGGGCAGCCCCGGCACGCCCGCGCCCTAACCGAAACTGGCCGAGCGGGTCCAAGGCATAGGCCGCTCAATGGTTGATGCCAGAGAACATTGGCTTCGAAAGCGACGGGGGGCGAAGGCGCCGCTTATGGTTCCCGAGAGGACACAACGGTTGTGCAGTTCTACGAGCGGCTCGGCTACAAGGGCATGCCGCGCGTGCTAATGAGCAAGTGGCTAAACCAAACCTCAAAGGTCGGAACCATTGGGATAAACGTCAAATTGCTGCGCCAAATCCGCCAGCGTCCTTTCGCTCTTCACCGACGCCAGCGCGACCTTTGCCTTAAAGGTTGAGCTGTGATTCCGGCGGAGTCTCTTGCTCATCCTTTCTCCTGTTCGCGACTATACTCGTCGCGAACAGGCAGGAATTCTACTTATCGCTCTGTTCAGTTTTGCCGAGCCACCTCTTATCCGACTGGCCCGGCACGGTAGCATTGGTCCAAGCCTGTTCACGGGAAGCCGACTGCCGTTGCGAACGATACCGATCGAGCATCAGGTTCATACCAAGCCCGATGTGCGCACCTGGTTTTTGTGCTTGCGCGCCGGGCTGATATAGGGGCGACCGTGCCCATCGGGCCGACTCTGCGTCCGACACAGGAAAATGCCACATGCTGCTTCAGATCCCCGATCTGCTATCTGCGCAAGAAGTCGCCGACGTGCGTCGCTCGCTTCAGGAGGCATCGTGGGAGGATGGCCGCCGCACTGCCGGTCATCAGGCGACGCGGGTTAAAAGCAATGAACAACTCGCTCTCAACGATCCAACGGCAAAGCAGATCGGCGACCTGATCCTCGACCGGCTTGGTCGCACGCCCTTGTTTATTGCCTCAGCTCTCCCGTTGCGCGTGCTGCACCCCCGATTCAACCGCTACGAAAACAGCGCCGCCTATGGCAGTCACGTCGATAGCGGCATTTTCCCCATCCCCGGCACCGCACTTCACGTTCGCAGCGACATTTCATCGACGCTGTTCCTCAGCGACCCGGAAGACTATGAAGGCGGCGAACTGGTCATCGAAGAACCATTCGGGGAACGTCGGGTGAAACTGCCCGCCGGGCACCTAATCGTATATCCGGGCAACAGCCTGCACCACGTTACGCCGGTGACATCGGGCGTCCGATTTGCCGCGTTCTTTTGGACGCAAAGCATGATCCGCGACGAACAACAGCGCCGCACGTTGTTGGACCTCGACCTCGCCATTCAAACCTTGTCCGCCGATCACCCCGGACATTCCTCGATCGACGGGCTGACCAGTGTTTACCACAATCTGCTGCGCCAGTGGTCGGAGACGTGATCCCACCGGCTTCCGCCCCGACCGCGATCCCGGCTGATATTCATAATCTCGCTGATTACGAGCGACACGCAGAGGCGCTGCTGCCCGCCGATGCGTGGCGGCATATTCAGGGCGGAGCGGACAGGGAAGTGACGCTCACCGCCAATCGCACCGCTTTCGACAAAGTGCGCCTTTTGCCGCGCGTTCTGACCGACCTGCGCGGAGGCAACACCGCGCTTGACCTGTTCGGCAGGCAGCTCTCATCGCCGATCTTACTCGCACCGCTAGCCTATCAGAAAATTGCCCATGCGAGTGGCGAAGGCGAGACCGTCCGCGCAGCAATGGCGCTCGACACGCCAATGATCGTCAGCACGCTCTCCAGTCTCACGCTCGAAGATATCGCAACGATTGGACAACAGACCGCAGCCGGGTTCGGCATCGCGCCGGCTTCCCTATGGTTCCAGCTTTACCTTCAGGAAGAACGCGAATGGAGTGCCGAACTGGTGCGACGTGCCGAGGTTGCCGGATATGAAGCGATCGTGCTGACCGTCGACACATCAATCAAGCGATCGACCTTCGTGCTGCCAGAGGGCGTCGATGCGGCCAATCTGCGTGGGATGCCACGCCGTACGCACACGACGACGCCCGGTGGCAACATATTGTTCGGTACGCCGCTCCTCAATGTCGCACCGCGCTGGGAGGATCTGGCGTGGCTTCGGAGCCTGACGAAACTGCCCTTGCTGGTGAAGGGTATACTCGCCGCCGAAGATGCACGTCTGGCAATCGAACATGGCGCGGACGGCATCATCGTATCGAACCACGGCGGCAGGTCGCTTGATGGCGCGCCCTCTCCGCTCGATGTAATGTCGTCAATCGTTAAGGCGGTGGCCGGGCGCGTACCGATCCTGCTGGACAGCGGGATCCGATCGGGAAGCGACGTAGCAAAGGCGCTGGCTTCAGGCGCAACGGCGGTCCTGATGGGACGCCCTCAATTCCACGGCCTTGCCGTCGCTGGCATGGCTGGCGTCGCGCATATCCTTCACATCCTCCGCGCCGAACTGGAATTTACCATGGCTCAACTCGGTTGCGCGACACTGGCTGACATTACGGCCGATCGATTGTTCGTTTCGGGTCGGTAAGGCTGTCGATCGTTATTTCAGATTGGCGGAATACTGGCCGTGCGGCTCACCACCCAAAGCGCGGATCAGGGCGACGGAAGTTTGCAGGCGCTGGGTGCGGAGCGTCAGGACGGTGCGCTGCGCAAGCAACGATGCGGTCTGCGCTACGACCACTTCGAGATAGTCCGAAGCGCCGTCGCGATAACGGATGAGAGCCAACTCTGTGGTGCGAGCCGACGCGCGCGCGGCTTCGTCCTGTTCGCGCTCGGCATCGGCAAGGTGATGAGCCGCAGCCAATCCATCTTCGACTTCACGAAACGCGCCCAGGACTGTTGATCGATAATCGGCAGCGGTTTCTTCGAAGACCGCGCGCGACTGGCGAATGTCTGCCTTTCGACGACCACCATCAAAAACGGGTGCCAGTAACGCCAGCGGACCGAGCGCCCAAAAGCTGTTTGCAGCAGAAATCAAACTGCCGCCGGTGCTCTGGTAACCGCCTGACAAACCAAGCGTTAGCGACGGAAACTGCGCTGCCCTGGCGACGCCGATGCGCTCGTTGGCGGCAGCAACCCGGCGTTCGGCGGCGGCAATGTCAGGGCGACGCTGAAGCAGTTCGGAAGGAATCCCGGCGGCAATCGGCATGGGTTCAATGTCGGGAATTGCTGCTGGAACCGAGAATGTCGATGGCGTTTCACCGACAAGGACGGCAAGTTGGTGCTCGGCATTCGCACGGTCGAGCGCAATGGTTGCGAGTTGCGCCCGCGCATCCGAAAGCTGGCTTTGCGCGCGACTGGTATCCAGCCCCGATGCGATGCCACCGCTGTGGCGGATGTCCGTCAGTTCGAACGCGCGAGCATAGGCTTTGCTGGTCTGAAGCAACAAATCGGCCTGTGCATCAAGTCCACGCAGGCGAAAATATGTGTCCGCGATGCCGGCGTGGAGACTAAGGCGAACCGAGGCTAGGTCCGCTTCACTGGCTGCTGCATCGGCGCGACCGGCACGAGCGGCACCACGCAGTCGTCCCCATAAGTCGATTTCCCAATCGAACGAGCCCGCCAGCGTGCGGTCGGTGTAAGTTACGCTACTGCCCGAAGACAGAGGTCGCCCGGCCGAAACGCGTTCACGCGCGATCGAGGGTCCGATCGACACTTCCGGAAGGCGCTCGGCCCCTGCCCGGTCGGCCAGCGCAACAGCCTGATCATAGCGAGCAACAGCAGCGGCAACGGTTGGGCTGGCCGCTTCGGATCGCGCTTCCAGATCGTTGAGCAACGGGTCGTTGAAACTCTTCCACCAGTCACCGCGTGGCTCGCGATCGAGCGGCGTCGCAACCGCCCAGCCCTTCTCTTCTTTGAAATTCACCGCCGCGGGCGTCGTCGGCACATAATAGGCCGGAGCCATCGAACAGGCCGAAACCACCGCAACAAGCGGAAGCGGAAGCCATAGCGACTTCCGCATCAGCTTGCGGCCTTGGCTACGGCTTTTTCGACGCGAACCTGATCGCCCTCGGCAAGGGCATCGGGCGGCGTATCGACAATCCGTTCGCGCCCGGTCAGCCCCGCACCGATCTGGACAATCGCACCTTCATCGCGCGCGATTGTGACGGGGCGGAGGTGGATGCGGTTTTGCGCATCGACGATGGCAACGACCGGGCCCGTTTCGCGCACCATGACCGCGCTGGCGGGCAGCGTGATGCCGCTGGATGTCGCTAGCGGGAAACGGATTTGCGCATAAGCACCGGGCTTCAATGCGCCGTCGCTATTATCGGCCTCCAACTGGACCAGAACACTGCCCGACGCCGGATCGACCGCGCCTGCCGAACGCGTCAGCTTTGCTGTGAACACGCGGTCGGGAAATTCGGGAACGGTCAGCTTCGCTTCCATGCCCGGATGGATTTGCCCAGAACTGCCTTGCGGAATGCGAACGAAGATTCGCACGCGGCGGATGTCGGACACGGTGAATAGCGGCTGCGACGCGGCTGTCCCCGCGACAACCAGCGCGCCGATCTGTGCCGAACGACTGGTGACAACTCCGGCAAACGGTGCTTGAATCTGCGTGAAGCCCTTCAACGCACGCAAACGGCGAACGTTGGCCGATTGCGCATTCGTCAGCGCGGTATTCGCAGCCAATGCCCCACGCTTTTCGTCAGCCTCTTGTTTCGACACGGCATCGCGCGCCAACAGCGCGTCCCAGCGAACCGCCGTCGTCCGCGCAAGCGACTGGTTGGCGCTGGCAGTCTGGTAATCGGCCTGCGCCTGCGCCAGTTGCTGATCGACTTCGGGCGCATCAATAATCGCCAGCGTCTGTCCTGCCACCACACGGTCGCCGATATCGGCCAGCCAGCGCCGGACATACCCGTTGGTCCGCGCATAAAGGGCCGCACTGTTATACGCCTGAATATTACCGGGCAACGTCAGCCCTTGCCCTGCTGTATTCGTGGCAGGTGTCACAACAGTCACGGTCTGCACCGCAGAGTCCTGCGCGACGGTTTCCAGATTATGATCGGCACGGACCCGCGTCCCGATACCGACGGCAACCACGGCAAGCGCGACAATGCCTGCGCCGATACCAACCTTGCGCAACGAGCGAGATGGCGGTTGATCATCAGACATGAGCGAGTTCCAGTTCCATAGGTGTCCGTGCCTTCACGCCCTTGCGGTGAACGAAACTGAAGACGACGGGGACAAACATCAACGTCGCGATCGTGGCACAGAAAAGGCCACCGATCACTGCACGACCAAGCGGGGCGTTCTGTTCGCCGCCATCGCCGAGACCAAGCGCCATCGGCAACATTCCGATGATCATGGCAAGCGCGGTCATCAGAACTGGGCGAAAACGAACCATGCCAGCCTCGAGCGCGGCCTGATAAGAATTTCCGAGTTCGGCCAGTCGTTCGCGCGCGAAACTAACCACCAGAATCGAGTTAGCGGTTGCAACGCCCATGCACATGATCGCTCCGGTAAGCGCAGGCACTGACAAGGTAGTGCCAGTGATGAACAACGTCCAGATAATGCCAGCCAGTGCGGCGGGTAACGCTGTGATGATCACGAACGGATCGAGCCAGCTCTGGAAGTTCACGACGATCAACAGATAGATCAGGACAATCGCGCCGAGCAGGCCAAATCCCAACCCCGAAAAGGCCGTGTTCATCGTTGCATACTGGCCGCGCAGATCGACAGCCACACCCTTCGGCTTTTGATGATCGAGTTTCTTCAGGACGCTATTGATCTCCCCAGCGACCGCACCAAGATCGCGACCCTGTGGCGTTGCAAAAATGTCGATGACTGGCTGGATGTTATAATGACTAACCACGGCTGCGGCATTCGAACGAGTGAAGGTTGCGAGGCCGCCGAGTACCTGGGACTGGCCGCCTGCCGCGCCGGATATAGGCACATTCGACAAGTCGCTGATCGACCCGAGCTGATATTCCGGGGTCTGGCCGACCACAGGATACGACACCCCGTTCTCAGGATTCAGGAAGAACACCGGTGCAGTCTGCGACGTCCCCGCCAGCGTCGTACCGAGACTGTTCGTCACGTCACGCTCGGTAAGATTATATTGACCGATGCGCGAGCGATCGACGTTCACCGAGAGCTGAGGATAGGAAGAGGATTGCTGAATGCGCGCGTCAGCGATGCCAGGTATCGAACGGATATTGCGGAGTATTTTTGCCGCATAGGTCGCGTTGGCCGTAGCATCCCTGCCGCTGACCTGAATGTCGATCGGCGCAGGAGCGCCGAAGTTCAGGATCTGGCTGGTGATATCGGCCGGCAGGAACGAAAACGTGTCAGCCGGGAAAGCACGGGGCAATTCACGACGCAAAAGGGCAATGTGGTCGGGCGTCGGTGCATGATCTTTTTTCAGCGTGATCAGGATGTCGCCATCCTGCGGGCCGATCGTGCCGGAATTATTGTAAACCGTGTTGATGCCGCTAACCGGCAGACCAATGTTATCGGTGATCGAAACGATCTCACCCGCCGGCAATAACGACCGAACGCGCGCCTCGATCCGCTGAAATTCCGCCGAAGTATTTTCCAGCCGCGAGCCGACTGGTGCCCGGACGTGCATCGCGATCTGGCCTGCGTCCACCGACGGAAAGAAATTGCGACCGAGAAATGGCGTCAGCAGAAAGCTAAGCAGCACGACCACAAGAAACCCAATAACAAACGGCTTTGGCGCGTTCAGCGCGCGTTCGAGCAGGCCACCATAACCTGCACGGAACTTCTCAAACCGATGTTCGAAACCGCGCTGGAAACGCACCAGCGGATTACGCGATGTGGCACTTCCGGCCTCGTGGATATGACCCGGCGTATGGGGCCGAAGCAGATACATCGCCATCGTCGGAACCAGAGTCCGCGACAGGATGAACGACGCGATCATGGCGAAAACGACGGCCAGCGCCATCGGCACGAACAGAAAACCTGCGATTCCCGGCAAAAAGAACATCGGTACGAACACGATACAGATGCACAGCAGCGACACGAACGCGGGCGTCACGATCTGCGCGGCACCATCGAGGATTGAATGGATAACGCCCTTGCCCTGCTCCAGATGCCAGTTAATGTTCTCGATGGTCACTGTCGCGTCATCGACGAGAATACCGACCGCGAGTGCCAGTCCGCCAAGTGTCATCGTGTTCAACGTCTGACCGAACGCAGCCAGCGCGGCGACCGCAGACAATACGGCCAATGGGATCGAGACGGCGATGATGATCGTAGAGCGCCACGAACCGAGGAACAGGAGGATCATCAGCGAAGTCAGAATCGCCGCCAGTGCGCCTTCCTTGACCACGCCCTCGACCGCACCCTTCACGAACAACGATTGATCGCCGACTGGCAGAATCTTCAACGACGCGGGTAGCCCCTCCTGAAGCGCGGGAATCTTGTCCTTAACGCCCTGTACGATGGCGAGCGTCGACGTCGCCCCATTTTTCAGCACAGTCAGGAGCGCCGATCGCGCGCCATCGACGTGCACAACGTTGGTTTGCGGCCCGCTGCCATCGCGGACATGGGCAACATCGCGCATATAGATGGTCGCGCCGTTCACGACCTTTACTGGAATATCGTTTAGCGCGGCAACCGACGACGGGGCGTTGTTGAGCTTCACACTGTATTGCAAGCTGCCGATCTTGACGAAACCAGCCGGGCTGATCTGGTTCTGCGCAGCGATTGCATTGGCAACATCCTGAGCAGACAGACCATTTGAATTCAGCGCCTGCTGATCGATGTCTATTTGAATCTGACGCTGGCGGCCGCCCGATGGATACGGAATGGCGGCACCGGGAACGGTGACGAGCCCCGGGCGTATCTGATTGACGCCAAGGTCGAAAAACTGTTGCTCGGTAAGCCCCTTTCCTGACAGCGCAAGTTGCACGATTGGCACCGTGGATGCACTGTAGTTCAGGATCAGCGGCGGCGTGACGCCTGGGGGCATCTGGCGCAACACAGTCTGTGAAACCGACGTAACTTGCGCCGTTGCAGTGCGAATATCGGAACCCGGCTGGAAATAGATTTTGACGATACCGATGCCGGGAAGCGACTGACTTTCAATATGCTCGATATCATTGACCGTAGTCGTCAGCACACGCTCGTAAGGTGTAATGATGCGTCCGGCCATTTCCTCTGGTGGAAGACCTGCATAGTTCCAGGCGACGGCGATCACCGGAACCTTGATCTCTGGGAAAATATCCACGGGCGTCCGCAGCGCGGCAAGAATGCCGACGATCAGGATTAGCAGCGCCATAACGATGAACGTCAACGGTCGCTGAAGCGCGGTCTTTACGATACCGATCATTGGTTAAGCTGAGGCCCGGTGATTGTTGCAACATTGGAACCGTTGTCGAACGTCATGTAAGATGTTCTCATCATAGATGCTGCCATGCAACATCAAACATTGGCAGTCTAATATGAGTTGCATAGCGATCGATATCGATTACGACCTGATCGATGGAATTACGGCATCTCCGCTATTTTGTGCACGTAGCAGAGGAGCTGCACTTCGGGCGCGCTGCGGCACGGCTTGGAATGTCCCAGCCACCGCTAAGCCAGCAAATCCGCCTGCTGGAGGATCAACTGGGCGTTGTGTTGCTGGAGCGCACGAGCAGACGAGTCGTACTCACCGAAGCAGGCCGGCTATTTTTGGCCGAGGCTTATAAAACGCTGGAACAGGCGGACCATGCAATCGATGTGGCTCGCGGAGTCGGCAAGGGTGAACTTGGCGAAATAAACGTCGGCTTTATGCCCTCTGTGCCATTTACAACGGTCGTGGCGAAGGCACTTTCGAAATTTCGCGCAAGCTATCCTGCGGTGCGTCTCAACCTTACTGAAATGTCTCGTACGGCACAGATTGAAGGGTTGCTGACCGAAAAGATCGAGATTGCCTTCATCCGCAATGTCTATCCGCCGGTTGTACCGGAAGGACTCGAAGCGATCTTGCTGATGGCAGAGCCGTTGGTCGTGGCGATGCTGGCGAACCACCCTCTCGCCATCGCGTCGTCCGACCCGTGTATCGCGGACCTCCGAAACGAGGATTTTATCCTATATCGCAGCGATTTCGGAGTAGGGTTCAATGAACATCTGATAGGGCTATGCGCTCTGGCGGGTTACGTACCGAAAGTAACCCAAGAGGTCACCGGACCGTTCACGTTGCTCGGGCTGGTTTCCGCCGGTCTCGGGATTACTGTCGTCACACCGACGCTCGGTGCGCTTCATCCCGATAACATGATATTTCGGCCACTCGACGATCCTGAGGCGATCAGCCGCTTGTGGATGATCCGACGGCGCGGAATATCGAAAGCGGCGGCGCGCTTTGCGGATTTCGTTTTGGCAGCGCGCACTTAGGCTTCGGCGTTATCGGCGCCGCCACGGTTAGACGACTGCGCTCGCAGGGGATACAAACCTAACCATCGCCCAGGAGCAGATCCTGCTCCTTGCCCGCCAGCGCGACCAGCCAATCGATAAACAGCCGCACGCGTGGAAGCAGACTGACATCTTGATGGACGGCCAGCCAAAAAGTGCGTTTGATCGATTTTTCGGGATAAATGCGCCGTAATCTGTCGTCCGGATCGCCCATAAAGCACGGCAACACGCCAAAGCCCGCGCCCGACGCAATCATCTCACGCTGGGCATTAATGCTGGAGCTGCGCAGCGACGGCTCCCGACCAAGCGCCAATTCGTCGAGATAGTTTAGCTCCGGCGCGTAGATAAAGTCGGGAATATAGCCGATCAGCGCCACGTTTTCCGGCTCATCGTCCAGACCGGCAGCGATATATAGCCCCAGCCCGTAGTCCGTCAGCCGCCGCGTTTTCAGCGGACCTTTGCGCGGCTGGGCAAGAAGGAGTGCAATATCGGCTTCTTTTCGCGACGGGTTCAGAAAACCACTGTTGGCAAACAGATCGATAGCAATATTTGGATGGTCGAGGGCAAAGTCGCGCAAGCGGGGAGCAACAAACCGCGTGCCAAATCCTTCGGCCGCACTTACCCGCACCAGCCCTTTTTCAGCATCACCGCTTCCAGCACCCTGTTCGAATTCAAGTGCTGCTCGCTCCATTATTTCGGCGTGGGCAAACAGTCGTCGCCCATCGGGGGTCAGAACCTGCCCATCGCGGGTCCGCTCGAACAAGGTATGACCGAGTTCGAGTTCCAGACTGCGAATCTTTCGGCTGACGGTCGTGCCATCGATACCAAGAGTGCGCGAAGCGCGCTCCAGATTGACCGACCGGGCAAGCACAATGAAGGTTTGCAGCTTGCTCCAGTCCATTAGCTGCAAATACGCAGACAGCTTTCACCTGTCCAGCGACTGGTTTCTGTGGATAACTCTGTTCTGATCTCATTGCCTCTTGCCCCCACCTCCTTGCGCCCGCAATGCGCTCCCAATGACGTTTCAAGTAGACATGGGTGAAGACCGGACCGGCAAGTCGGTGCCGATCGACCTGGAGGAATTGCTGGCCACGCGACTGTTGGTGCAGGGCAATTCGGGGTCGGGAAAGTCGCATCTTCTCCGCCGCCTGCTAGAACGCAGTGCCTCGCAAGTTCAGCAGATCATTATCGATCCCGAAGGCGATTTCGTGACGCTTGCCGGACCACATGGTCATGTCGCGATCGAGGCTGTTCAATATTCGGCTCCCGAAGTCCTCCGCTTCGCCAGCCGCTGCCGTGAACACCGCACATCAGTCGTTCTCAGTCTCGAGGGGCTTGAGATGGAGGGCCAGATGCGATGTGCGGCGGCGTTCCTGTCCGGGCTATTCGATGCGCCGCGCGAGCACTGGTTTCCGGCACTGGTCGTCGTCGATGAGGCGCAGATATTTGCCCCGGCATCGGGCGCGGACGTGAGCGAAGAAGTGCGCCGTGCATCGCTGTCAGCGATGACAAACCTGATGTCGCGCGGGCGAAAGCGTGGCCTCGCGGGGATCATCGCGACGCAGCGCCTTGCCAAACTGTCCAAAAACGTCGCGGCGGAGGCTTCCAATTTCCTTATGGGGCGCACGTTCCTCGACATCGATATGGCCCGCGCCGCCGACCTATTGGGGATGGAGCGGCGTCAGGCCGAGGCCATTCGCGATTTGGAGCGTGGTTCGTTTCTGGCGCTTGGTCCCGCCATCTGCCGCCGTCCGATTGCGGTCAAGATCGGGCCAGTCGAAACTTCGGCGCGCAGCGGAAGCCCAATTCTTTCCCCGCTTCCACAGGCACCCGCTGGCGATATGAAACAGTTTCTGCTGGCCGGGTTCGATGAGGTCCCTCCCCGACCTGTCAAAGCGTCCCCTCCGCCGCCTGCGGTCGAAACCGTGCTCGATCAGATCGGGCATGTCGACCTCACCCCGACTCCTGAAATCGAAGCACCGGACCCGGCACTCCTCAATCAACTGGTCAGCGATGTGCTGCGTGCGATCGTCGAAGATCCATATTCGACGGCACGACCGGCGGCGATCCTGTTTCAGGATTTTCAGGTTCGGTGTCGCATGGTCGGTGTGCAGGCACCGCCCCTCGCCCCGTCAGCCTTCGCACGCCGCCTCGCCGCTGCGCGTGCTGGCATATTCGACGGGCTGGATGAGGAATGGGCGGTCGCTATAGACGCAGCCACCGACTTGCCAGACGATATGCTGGGTGCTTTTCTGCTGGTCGCGCGCGCCGCTCGCGAGGGCGAAGCATGTCCAACCGACGAAGATATCGCCCGCACCTATGGCACAAGCTCACTGGGGCGCGCGCGTCGGGTAATGAACTATATCGAAAGTCGCAATCTGTTCGTGATCCGCATTGACCTTGCTGGAAAACGATCTGTCACAATCCCGGCGCTGGGATGGACCACGCGTTCGACCGAGACGGTTTAAGCGAAAAATCGCCGCATGATTCAGTTACGGCACGGGGCGTAGCGCATAGCGGCGACAATGTTCGAGATAGCCTCCCTCATGACTGGCAAGCAGGTCAACCACGCTCAGCCAAAGCCAGGGTGGCGCATCGATCCCGCCGCCGTGCCGGGCGCGCAGAAGGATGATCCATTCGCGGCGCTGTGCAGCATTCATCTGGCGCGCATGGGCGCGACCGACAACATGAGCCAGATATCGCGCGGAAACCGTCGCCTGGCTGCTCGAAAACTGTTCGAACTCAAGCTTCAGATCCTGTGGCATCAACTCGCGCAAAACCATCGGTTTACCAAGTACATGGCAAGCGAGCATTCGATCACCGAGATTGGGCGACAGAGCCTTTGCCCCCGCAACGACGCGCTCGCCATGATCGACCGGCACGTCAGCATCGGGCGATGTCGGGGCGAAGGGCTCGACCGCTTGTTTCAGATCAATCAGCGCGTGCTGTGCGGGCGATTTACGTGAACCGCCGATCGACACAAGCGCTGCATAGCGCAGTTTGCCGAGTGAGCTGCACCCCTTCATCCAATAGGCTGCGTCGACCAGCCGCACCTTATCGTCATCGGCGCGGGCGTTGAGGCGGAGGATCGTTTCCTGAACCGGAGCCTGAGCGAATAACTCGGTCAGGGCAATGCGTTCGTCGTTCGACAACGCCCAGTATTTTTTGCTCAGCGGGATGACAGGCTCAACGTCCTCGATGCGCTCGCGGGCAAGCTGCCGCCAGCGCCGCCCGATCGCGCGGCGACGGACCGCACGTACGACGTTGGGTTCCTTTGCGGCATTCTCAACCTCGGGTTCGGCCAACGCCAGTTCATAGCCATCGACCATCGCTTCGATCATATGGGCGGTCGTGACGCCGGGCAGGTCGGAACCACGCGCGGCAGTCGCCAGTGACAACCCAAGCCGGATAAGATCGTGAACGGGGTTACCGATCGTCGTCTGATCGAGATCCCGGATCTGGACGTCGATCGAACCGTCGGCGCTGGCGATTGGACCAAGGTTGCCGACATGGCAGTCGCCGCAAATCCATACCGGTGGTCCGTCGGGCAGATTTTTCGCCGAAGGAGAATCTGCGAGCCATTCGTAGAACTTGCGCGTGTTGCCCCGTACATAAGCATGGGTCGATCGCGCCATTTTCAACTCGCGCGTATGATTGAGCAACTTCTGACGCTGAGGTTCGGTAAAGTCGAACGCAGTCTCGCTGCTTCGAACTTTGCTGTCGGTCAGTTTCTTGCGCGCGCTACTCGCCATCCAGCACCTCTCCATCTTGAGATGCACAGAGCGCACGATCCGGCACATCGTTCCTTCGATTTATGTTCGATCGACTGCGGATCATGGTCTATAACGCAGATAAGGAGAGAGATATGGCGACCATCATCAAAGCGCGACCGGAAATGGATGCGTCCGAATGGGAAGCGCGCGTCCATCTGGCAGCCGCGTATCGGCTCGTGGCGCATTACAAATGGGACGATTTGATTTTCACCCATCTTTCCGCCCGAGTTCCCGGCCCGGAACATCATTTTCTGATAAATCCCTATAATCTGCTGTTCAATGAGATCACTGCGTCATCGCTGGTCAAAATCGACGTCGAGGGGCAGCCTGTCGGCCCGGCGAGCAGTCCGGTAAACCCGGCAGGATTTACGATCCATTCGGCAATTCACATGGCCCGCGATGACGCGATGGCCGTGATGCATCTGCATACGCCGCATGGGCAGGCCGTGTCAGCTATGTCGTTCGGCCTGTTGCCACATACCCAGACTTCGATGATCGCCGGGCACGATGTTGCCTATCACGACTATGAAGGCATCGCGACCGATCTGGACGAACGCGGGCGACTGGTTGCGGACCTCGGCGACAAGAACGCCATGATCCTGCGTAACCACGGAACGCTGACTGTCGGCGATAGTGTGGGTGCCTGTTTCCTCAGATTGTATTTTCTGGAACGGGCGTGCGAAGCGCAAGTAATGATGTTGTCTGCAGGACGGGAAAACCTGAACACTCCACCGCAGGGCGTAGAGGGAAAGGTTGCGCAACAATCCAACCCAAAGGGAATGGGAGCATTGGCAACGCAACTCGCCTGGCCTGCCCTTTTACGCAAGGCAGACCAACTGGACCGGACGTTTCGAGAATAGCTGGAGGAAGCAGATTCAGCTTTGCTCGCGAGCAAAGGCTGCTGCGTCTGCTATCTGACCCTCGGTCGGAATCACGCCAGTATAGAGTATGAACTGGTCCAGCGCCTGAAGTGTCGCAATTTCGACTCCGGTAATCCGCCGCTTGCCCGCCACATCGGCGGCACGCAGGAACGGCGTTTCGGGCGGATACTGAACCACGTCGAACGCCACATCGCATACAGCCATCATTTCGGCCGGAAACGCGAGTCTGTCCACATCGGTGCCGTTCATCCCCAATGGCGTGACGTTGATCAACAGCGGAGCGCCATTCTCGACAGTCTCGGTCCAGCGAAAACCATATAAATCTGCCAGAGCCTGCCCCGTAACCTCGTTGCGGGCGATGATAGTGCCATTACTAAACCCGGCATCACGCAGCGCCGCCGCCACCGCCTTCGCCATGCCGCCCGACCCACGCAGCACGAATGGCGTGTCGGGCGCGATGCCCACGATCAGCTTTGCGACGGCTCCATAATCCGTATTGTGCCCGATCAGTACGCCGTCATCATTCACGATCGTGTTGACGCTGTCGATCGCCGCGGCCGATGGTGCAAGGCCGTCGAGCAGAGCAATCACCGCCTCTTTGAACGGCATCGAAACTGCGCAGCCACGAATGCCGAGCGCGCGGATACCGCCGATCGCAGCGGGTAAATCGTTCGTCGAGAAGGACTTGTACAGAAAATCGAGGCCCGTCAGTTCATAAAGCCGATTATGAAACCGCGTACCGAAATTGCCGGGTCTTGCCGAAAGTGACATACACATCTGCGTGTCGCGGCCAACGAGCGGTTTGCCAGTCATCGACAAGTCTCCGACTGCAAATCTTGTATCGGCAAAGGCGCATGGCCGAGTTCGGGAAACAGTTTCTCAATCGCCGCCTGCAAGTCGCTGGGACCGGAAAGCAGGCCGAATTGGTCCAGGACTCCCTTGACCAGCCGCGCTCGATAAGGACCGATGCCGGGCATGGACTCCAGTCCTCGAAAATCAGGATCGGCGAGCTTGTCCGCCAGATCGCCGAGAGTACGATAGCCCGAGGAAGTCAGAAATCGTCGCAGACCTGACGG
The DNA here is from genome assembly GCF_003660165.1 of Sphingomonas paeninsulae. NCBI lineage: Bacteria > Pseudomonadati > Pseudomonadota > Alphaproteobacteria > Sphingomonadales > Sphingomonadaceae > Sphingomonas > Sphingomonas paeninsulae. Next base: position 438,858 of record NZ_CP032829.1, read on the forward strand.
AAGGGCAGATTGGCTAACAGGCAAGTCGCGATCCGTTGCATTAGGCTTTGCCGAACGCAGCCTGGTCCTCGCCCCTTTTTCGCGCTTCAGCGTACGGCGAATGTGGCCGAGTTGGCCGGACGTAATCGCGAGCTGACGGCCAATATCCCGATACGAGCTGCCCGAAGCACGCAAATTACGGGCTTGCTCAAGGTTCAAATTCGCTTGTTCGGACTGACTTAGCATTCACAATCGGACATCTCATTGACAGTGAGACAATGCAACCTGCTCCAGTCGTCCCCGAGTCACTCGGTGGCAGCGGGTTTACTCACCCCGAGCAACCTGAAAACCGGCAAACGACTGGCTAACCGGCATGATCTCCAGCCGGTTGACGTTAAGGTGGGCGGGTAGTTCCGCAACCCAAAGCAACGTCGCGGCTATGTCCTCAGCGGTCATCGGTTTCGCGCCGGAATAAAGAGTATCGGATGCCTGCTGATCGCCACCGTTCCGAACGATGGTGAATTCTGTTTCAACCATGCCGGGTTCGATCGACGTCACCCGCACACCCTTGCCATGCAAGTCCGACCGCAAACCGAGCGAAAATTGTTCGACGAACGACTTGGTCGCGCCGTAAACATTGCCGCCGGCGTAGGGGTAAGTCGCTGCAACCGAAGAAATATTTATGATTGCTCCCTTTCGAGCGATCAGAGTGGGCAGCAGACGGTATGTCATCGACGCAAGCGCTGTGACGTTGGTGTCGATCATCGTCTTCCACTGACCGAGGTCAGCCTGATCCGCAGGCTTTGTACCGAGCGCAAGGCCGGCGTTATTGACCAGCAGATCGATGCCCTGAAATTCTGCAGGTAAATTATCGAACGCCGCATCGCGCGCAGCCTCGTCCCGCACGTCGAATACGGCACCGAAGACCTTGCTTCCGGCCTTCGCCACTAACGCATCCAACCGATCTGCTCTGCGACCCGTTGCGATTACACGCCAGTCAGCATCGACAAACGCATGAACGGCGGCTTCTCCGATGCCCGATGTTGCGCCAGTGATAAGTGCTGTTTTCGGCATAAGTAATCCTAGCGCAGAGTCGCGGTGTTAGAGGCATGGTCTTGTAGCGCGGACGATGCTCAGGAAATATCCATCAAAACAGGGGAAAGCTCAATTTGGCGAGCACGTCGCGAAGCACGTCCCGACCAGCCATAGAATCCGGCCCCCGTGTGCGATCGCTTGCTTGATCGCTCCAGTCACGCTCGGGGAGCCCCTGTTCGCGCTGAAACGCGCGCAGGCTTCGGTCATAGTCCCGGACGGCCTGTGCCTGCGTTTCGCTCCATGCATATTGTTCCTCGAACAGGACAGATGCCTGCGGCAGTCGCGGTTTAACCGACGCCGGGCGAACGGGATCGGGCTTGCCGATCGCGAGTCCAAACAGCGGGAACTGTCGGGCAGACAAGGCAAGCTCCGCGGCCACCTCGGCAGGCTTGTTGCGGATACCCCCAATATAAACCGACCCTAGTCCCAGCGATTCCAGTGCAACCACAGCATTCTGCGCGGCAAGAGACGTATCGACAGCCCCGAGCGTGAAACTCTCCAGATAATTCAAGGCATCAGGCGTCGTCCCCCGTGCTTTACCAACCTGCGTCAACCGATCGAAGTCAATCAGCCAGACCAGGAATAAGGGCGCTTCGACAATATGCTTCTGCCCCCGGCCAAAGCAGCGAGCCGTGCTTTTCGTGCAGGATTTCTGACGGCAACAACACTCCAGACCTGAAGGTTCGACGATGATGCCGCCGACTGAGCAGCGGTCACCAGCGTCTCGGCCAGCCCGTCCGCCAGAGGTTCGGGCAAAAATGCGCGCACAGAGCGGTGATCGAATATTACATCCAGTGTGGGGTTTGCCGCGACGGGTCTCGGCGTATCATCGCTGCGGTAACGGGCGATCGCGCGGTGGAACGTCATGCCCTGTTCGCCTGATCGGGCACATGCCCAGCAAATCGGTTTTCAGGACGTCGCAAACCAAGGTTCTGTCGAAGGGTGGTGCCCTCATATTCCTCCCGGAAAATACCGCGCCGCTGAAGGATCGGCACAACCTGATCGACGAAATCGGTAATGCCTGTTGGCAGGATCGGTGGCATGATATTGAAACCATCGGCCGCCCCGTTCTCGAACCAGCGCTGAATGATATCGGCAATCTGCTCAGGCGTGCCAACCGAGGTCAAATGACCTCTCGCCGTTGAAACCTGTCGATAAAGCTGACGCAACGTCGGCCTTTCCCGCGCGACCAGATCGGTCACCAGTTTCAGGCGACTTTTGCTGCCATTCGTTTCGGTCGGCAGCGGCGGTGCGATATCGTCAAGCGAATAGCCTGACAGATCGGCCCCCTGATAATGACGGCGCAATATCCCCCAGGCGACCTCTGGATGGACAAGCGATTGAAGCTGTTCGTAATTGGCTTCGGCCTCTGCTTCGGTTCCGCCCAACACCGGGAAAATGCCCGGCATCACCAGTAAATCCTCGCGACGCCGGCCATATTTCGCCAGCCGTGATTTCACATCGCCGTAAAACTCCTGCGCGTCTTCGATCACCAGATTGGCGGTAAAGATCACTTCCGCCGTTCGCGCCGCCAGCTCCCTGCCCGGCTCAGACGCCCCCGCCTGAACGATAACCGGATAGCCCTGCGGCGGACGCCCGATATTTAGCGGTCCGCGAACCTGAAAATTCGATCCGGCATGGTTCAGCAGATGGAATTTATCGGTATCGAGATAAACGCCCACGTCGCGATCACGAACGAAAGCGTCATCCTCGTAACTGTCCCACAGACCCTTCACCACATCGATATACTCTTCAGCCCGCTCATAGCGTTTCGAATGTTCGAGGTGTTCCGTCCGGCTGAAGTTCGCCGAAACATCGGCACCCGTCGTCACGACGTTCCACCCCGCACGCCCGCCGCTGATCCAGTCGAGCGAGGCGAATTTGCGAGCGGTCGTGTAAGGATCTTCGTAAGTCGTCGTCGATGTTGCGACAAAACCGATATTTTGGGTGACCTGCGACAAGGCTGACCACAACGTAACGGGTTCGAAATGCGCCGCCTTGGCATTTTGCCGAAAGGACGCCTCATCCTTGAAATCCGCATAGCCACCGGGGCTGTCCGCCACGAATACGAGATCGAATTTACCTCGCTCGGCTGTCTGCACGATGTCCTTGTAATGTTGCAGGTTCATGCCTGCGTCTGCCTGAGCGTCTGGATGCAACCACGCCGATACGTGATGACCCGTCGCCTGAAGGAACGCACCGATGCGAAGTTTACGTGACTTATCGGTCATGCAGAAATCCTCTCGTTAGAAGAATAGCGGCTGTTTTCGGGATCAGTCTCGACACCCAGCAAAGCCAGTAATTCGTGCTGGAGCGCGGCAAACCGTTCGCGCCGCTCCACGCCGGGAGCGGCCAAGCCAACGGTGATATCCGCAACGATACGGCCATCGTCCAGCACGACGACCCTGTCCGCCAGTTCGATCGCTTCATCAACATCGTGCGTTACAAGCAACACCGCCGGATGATGAGCAGCCGACAAACGCCGAAGAAGAACGTGCATACGTATCCGAGTCAGCGCATCGAGAGCGCCGAACGGTTCGTCCGCCAGTAGCAACGCCGGTCTCCGAACGAGCGATCGCGCCAGAGCGACACGCTGCTGCTCCCCTCCCGACAGTTCATAGGGCCATGACTGCTCTCGCCCGGAAAGCTCCACCTCGGCCAACGCCTCGCGCCCGCGATGCCTCCGGTCGGGTCCATCAAGCCCAAGAATGACATTATCGAGGACACGTTTCCACGGAAGCAGACGCGCATCCTGAAACACGACCGACAGCCGCTCGGGCACCAGCAACTCTCCCGATCCAACCGCTTCATGGTCAAGATCGGCCAGCGCACGCAGCAAAGTGCTCTTGCCCGATCCGCTGCGTCCGAGCAGCGCCACGAATTCACCCTGGCGAATGTCGAGGTCGATCCCGTTCAGCACACCCTTTTGCGTGAATCGCCGCACGAGATCGCGAACGCGAACGACGACGGTCATGAACCTAGCGTCCTGCGCCACGTCAACGCCCGGCCCTGAACGACGCGGACCACAGCATCGGAGGCCAGACCCAGCACCGCATAGACGACGAGCCCGACGAGCATTACATCGGTTTGCGCGTAATTTCGCGCCAGCGTGATCATATACCCAATCCCGCTGGTGGCGTTTAGCTGTTCGACCACGACAAGCGCCAGCCAGGATGCCGTGACCCCGAAACGCAAACCCAGCAGCATCCCTGGTAGCGCACCGGGCAAGATGATATGCCGGATAAAGTCCCACCGGCTAAGGCCCAGTGTTTCCGCGAGTTCGACTTGTTTGAGATCGATCGCCCGCAATGCGTTGTGCGTATGGATATAGATCGGCGCGAATACAGTGACCGCGATGACAGTGACCTTCATCGCCTCTCCGACACCGAACCAGAGGATCATGAACGGGATCAGCGCCAGCACGGGTATGCCGCGTTTCAACTGAACCAGTCCGTCGATTACATAACCGCCGAGCAGGCTGAGCCCGGAAACAAGGGCGAGCGCTATGCCGGCCACCACGCCGAATGCGAGTCCTTGGGCAGCGCGCCATGCCGATATGGCGAGATTTTCCTGTAAACGCCCCTCGCGCAGCAAATCGACCGTCGTGGTTAGCGCGGTCCAGGGCGCAGGCAGGATACGTTCGTCAAGGTAACCCGTAAGTGAAAAAACCGACCAATATATGACGAGGAGCAACGGCCCCAGCACCCAACCCCACGCCAACGGCTTATCAAGCCCGAGTCTGCGGTGCCGACGACTGTCAGCTAAAACTATCGGCGGCAAAATCTTGGGCGTGCCCAGCGGAAGCGGCGTGACGCGATCGGCTGAAAAGCCAATGGGCTGAGAGTGAGCATTCATAGCGATCCTCTATCGAACACTGTTTGATGCAATGGATTGGGCGGGCGAGAGGGATTGCGCGAACCCCTCTGCTGCAAGCGCCTCGAAGCGTCGGTCGAACAAGGTCGCGGCATCGAATTTTGGCTTCTTTGTCTCGTTCGCCATCAGTTCGATGGCGTTGCGCTGGTAAGCAACCGCCCCATCCCAATTAAGCGGAACGTCAATCTCTCCCGTCGCGGCATGGATCAATTGCGCGTCTGTCGGCGACAGTCCCTGCTGCTTTACATAGTATCCCGCCGCAAGCTCATCGGGATGGTTTTGCGCCCATGCCTGAGCGCGGCCCCATAGTTTCGCGAACTGCTTCAACGCGGCAGCTTTGGCGGGATTTTCCAACGTAGAAACGGGCACATAGGCAACGATGGCATCGTCGCGGAATGCCTGATGCCGAAGCAATCGTGCGCCATCGCGGCCGAATTTTTGAAGATAGCGTTCGGCGACAATGCCGTTACCGATTGGTGCCATATCAACCAAATTGCTCGCCAGTGCACTCGTATAAACGTCACCGCCGATGCTCGACGGCAGCTCGACCAGCGTCACGTCGTCTTTCGTCAGGCCAGCAGCGGCCAATGTCTGGAGAACGATCTGTCCCTGTATCTGGCTCGGGCTGAACGCGATGCGCTTTCCACGAAGGTCCGCAAGCGTCCTGATCTCGGACTTCGGCGAAATCCCCAGCACATAAGTTGGAAACTTCAAAGGATCGCGCCGCTGGCGAAATGCGATGATCTTTACCGGAATGCCTACCCAGGCCGCATGAATTGGCGGAACATTCGCACCAAGACCGACGTCGAGCGCGCGGGCATGAAATGCTTCGGTGACATCGGGACCACCGGTGATCTGCACCCATTTAATTGCATAAGGAAGCTGCTTGTCCCAGCCATTATGTTCGATGATCCACTGCGTTACCGGATCACCAACCACCAGCGTCGTACCCGGTGGAATGGTGTCCGGGAGTGACGCGGTCAACGACAATCCTCCACCGCGCACGACCGTCGTGCCTGCGCGATTAGGCGCGGTGGCAAACAGAAAGGCGATACTGGCCGCCACGAAGACGAGCAGACCGATAAACCCCCAGGGCTTTGCCGGCGCAGCGCGCGGCATCAGCCGAGCACGTTGAACAGCTCGCCTTCCAACGGCTGTGAAATGAACCCATCGGCACCGCGCGGCAGGTCGCCCGCAACCGTGATTCTCCGGACCGCGCGTGGCAAATCGAAGTGCGAATAGTCGATCGGGCCAGCGTGCGCGACTGCCTGATTATCCCAGACGACGAGCGACTTCGGCCGCCAATGAAAGCGAACCTGATATTCAGGGCGCGTCACTTCGTAGAACAGCAGATCGAGCAGCGCTTTGCTCTCGGGCTCCTTCAAACCGACAATGTGGCTAATCGTTCCGGGATTGAGAAACAGCAGATTTTCGCCGGTTTCGGGGTGAACACGGACCAGAGGATGGAGTGAGACGAAAGGACCAGTCGAACGACCGTCGCGACGCGGTTTACTGCCGGCCGAATCATAACTGCTGACGCGATGGACGGCCTGCAATCCATCGAGCAAAGATCGGATCGGCGCGGAAAGCCCTTCATACGCGGCGATGAGATTGGCGAACAGTGTGTCGCCACCATAGGGGGGAATCTCGACCCCGTGGAGGATCGAATAGCGGTTCGGGTTGGCGACGAAGGTAATGTCGATGTGCCAGCCCTTGAAGTCGCGCGGTGGTTCGCGACCCGGCGGCGATGCTTCGTTCTTCGATCGCCGCGTGCGGTATTCATCGACTGTCCGCTCCCAGATTTCGGGATGCTCCTCCATGCCTTCCGAAATTGGATGCGCCGGCGTCAGGGGGCCGAATGCACGACCGAAGGCCTTTAACTGGTCGTTGCTGATGTCCTGATCGCGGAAAAAGACGACGCGCCAGTCATGAAGCGCCTTTTGAATATCGGCTGCCACTTCGGGACTGATCGGTTGTCGCAGATCGACCCCCGAAATTTCTGCGCCAATAATCGGCGTAACGGCTTCGACGTTGATATGGCGGTAACTAAAGCGATCGCTCGTTGTCACGGCGCGAAACTGGGCAACATTGCTCATGATAAACTCCCTTTCGTTGCTCAGGCTGCGACGGGCTCGGGCGGGACATTCTTCAGTTGCTCGCTCGGATAGCGCGCGCCCACGGTCGATCCGCGCGTGAATGCGTTTTCCAGTTCCGCGATCGCATCGGCATCGAGGATCAGCTCATTGGCGGCCCAGTTGGATTCGAGGTGTTCGATGTGACGGGTGCCGGGAATCGGGACCACATTCTTTGAAATCACCCATGCAAGACTGACCTGCGCAATGCTGGCACCCAATCGCTTTGCCACGGCCTCAATCGTTTCGCGACGTTTGCTGTTTGCGGCAACCGCATCGGCGGTAAATCGCGGATGAACGTGACGGCGATCGTTCGGATCGGTGACTTCGGCACCTGCCAGAAAGCCACGGCCCAGCGGGCTATAGGCAACGAACCCGATACCCAGTTCGCGGGTAGTCGGAAGAATTTCGACTTCGACGTCGCGGGTCCACAGTGAATATTCGCTCTGTAAAGCCGTCAGCGGATAAGCTGCGTGTGCGCGGCGAATTCCGTCCGCCGTTGCTTCAGATACACCGACGCCACCGATTTTCCCTTCATCGGCAAGACGGCCAAGTTCACCAATCGACTCTTCAATCGGAATGTCTGCATCGACACGATGAAGGTAGTAGAGATCGATCTTGTCGACTCCCAACCGTCGCAAGCTGGCCTCGACGGCATCCCGCGGATTAATCGCATCGACCCGATCGCCGCCATTGGGCCGGTGAACGAATTTGCTGGCGATAATGACCTGGCCCCGCCGGTCCGCGATGGCCTTGCCTAACAATTCCTCATTATGGCCGTTGCCATAGCCGGTTGCCGTATCGAAAAATGTGATGCCGATTTCAATGGCACGATGAATGGTCTTTATCGAACCCGCATCATCGGCCTGACCGTAAACATGGGACAGCCCCATCGCGCCGAAACCCTGCTTGCTGATTTCGAATTTTCCGAGCTTGGGCATTATGTACTCCTGCCGTGTGACGGCCTGCGATGGCCGGTTTCGTCACTAAGACTGCTCCGCTCACGCAGAACTGCGAACACAGAAAATCTTTAGGTAAGCGCAGAATCTATACCAGATTGATATGATATTAATGCGGGGGGGCCACCTGAAATCCTTTCGCCTTAGCCCTGATTCAAAATGGCATATTTTTTGCAGGTTTATCAGTGATGTGATAAATCTAAATCTCAGATCCCGGTCGCCAAGCCGTAGAAAATCTTTGCTGCACAGCAGAATGAAGCGACTCAATTCATATTGACTTGATATGAATTAAACTGGAGCCTTGATCGTCGGATTTACGATCCCGACCACATCCAATGACTGGCGTGATCGGGCAAGCCCGGCAGCGACCCAACACTGAATCTAGGGGTTTAATAATGAAGAGTTCATATCGTCGTGCGCTGCTCCTTTCATCGATATTAGGGGTTGCTGCGATGGGACAACCTGCACTGGCCGCTACAGCCGTTGCACCGGCGGATACCGCATCGACTGGGGCGAGCGACGACAGTTCATCAGGGGCAAGCAGCGAAGAAATCACGGTGACCGCGCGCCGCACTGCCGAACGCGCGCAGGACGTTCCGATCGCGCTTTCGGTTATTTCGGGCGCGAATCTGGAACGGACGGGCGGCTACACACTGACCGACGTTCAGTTTCAGACGCCAAGCCTGACATCATACAACTCGAACCCGCGAAATTCATCGATCGGCATTCGCGGCATCGGCGTTTCATCGGCATCGGACGGCCTCGACACCTCGGTCGGGGTCTATATCGACAACGTCTATCTTGGTCGCCCCGGCATGGCGCTCTCCGATCTTATCGACGTCGAGCGCGTAGAAGTGCTGCGCGGCCCACAGGGGACATTGTTTGGTCGCAATAACTCGGCCGGCGTTCTCAACATCACGACACGGAAACCCGAATTCACTTTTGGCGTCACCGCCGAACTGTCTGGTGGAAATTATAATTACAATCAGGAACGTATCAGTATCACCGGTCCGTTGATCGACGGTTTGCTCGCTTTTCGCGCTACCGGATTCAACACCCATCGCGACGGGGTTTTGACCAATACAAAAACCGGCATCGCCGCAAATAGCGTCGGTCGAAGCGGCGGACGTCTCCAACTGCTTGCGACACCGACGAGCAAGCTGACCTTGCGGTTGGTGGCCGATTATTCGGTCGAAGACGATACCTGCTGCGTCAATTCCACAAAGCTTGTGCTCCCCGCCTCTACATCAACAGCAACGGCCCGCACGCTCAGCGCACTGGCGACACTCGGCTATGTTCCCACACGCAATCTGAATGCGACACAGAATAACGCTCCGCAAAACATGCTCACCGATCAGAAAGGCGTCTCGCTACAGGCCGACTGGGATCTCGGATTTGCCACTCTAACGTCTGTTACAGCGTGGAAATACTGGCATTTCCACCCGCTACAGGACAGCGACGGCACGCCACTGGATATCATTCAGGTGAACGTCGCCCAGACCAAGGACGATCAGTATTCGCAGGAATTTCGACTGGCGTCTCAACCGGGTCGCTTCAACTGGCAGATCGGCGGTTATCTGTTTCACCAAAGGTTGAAGGATCACTTCATCCTTAACCAGTTCGGTTATGACGCCAGCGCGTTTTATACCACCTACCTGCGGCTCGCCAATCCCGCTGCACCGGCCGTCAATATCGCAACAGGATCGCAATATCTGGATGACGTCGACACTACGGTGGATAGCATCGCGGCTTTCGGTCAGGCGAATTTTGCCGTCACCGATCGCCTGACACTGACCGGCGGCCTTCGTTATACCCATGACAAACGGTCGGGCACATCCGACACATCGACTGTCGGCACCCCTTACGCCGCCACCTCTATACCGTTCCACTACGACGTCTCGGTGACTGGCAATAACCTCTCCTACCTGTTGAGTGCTTCTTACAAAATTGCCAACGATGTGCTATTTTATGCTTCATATTCAACGGGATATAAGGGCTCTGGCCTCAATCTTAACTCAGCCGTTTCCGCCGGAACACCGCTCGTCCTTGCACCCGAAAAGGTAAAAAACTGGGAGGTCGGCCTGAAGCAGCAATATTTCGGCCGCCGCCTCACCCTAAATCTCAGCGCGTTTTCCACCGACCTTTCGGGGTTGCAGGCCAATATCGTGCCCACCAATGGCAATCGCTCCTACCTCGCCAATGTCGGTGATGTCCGCTCCCGCGGGATCGAGGTTGATGGCTCCCTGCGCGTTTCGGAACACCTGACCCTGTCGGCAAACGGTTCGTTCAACGACGCCAAATATACCAAATACACCAACGCCCCCTGCCCCGTCGGTGTAACCGGCACTTGCGACCTGACAGGCCGACCACTGTTTCAGGCACCAAAATGGGTCGGCAACGGGACAATCGACTATCACACCGAACTTGCCAACGGCATCCGCCCCTATGCGCTTGCCCAATATAGCTATCGTTCGAGTGTGTTCGGCACAGCGGACGATGGCCCATACAGTCGGATTCCAGGATATGGCGTCGCAAACTTCCGCGTCGGGGCATCGTTCAAGGATGGCCGCTACGACCTGTCCGCCTGGGTCAGCAACGCATTCGACAAAAAGTATTTCCAGAATTTGTCCACAACAGCAATCGTTGGGGCCGCCGCATTTGCGTATGCTGGACAATTGGGAACACCAAGGACAGCGGGTGCCACATTGCGGGTAACCTTCTGATGGCAAGCGGCCCGAACAACACTTCCGAATTTCTCTGGTATATTCCAAATGAGGTCGAGGCCGGTCATCGTGGGGACGCCCTGGACGACAAACACAACAGCCTCGAAACTCTAACCAACCATGCCAAATCATTGGAGGAGCATGGCTGGAAAGGCGCTCTCATCGGAACCGGCTGGGGACGGCCCGACACCTTCACGGTCGCCACAGCGCTCGCCACCCGAACCACGACCTTCGAACCACTGATTGCGATCCGTCCAGGTTACTGGCGACCCGCCAACTTCGCATCGGCCGCTGCAACGCTCGACGCACTGACGGGTGGCCGCGTGCGAATCAACATCGTGTCGGGTCAGGACAATCTGGCGGCATACGGCGATAGTGAGGGGGATCAGGCCCACCGCTATGCACGGACCAGAGAATTCATGCGGACGGTCCGCCGCCTGTGGACCGAGGAAAATGTCTCAACAGTGGGAGAACATTTTCAGGTCACAGGATCGACCGTCATGCCCCGCCTGCACGAACATAATGGTCGTCGGCACCCAAAGCTTTATTTCGGCGGCGCATCGGAAGCGGCCGAGCGTGTCTCCGCCACCGAAGCCGACGTCCAGCTATTTTGGGGCGAGCCTCTGGATGGCGTTCAGGAACGGATCGAACGGCTAAAATCGTTGAGCAAGGAACTGGACCGCGACCTTGCTCCACTGGAATTTGGGTTGCGGATCACGACGCTCGTGCGCGACACCACCGAGCAAGCGTGGGCGGACGCCGAGGCCAAGGTCGCCGAAATGGCCCAAAAAGCCGACAATAGTGGTCGCAAGGATTATCACCGAAACGGCGTCGCAACCGGGCAACAGCGGCTGCTCGATCTCCATTCCCGTGGTGAGGTTCTGGACGAAAACCTGTACACAGCACCGGGCAAATATGGCGGTGGCGGAGCGGGCACGACATGGCTGGTTGGCTCGGCAGAAGACGTGGCCCGTTCCTTACGCAAATACGAGGCACTGGGCATCACGCATTTCGTACTTTCGGACACACCCTATCTCTCTGAAATCAAGAGGCAGGGCGACCAGTTGCTTCCCTTGTTACGCGCAGGCGCAGGATAAATCAGCTCGACCGCAGCCACTTGCTCTTCTGGAAGTGCATGTCAGTCAGGGTTGGAAATGCCAGTGTGGAAATGCAGAGCGCACCGCTATAGGTGGGCAGCGCATATTTAGGCAATTCAGGCAGACACATGGCCCGTAAACATTCGAAACATGATCCCTACGAAGAGTTGCATCGCGCGGAGCAGGCTCCTGCTGTAGCACCACCCTGCTGGCTCTGTAGTCGGCCCACTGGCAAGACCATTGTCTGGCACCATCCCGTGCCCAAGAGTAGGGGCGGACGCGATGTCGTCCCCATGCACTCCATTTGTCAGCAGACGCTGATCGCCAATTTCACCAACTCCGAACTCCAGCGCAATGGGATGGATGTAGAGAATCTGCTGGCCAACCCCGCCGTGCGCAAATTTGTCGATTGGGTCGCCAATAAAGATCCCGATTTCACCGCAACCATCGCAAAGAAGCCACGCTGACTATCACGCTATTTCGATCGGATAGTGAGGATAGTTCATATTTTCACGCAATAGAACGGCCGGAATTTATCTTTTCTGCCCGACTATTTACTGCAGAGTGACGGGGCGAACTGATGGCACTCCCTAGTTTCCGTCGGCGTCGACCATGAAAACCATAGGCTTGCCTCGCGACGCTGGTTCCCATCCGGCCAGTAAAGCCGCACGAACGCCCCGCGAGACAATTGCATCGTTCATTTGCAGGCGTCCCCGCGGCAATCCTTTCAACAGGCGTTTCGGCGGGGGAATTCCAGTAACGCCCCACGCTGCATATCTTGTTGCAGCAACGAAACCGTCATGCCTTTCCAGCCATCGGCATCACTCCATTGCGGCTCTCGTTGGAGTTGCCACTCATATTTAAGGCCGTCGATATCGACGAGACCGGCAAGGCTGCGAATGTTAAGCATGTCGTCAGGCGTAGCACGCTTATGATCGCAAGCCACCCCTTCGAGCCTTTGTCGCCCGCACCCTCAATCAGCATAGACAAGGTCGAACTGCGATGGCGGTGGCAAGCTTTGGATGACCAGTTCAGCAGCGATAGCAAGTGTGGCCACAAACAAATGCTTCAGGGCGGCCGCCTGGCGGCAAACACCCGTTTGTGGTCACCCGGTGAACGGCATAGTTTGGTGGATAAGAGACCGTCTCCTATTGATTTGAATTTGGGAAAAGCGGCCGCTTGGCTCCATTCTCCACCAGATTCGCCAGGTCTAAGTGGTGGAAACGGCGACGCTGGTACCGCCGATAGTGGACACATCGGAGTGGCTGCCACCGACTACGATGGGACAACATATTGTTATGAAAAAAAGTAAAAGGAGGCGGTTATGCGTACTAAATTCATAGTCTTATTCACCTCTTTTATGACAGTTTCGTGCAATAACTATAACCATGATGTTTATATGAGTAAGGACAATGCACTATACGTCTCCTCGCTGAATGCACTTAAGCAATTAGACCCCGCTTATGTTAAGAATGCGAATGGTAATTCGCGTGGAATCTGGATTGATGGTAAGTACAATCAATGTGTACTATTTACCACTTTGGGAAGTCAGATAATCGAAGGTCCTTCAAGAGCGCTATGTTTCAGCCAAAAGACTGGAGAGTTTGTCGGTCGTATATAATGACAATATCGCCTAACTCCCCGCGACATGCTGTCGTGGCGAATATAAGTGCCATCCCCATAGCCCGTTTCATGCCGCCCCATTTTTGGGCACAACTCATTCTACCCGAGGCAACCGATAGCATTGATCCGTTAATTTGCTGGCGCTGACGCCAAACACATGTTTGTCGTCACCCTCTCTCGGTAGAAAGCTCCAAATCGCACTTCCTCAGGCACAATTCTCCAAAAGTGTACGACAAACCCTGCCGTCTTGATAAAATGTACGACAACCTCTTTTTCGGGGTTTGTCGTCAGGCTCCAGTTCGCGAGCCCAACGGCTGCGGTCTATCTCCCTCTGTTAAAAACAGCCGGGCCATAGTCCTCTCCCAACTCATCATCACCCGGTGACATGCAATCCGACCAATATCGCCGCAAACACAAGATAGAGCAGCCCCATTGCCGCAAGCAGCTTGCGCGATAGGACGCCTCGCCGAAACGCAATGAACATGATCCCCACCGCGATCGCCGTCGCGCCGGCCGCCACCAAAAGCGGCGTGCCAAGCATCCACGGCGTGAAGAACAAGCCGAGCGCAGTTGGCACGGTCGCCTGAATCATCATCGACCCAGAGATATTGGCAAGGGCCAACCGATGTTTACCCTGTCGAACCCAGATGATCGCGTTCATGGTTTCGGGCAGTTCGGTCGCGATTGGACTGAGGAGAAGCGCGAGCAATTGGGGTTTCAGGCCGAGTGCCGGACCAAGGTCTTCGAGTTGCGAAACAAACACGCGTGACGCAATAAAGATCACGACCAGCGCCATCAGCGTCTGGGCGATCGCCCATGCTGTGCTTGGGTTTTCGGTATGGGGTTGAATCTTGAGCGGCTCAAGCTCGCCTTCTTCGTCGTCGCCGGGGCCGGTCATCTCCTGTCGGACATACAGGCCATAGGCGACCAGGAACAGGACACCGAACCACGGCTTCCACGCGAACAGAACCAGACCGAGCGCGATTTTCGCCGCAAAAAGGACCAAAAACCAACCCTGATCGCGGCTCAACCGTCGGAATTCGTCTCTAATAGCGGCCGTGTTCGGCAAGTGCCTTCGGGTCGCAATCAAGACAATGCCGACCGTTGCATAAGCGATTGTGGACAAGGCCAGTGGCCCACCAAGGGCTGCGCCGACACCAAGGTCTTTCGACGCCGCAGTCGCACCGAATGCGACGGCCACCAACGTCACCACGCTTTCGGGCAACGCCGTTCCGAACGCGGCCAATATGGTTCCGGTGGCTTTCTGTCCCACGGCAAGGCGCTGGCCGACCCACTCCACACCGTTCACGAAAAACTCGCAGGCCAGATAGATAGTAATTGCCGAGCCTAACAGCAGGCCGATCGTCAACCAGATCGAATGCATTCGAAAATCCTCAGGGGTCGGCGGCGAACACACGGATCCATACACGTGCCCGACCCCATCGAACACCTGCCGATCCATGGTCTCGCCGAACCATAAGGTCATCTGCACCACGGCCAAGGCCGAGTATGTTGACGCAGATCCCGCTGAAGATGCGGGTGGCTACTCCCCAAGAAGCCCGAACGCTATGCTGCGAACGGCATTTCGGGTCAAGCCTGCCCGATCACGCTGGTGCCGTCTCTTACTCTATCGCAGTGAAGGCGAGTACGACCGACGTGCCGCCATCGGCACTTTGCCCGATATTCAATGCGCCGCCATATGTACTCATGATCCGTTCCACGATGGCGAGCCCCAGTCCGGCGCTATCGCTTCGTGAGTTATCGGCGCGCCAATATCGTTTGCGGGCATTCGACCTTTGATCGGCGGCGATGCCCGGACCATCGTCGGCAACTTCAAGCGACCCGGAAGGTGCAACCGACACAACGATCCGCGTGCCAACCGGTGTATGACGAATGGCATTGTCGATCAGATTGCCGAGCGCGATCTCTATGATCCCGAGCGGTATTCGAATGGCGATGACGCCGGCCGTACCTGCATCGAACGAGATCGAACGGCCACTGTTGAGCACAATTGGCGCGTAAAGTTCGACGGTCACCCTCGCCGCGTCGACCAGATCGCTTGTCGTGGACGAGCGTTCGGCGTTTTCAAGCGAAGCCAGTGCCAGCAACTGGTCGATAACGCGCGCCGCCCGTTTGACGCCGATCAGCAATTGCGCCTTCAATTGATCATCGGCCACTTCGGCGCGCAGGGCAATCAGGGCCAGTGGCGTGCGCAACTCATGGGCCACATTGCTGACAAATTCGCTTTGGCTGAGATAGGCGTATTCGAGACGGTCGAGCGCGCGATTGGTGGCCCTGGCGAGTGGCTGCGCCTCAGCAGGCAAACCCTCGATCGTAAGCCTTTGGTCCAATCTACCCGGCCCTATAAGATCCGCCTCCCGCGACACTCTGGCAATCGCTCGCGTGCCTTGCCGTGCCACGAAAGCGGTCAGCAAAAGCAGGCTGAGGATCGTCAAAGGGACAAGCCAGACCAATCGGGATAGGAAAAAGGCGATCACGTCATCGACGATCACTTCCGGATTGCGATTGTCCTGCGCGATCACCACCCATGCTCTGGGTAATGACCCCGCCGCCGGTAATAAATTACCGATCGGCATGATCAGGATGTTCAGTGATTTGTGATGGAAGGAGGACTCTTTGTCCGTACGCTCCATGCGAATGGCGGCAGGTGGCAGCGCGCGCGCGCTGCTGGCGACAAGAACACCCTTGTCATCAAATACGCCAAAGGTTCGGCTGCCTTGTTTGGCGTCAAAGGATATTCCCATATGTGCGCCCGGACGCAACTCTATGCCGTGGTCGTTGCGGACAAGCGCCGCCGCAACACGGCTCGCATCGCGGTGCAGGCGGCCATTCACGAAATCATCAGCGGTCTGTCGCAGCAGAAAGGACAAACCAAAGGTCAGCGCCAGGGCGATGGCGAGGATAACCAGCGACTGGGCCAGTATAATCTGCCCGTACAGCGAACGCGGCTTCCTTATCATCGCAGCCGTTTCAGGATGTAACCGATACCACGCACCGTCTGCAGTTCCACGTCGAGCGACCGGCTTTTCAGTTTTTGCCGAATGCGATGCACATAGACCTCGACCGCATTTGAACCGAGCGTATCGCCGGACCCGAAAAGCTGGTCTTCAAGAACACGCTTGGGCGTCACATGCTCGCTGCGGCGAAGCAATATTTCCAGCAATTCGGTTTCACGGATCGACATCGAGATTTGCTCGCCACAGATCGTCAGTTCGCGGGTTTCGGTGTCGAGCGACAGATCACCGATGCCGATGCGGCGATCGACATAGCCACCCTGCCGCCGGAGGACCGCTTCGACTCTTGCATGAAGCTCATCGAACAGAAACGGCTTCACGATAAAGTCGTCCGCACCCGATCTCAGGCCCTCCAGACGCGTCGGCGCGTCGCTGCGCGCTGTCAATATGATAACCGGTTCCACCTGCCCCCGCGAACGCATCCGCTTAATCACGCTCAATCCGCTTTCATCGGGCAAACCTAGGTCAAGCACGATCAGCGAATAGCTCGTCGTCGCCACCATTTGCAGCGTATCGCCCGCCGACTTTGCGTGATCGCAATGAATATCATGCCGCTCGAACGCCGCCATAAGCGCGTCGGCAAGTTCGGCGTCGTCCTCGACAATTAGCAAGCGCATGACGAACAATAATCCAATCCAGCCTGCCCGGGCTGTGCGGTCTTGTCCTTACACAGACCTTACAGGTTTGATCGGACAGCACAGATATCAGAAGCCGTAAGGCTGTTGTCAGTTAGCCGACATAATCCCTGTCCTGCAACGCGGACCACACGCGTTTCTGAACGAGGAAAGGCGACGATGATGAGAGTGCAGTCAGCTCAGCAAATGCTTCCCAGCCACCTCTTAACGCCGTCCGGAGACACCAGCTCACTCATGGAACATGATGTCCCAAAGCTCGAACCTCACACTGATCATGTTCAGTACACGGCCTTCCGGCCCTATAGTGCCCGGTTGATGCCCTCGGAAAACGCCCCGCACACGATGCGCTGGTGGCGTCCGTTGTACGCCCTGATCACAACGCCCTTCGGTCTGGGGGTAGCATCGTTTCTGCTCGCGAGTGGGGTTCTCCTGCGCTGAACATGCCCACGCGCCTGATCTTGCAGGCCAGACCATATCTTAGATTTCGAGCGAACGCGGCTCGGAATTGAATAGCGCAAGCGACCCGCGCGCCACCTCATTCAGACACCACTCCAGCAAATTTCCCAACCAAAGGTTTTACCGTGGCCATTAAGAGTATCCGCAAACGTCTTTTCCTTTCTCCGGCAATTGTGACGGGAATGACGCTCTTCTCCGGCACAGCCTGGGCGGACTGCGTAGCCGACACGACGGGACAGACGGTAAGCTGTACCTCCAGTTCAACAGGTTATTCTACCTCTGCCCCCGGTGTTGCGGTTACCGTTACCAATGGGGCATCGGTAACCGGGAGCGGCTTGCAGGCAGTCGGGGCCAACAGTTCGGTCGATACTCTCGGCACCATCAATACCGGCTCTGGCACGACGGCCGTTTCGCTCGGCGGCAACGGGACGATAACAGAGGAAGCGGCAGCATCCGGCGCGATCACAGGAAATATTCTGTTCGGCGCAGCAACGGGTGCTCAGGTTAATACGGTCAATAATCTCAGTACGACGAACGGAATCGCCGGTTTAATCACGTCCGTCGGAAACACGACAATCAACAATTCCGGCCTCGTGAGCGGCGGCATCGTCGAAACGACGGCCAGCGGCGCCGACACGGTCAATATAATAAATTCCACCGGTGCGACGATTACCGGCGCCATTACGACCTCCGATACGACCAACCTGATGAATACCGGCACGATCACCGGGACTACCACGACGACGGCTCCTTTAACCATCACCAACAATGTTGGCGGCGTTATCACCGGGAGCATCACCGGCACCACGCCGGCGGTGGGCTCCGGATTTCTTTCCGTACTCAATAACGGAGCGATTACCGGCGATATCATAGAGACGGCGGGAAGCACGGCTGGATCGGTCACGGTCAACAATAACAGCGGCGCAACGCTCACCGGCAACATCACGACGGCAGACGCAACGAATTTCACAAACGCTGGCACTTACGCCGGTATTATCACCAACACATCCATCGTTCCGGGCAGCGTAAACAACAGCGGCACCATGACGCTTTCGGGCATTATGACAGGAACCCTGACCAACAGCGGAACTCTGACGGTCGGAACAACCGCCAGCCCCGCCGCACCGGCCCTGCTCACCATCAATGGCAGTTATTCGCAGACGGGCGTGCTCAATGTTCCGATGCTTTCGTCGGCCGTCGCCGGCACCGGATACGGCCAGATTCACACTACGGGTACGGCGGCTCTGGCTGGAACGATCAACGTTACGCCGGTTCAGGGATTTTACCCGACCGGCAGCACCTATAATATCGTTCTCGCCGATCAGGGTATCACCAATAATGGCGTTACCGTGAATGGCGTTACGACGGTGTCACCGTTCCTGACCTTCACATCCAATGGCGTGGTAACAGTCTCTGGCGCGCAACAGGCTTTGCAGATCGCGGCAACACGGACCGCCACCTACATATCGGTACTGGCACCAACCGCTACCGCCAATCAGCTCGCCGTTGCAGGCGGAGCCCAGACTGCGGCAAGCGGTGGCTTTCAGAACCTCGTGAATACAGCCAATGTTGCGCCCACCGGCGATGCTGCGGTCCTTGTAGGCGGCGTGGACTTTATGACCGTCGCACAGGCGCAGACGTTCTTCGATCAGGTTAGTCCGCAGGGCTATGGCGCTTATGTCACAGCATTGCAGGATCAGGGAAATCTGTTCAGCCGCCAGATCAACATGCGCCTCGATACGCTTGGCATAACAAAGGATGCTACGCCGGGTCTGTGGCTGACACCTTATTTCCAGCGCGGTAAAGCGGGCGGCAACACCTATGGCAGCGGCGAGACTATCTTTGGTATTCAGGGCGGCGTGGACGTCGGCAATGAATTTGCGCACGGCGGAATGTCCGTCGGATATTCAAAGGCCAATGTCGATTATAATGTCGGCAACCTCACTGGTTCTGACAGCAGTCTTCAGGTGGGTGCCTATGGTGGCATTACGCTGAAACGCTTCAATGCCGATCTCCAGATCGACTATATTCACGGTTCAGTTTCAGCCAGCAAGTCAATTGCTCTTGGAGCTACGTCAAGGACAGCAACCGCCGATACGAGCGCCAATCTCTTTAAGGCTGTTGCTACGCTGGGCTATAATTTTGGTGGCGAAAGTAACCGGATACAGCCCTTCGTCGGCTTCGATTTCAACAAGGGTAAAATCAATGGCTTTACCGAAGGCGGGGCCAACAGCGCGGATCTGACCGTCGATGGGTTGAACGCAGACCGTCAGGATGTGCTGGTTGGATTCGACTATGCCCGCATGACAGGATCGGTCCGCCCCTATCTGCATCTGGCCTATCGTTATAATTTGCTCAATCCTAACACGCAGATCACCGCGATGTTCAACGCCGATCCGACCACCAGTTTCACCGTTACCGACCTTGTACCATCGCGTTCAGAAGAAGACGCGAATGCCGGGGTCCGGTTTCAGGCGGACGATTGGGGCTCATACCTCTTTGTCGGCTATCAGGGAACAATTCGCAGCGGCCTGACCAGTCACGGTGTCAACGCTGGCGTATTGGTGGCATTCTAAACGTCTATTCCAGACCGGTGTATCATTGCCGCAACTGCGCTTGATTCCAGATGACGTTTGTTTTTCCCGCCGTTCGGCCGTCGTTCAGCGTCATATGCCGTATTGATTCAAGGCGACCGTTCATTGCTTATTGAACGGCAAGTTTTAACGCGGTCCCTATCATGATTACAAAAGTCGTAGTTAGATCGGATTTACGACTACGGCCAATATGACGGCCGAGTGCGGGAGACTATATGGCGACTGACGGCGTGAGCGATCAAAACGAGCTTATGGAAGCCGATGGCCACGGTCGTCGCCTGTCGCCAAGGGCAAAGTCCCTCAGTTGGATCGCTGGCATAATCGGCCTGATCCTGCTGGTCGGTTTTGCGTATTTCCTGTCGCATAAAGGCTCAGCGACGGGTCCGAAAAGCGGTGCCGGTCGGGGCGGCGGCAGCCGGGGAGCCGGCGGCATGAATCAGCCGACGACCGTTGGGACTGCAAAAGCGGTAAGCGCCGACCTGCCAATTCTGGTCGAAGCACTTGGCACGGTGACCCCGGCGGCAACGGTTACCGTCCGACCGCAAGTTTCGGGCACGATTACCCAGATACTTTACACCGAGGGTCAGTTGGTTAAGCGCGGTCAGGCAATCGCGATCATCGACCCCCGCCCCTATAGCGCGGTATTGCTTCAGGCGCAGGGCGCGCTGATCCGCGACCGTGCACAGCTTGAAAACGCGCGGGTGCAACTTCAGCGTTACGACACATTGTTGAAACAGGATTCGATTGCGCGTCAGGACAGGGATACTCAGGCGGCGCTCGTTCATCAGCTTCAGGGAACGATCGTGCTCGATCAGGGTGCCGTTCAACAGGCGCAGATCAACGTGGGCTTTACCAAAATCGTATCACCGGTCACCGGGCGCGTCGGCTTGAGGGTGATAGATGTCGGCAACTATATCGCTGCCGGGGATGCCAACGGCGTCGCTGTCGTTACCACATTGCAGCCCATCGACGTCGAATTCGCAGTACCGCAGCAAAAAGCACCTTCGATCCAGAAGCGCATCGCTCAGGGTGCGACCATTGCTGCGATTGCGCTCGACAGCACACGCACGCAGCAACTCGATTCAGGACGATTCTCAACGCTCGACAACCGGGTCGATCCCACGACCGGCACCATCAAAGGCAAAGCGAGATTTGCGAACGCGGGCAACCAGCTCTACCCGAGCCAGTTCGTCAACGTGCGTTTGACGGTGGACACGATCAGCAATGTCGTAACAGTTCCGCCATCAGCGGTCCGCTCCGGTCCCGACGGCAGCTTCGTCTGGCTTCTCAAGGGAGACCGCAGCGTCACGGAACGTAAGGTTACGACCGGCATATCCGATAACGACAAAATGCAGATCACCAATGGTCTTGCCATCGGGGAAACGATCATAACCGACGGCGGCGATCGATTGACCGAAGGCGCAAAGGTTACGCTTCCCGGCGATAAACCAGCGACCGGAGCGGGCGGTGCCGGCAAGGGCAAGCACCGCCGCGCCGCACAGGGCGGCTGACAACCGTCATGGGCCCGTCACGCATTTTTATCCTGCGGCCAGTTGCGACTGCGCTGTTCATGGTCGCGATCGTTCTGGCCGGGTTGGTCGGCTTTCGGATGCTGTCGCTCTCTGCCCTGCCAGAGGTTGATTACCCCACGATACAGGTGACGACGCTTTATCCGGGGGGCAGCCCGGAGGTGATGAGCCAGACGGTCACCGCGCCGCTGGAGCGCCAGTTCGGCCAGATGCCGGGCCTGTCGCGCATGGAGTCCACCAGTTCGTCCGGTGCATCGGTAATTACACTCCAATTCACGCTGAGCGAAGGGCTCGACGTTGCAGAACAGGAAGTTCAGGCTGCCATCAACGCGTCACAGGCGCTGTTACCCGCCGACCTGCCCGCCCCGCCTCTATATGCAAAGATCAACCCTGCCGACGCGCCGATCCTGACGCTGGCAATCACGTCCAAAACGATTCCGCTCACTCAGGTCCAGTCCATCGTGGACACACGACTGGCACAGAAGATCAGCCAGATTTCGGGTGTGGGACTCGTTGGCCTTGCCGGTGGGCAGAAACCGGCGATGCGTATTCAGGCCGATACTCAGGCACTGTCGAGTTACAATCTGTCACTCGCCCAGCTTCGCACGGCGATCGACAATGCGAATTCGAACTCGGCAAAGGGCAGCTTCGATGGCCCGAACCGTTCATATCAGATCAACGCCAACGACCAGCTTGAGAGCGTCGACGATTACAAAAACCTGATTGTCACTTTCCAGAACAACGCCCCGGTGCGGTTGAAGGATGTTACGCAGGTTACGCAGGGTGCGGAAAACGCACGGCTGGCCGCGCTCGCCAATGACACACCTGCCATCATCCTGAATGTTCAGCGCCAGCCGGGGGCCAACGTCATCGCGACGACCGACGCGATCAAGGCCGAATTGCCAGAGCTTTTGAAAAGCCTGCCTGCGGGGCTTAACGCAACTGTCCTTGCCGACCGCACAACCGGAATCCGCAGTTCGGTTCACGATGTCGAATTCGAACTCGTCCTTGCCGTCGTGCTGGTGGTCATGGTGATCTTTTTCTTCCTGCACTCGGCGCGAGCTACGCTCGTTGCAGGACTGGCCGTGCCGATCAGCCTGATCGGCACGTTCGGCGTCATGTATTTGCTGAACTACAGCCTCGATAACTTGTCGCTGATGGCGTTGACGATCGCGACCGGATTCGTGGTCGATGACGCCATCGTGATGATCGAGAATATCCAGCGGCACATCGAGGATGGGATAAAACCGTTCGATGCGGCGCTTCGCGGTGCGCAGGAAATCGGCTTTACCATCATATCGCTGACCATTTCATTGATCGCAGTGCTGATTCCGCTGCTATTTATGGGCGACATCGTGGGCCGTCTTTTCCGCGAATTTGCGGTCACTCTGGCGGTAACGATCCTGATTTCGGCCGTCGTATCGCTGACGCTGACCCCGATGCTGTCGGCCCGCTGGCTGAAGTCTCCCGGCGAAGAAAAGCAAAGCCGGGTCGCAAAACGCTCTGCCGCCGCCTTCGCGTGGGTCGAACATCACTATGAACGCGGGCTTGATTTCGTCCTGGCCCGCCGTTTTGCGACGCTCGTGGTGGCCGTCACGACACTGGCCCTTACCGTGTTGATATACCTTATTATTCCCAAAGGACTCTTTCCAACACAGGACACCGGCCAACTCCAGGCTCGCATTATCGCCAGCACTGGTGTGTCCTACGATCGCATGGCCGAATTGCAGACACAGGCTGCGCGGATCATTTTGAAGGACGATGATGTCGAAACCCTGTCGTCCTATGTCGGCGTCGACGGATCAAGCAACGCTTCGCTGAACACCGGAACGATGCTCATCAATCTGAAGCCGAGTCACACCAATCAAGCCAAACTGATGACTCGGCTAAAACAAGCGGTCGATCAGATCCCCGGTCTGACCCTCTATCTCCAACCCACTCAGGATTTGACGATCGACGCCGAAAGCGGCCCGACGCAATATCGTTTTTCGGTGCAGGGTTCGAACACCGCCGACGTCGTCTCCGAAACAAAACGCATAACAGCCGCGCTTCAACCCGTGACCAAAATCGCCAACGTCTCCACCGACGCAGGAGCGATGGGAGCGGCTGCATTTATCAACATAGATCGTGACACGGCCGCGCGGCTGAACATCACTGCGTCGAGTGTGGACGATACGCTTTATTCCGCATTCGGTCAGCGGATCGTGTCCACGATCTTTACAGAAACCACGCAATACCGGGTCATCCTCGAAGCGGCACCGGGTCTTGTCACCGATCCGCAATCGCTTGGGCTTCTCCATCTCCCTGCATCCGGCGGCGCTACGCCATTGAACGCCGTGGCGCGCATTACCGAGGGGCAATCGCCACTCTCGGTGAACCATGTCGGACAGTTTCCGTCGGCCACGGTAAACTTCGATACTGCGTCGGGCGTGTCGCTCGGCACTGCGACTGGAGCTATCCAGAAAGTCGTCGACGGCTTGCAGTTAAAGCGCGGCGTTACGATCACGTTTCTGGGTGCAGCGGGAACCTTTGCCAATTCACTGAACAATCAGTTGTGGTTGATCCTTGCCGCGATCGTTTGCGTCTACATCGTCCTTGGGGTGCTGTACGAAAGCTTCATTCACCCGATTACGATCCTGTCGACGTTGCCGTCCGCAGCTCTCGGCGCGCTTTTTGCCCTGTGGGTGACGGGCCATGATCTCGACATCATCGGCATCATCGGCATCGTCTTGCTGATTGGTATCGTGAAGAAGAACGCTATCATGATGATAGATTTTGCGATTGCCGCCGAACGCGATGAGGGGCTTACTCCTGTCGCGGCGATTCGACAGGCGGCGCTGTTGCGGTTCCGGCCGATCCTGATGACAACACTCGCTGCCTTGTTTGCCGCCGTTCCACTGATGGCAGGGTTTGGCGAAGGTGCGGAATTGCGCCGTCCGCTCGGCATCGCGATCTTCGGCGGGCTGCTGGTTAGTCAGTTGCTGACGATGTTCACAACCCCGATCATCTATTTATATTTCGATCGCGCTCAGCAGCATTTCGCCAAACGGGGGTGGGGCGCTGGGCCTGCCTCCGCCGTTGGACCGGAAGCCGAGGCTTGAATCTCTCGGCGCCCTTTATCCAGCGGCCAGTCGGAACCGTCCTACTGACGATAGGGCTCGCTCTGGCCGGGATAGCGGGGTTCTTTTCGCTCGCGGTTGCCCCCCTGCCCCAAGTCGATTTTCCAACGATCAGCGTTTCGGCCAGTCTGGCCGGTGCCAGTCCCGACGTGATGGCGCAAAGCGTCGCCACACCGCTTGAGCGGCGATTATCCGCAATCTCGGGCGTGACCGAGATGACTTCGCAAAGTTCGCTGGGATCGACCCGGATCACGCTTCAGTTCGATCTCTCGAAGAGCATCGATGGTGCCGCGCGTGAGGTACAGGCGGCGATCAACGCGGCACGCGTCGATCTGCCCGCTACGCTCAAACAGAACCCCACTTACCGAAAAGTCAATCCGGCCAACCAGCCGGTCATCACGCTCGCGCTGACCTCCGACACGCGCACGCCAGGTCAGGTTTACGACGCGGTTTCGAACATCATTCAGCAGCGGATGCTCCAGATTCCAGGTGTCGGTGACGTCGAGCTTGGCGGAGGATCGCTGCCGGCCGTTCGCGTCGATATCAATCCCTATCAGTTGAACAGCTATGGTATTTCCATGGAGGACGTTCGCGCCGCGATCGAGGCCGCCAACGCCAATCGTCCAAAGGGTCTGGTACAGGGCGTCAACGGGCGGTCATGGCAGATTTACACCAATGAGCCGGGCCGGGTTGCCGCCGATTATCGCGTCCTGGTTGTTGCATGGCGCAATGACGCTGCCGTGCGGTTGGAAGACATTGCGACCGTCAGCGACGGCGTGGCCGACACGCGAACGATGGGCCTGTTCAACAGCAAGCGGGCGATTATCGTCAATATCACCCAGCAGCCCGGTGCCAATCTGATTGAAATGGCCGATGCCATTCAGGCCGAATTACCGGGCATCCGCGCGCAAATCCCGCCGACATCAAAGTCGCGGTGGCGATGGACCGAACGAGTTCGATCCGGGCATCGATCAAGGAGATCGAGATCACGGTCCTGATCGCGCTCATTCTGGTGGTGCTGGTTGTGTTTGCATTTTTGCGCGACTTGCGTTCCACCATGATTCCGGCTGTCGCGACCATCGTTTCGCTACTCGGCACGTTCGGCGTGATGTATTTGCTCGGCTTCAGTCTCGACAATCTGTCGCTGATGGCAATTACGGTCGCCACAGGCTTTGTCGTCGATGATGCTATCGTGGTGCTGGAAAACACGACGCGCCATCTGGAAGCGGGAATGGGACGTGTCGAAGCAGCGCTGAAAGGTGCGTCCGAGGTTGGTTTCACCGTATTGTCGATGTCGGTAAGTCTGGTGGCCGTTTTCATTCCGCTGCTTTTCATGGGCGGAATTATCGGCAGGCTCTTTCGGGAGTTCGCGGTCACACTATCGATTGCTGTTCTCATCAGCCTTGTCCTCTCACTAACGACCACGCCGATGCTTTGCGCATGGTTCCTTCGTGCCAAAGCTCCCGAGGACGAACGTCAACCGGGGCGGCTCTCAAGGAACCTCGAGCGCGTCTATGTCCGGGCCGAGCGGACCTATGCGAAATCGCTCGACTGGGCGCTCGCCATGAAGCCGCTGGTCCTGCTGTTACTGGCCTGTGTGATAGCACTCACCGGCTATCTGTACATCGTCGTTCCAAAGGGGTTCTTCCCGCAGCAGGAATCGCCGTTACTGATGGCGGGCGTTCGCGCCGACGAAAGTGTTTCCTTCCAGTCCATGCAGCAAAAGCTGCAACAGGTCGTCGGCATCATCAAGAGCGATCATGCGGTCCAGAGCGTTGTCGGCTTTACCGGGGGCACCCGAGCAGGTGGCGCGTTCATGATGGTGGCACTGAAGCCGGTCAATCAACGGCATGGGCAGACCAGTAGCGTCATCATTCAGCGGCTTCAGAAACACCTTCAGCCGGTGAAGGGGATCAGGTTGTTCCTGAACCCCGTGCAGGATTTGCGGATCGGCGGCCGACAGGGCAACTCCACCTATCAATACACGCTGATGGCCGACAATACCGCCAATCTGAAACTCTGGTCTCAAAAGCTAACCGATGCGCTCAACGATAGCCCCGTGCTGCGCAACGTCGACAGTGATCTTGCCGAAAACGGCGTCGAAAGTTTCATCACGATCGATAAGGATGCAGCAGCGCGAGTGGGCATTGCACCGGGCGATATCGACAATGCGCTTTACGATGCGTTCGGACAGCGTAACGTCGCGACTATTTATGAAGATATCAACCAGTATAGCGTGATCCTCGGGTGGAATCAGAACGCAACCGTGGGACCAGCCAACCTTCAGGACGTGCGTATTCCGGCCGGTGCCCCCTCGGTTAATACGCCGACGACAACATCTACGACCCCTGCGACGGAAACGACCACGGCTGCTGCGGCTGGGGCTGCGGCGATCTCGACCAACCCGGCATTGCGCGCGCCATCAACCGGGTCGGCGCTGGCGACGTCCGCGCACAACATGGTGCCGCTGAATGCGATCACGTCTTATGCTCAGAAAGCCACCGCTGCGAGCGTCAACCATCAGGGGACCGAAGTTTCCGCGACTGTCTCCTTCGACTTGGCGCCCGGCAAATCATTGTCCGATGCCACGATCGCAATCGAACAGGCTGAACGGCAGATCGCGTTGCCAAACACCGTCCACGGCGCATTTTCGGGAACTGCGCTAACGTATCAACAACAGCAAGGATCGCAGCCGCTGCTCATTCTCGCGGCGATCGTTACGATCTATATCGTGCTGGGTATATTGTATGAGAGTCTGATCCACCCGTTGACGGTGCTTTCCACGCTTCCTTCTGCGGGGATTGGAGCAGTGATTGCGCTGATGATCTTTGGCATGGATTTCTCGATCATCGCGCTGATCGGAGTCTTTCTGTTGCTCGGTATCGTGAAAAAGAACGCGATTCTGATAATCGACTTTGCAATCCATGCGCAGCGGACGCGTGGGATTTCAGCCGAAGCCGCAGCACGGGAGGCCAGTCTGATGCGTTTCCGACCGATCCTGATGACAACAATTGCGGCGGGTCTTGGCGCACTGCCTCTCGCCATCGGCTTTGGCGAAGGAGCTGAGCTGCGCCGTCCGCTCGGCATTGCCATCATTGGCGGCCTTATCGCAAGCCAGTTGCTTACACTTATCACCACACCTGTCGTCTATGTCGTTCTTGACGGACTCGCGCGTCGTCGCGAACGCCGGGTGGCAGCAAGACGCGTTCGCGAGCTTCCTGTATGACCAGCAAAATGACGTACCGCCAAACACTCGCCCTATGTGCCGCATTTGGTGTCGCAGGCTGTTCGCTTGCGCCGCCTTATCATCCCCCTGTCCTCGCCGCGCCCGCGCCGCCCGCGTGGAAAACGGCACCGGGATGGCGAGTTGCCACCCCTGCCGACGATGCTCCGCGCACAGATTGGTGGATGGCCTATGGCGATACCCAGCTCAACGAACTGATTACGCGGGCGATTCTCCACAATCAGACATTGGCACAGGCGGCGGCCACGTATCGGCAGGCTCATGCAACGACCAAAGAGGCTCGCGCCAGCCTGTTTCCGACCGTGACTGCCAACGGTCAGGTTACGCACAGCTATTCCGGAAGCAGCAGTTCGGTGATCTCGGGCAGCGGATCGACTGGCGGCACCACGACGACGACAAACTCGGGCAGCGGCAACGCTTCGAACAGTTACAGGCTCAGCGTGGATGCATCGTGGACGCCCGATCTGTTCGGCCAGATTACCAATACTGTCCGAAACGCGCGGCTGACCGAACAGGCAAGGCTTGCC
Organism: Sphingomonas paeninsulae; assembly: GCF_003660165.1. Classification (NCBI taxonomy): domain Bacteria; kingdom Pseudomonadati; phylum Pseudomonadota; class Alphaproteobacteria; order Sphingomonadales; family Sphingomonadaceae; genus Sphingomonas; species Sphingomonas paeninsulae. The sequence goes on from NZ_CP032829.1 coordinate 467,478, forward strand.
GATTTGGCGAACGCACGGCTCGCGCTACAGGGTGAACTTGCCACTGATTACCTGTCGCTGCGCGCAGCGGATGCCCAAATAGCCAGCCTCACCGCGACGGTGAACGCATATCAACGCTCGCTGACGATCGCGACAAATACCTATAACGCCGGGACGGCACCCCGCACCGACGTATTTCAGGCCCAGTCGCAACTCGCCTCCGCCCAGTCCGACCTGGAGGGAGAGAAGCAGACACGCGCCCAGTTCGAGGATGCTATCGCCGTTCTGGTCGGCGAAAATCCGGCGAGTTTCACGCTCGCCTCGCTTGGAGGTAATTGGAAACCTGTGGTGCCCGATGTCCCGGCGATCATCCCGGCATCGCTAACGGAGCGTCGCCCCGACATCGCATCGGCAGAACGCGCGGTTGCGGCCGCCAATGCCGAGATAGGTGTCAATCGCGCAGCCTTTTTCCCGACCGTCAGCCTGTCTGCCGATGGCGGTGTAGCCAACAATGTGCTGTCAGGACTGTTTTCCTCAGCGGCGTCATTCTGGTCACTCGGTGCTCAGGTGGCCCAAACTCTCCTGGACTTCGGAGCACGTAAAGCGCGCGTCGCTCAAGCCCGCGCCGCCTATGATGGGGCGGTTGCCAACTATCGTCAGGTAACGCTCACTGCATTTCAGGAGGTGCAAGACAATCTGATTGCCCAGCAAATACTTGCTCGTCAGGAAACATTCCTGCGTGTCGCTTCGGTTGCTGCGGATAAATCCGAAACCTCCATTCGCTATCAGTATCAAGCTGGCATCGTTGTCTTTACAAACGTCGTCACTGCGCAAGCTACGGCGCTGACCGCACGCCGCGCGTTAATTCAAGCTCAGGTTGATCGACAGAATGCGACCGTCGCTCTTGTACAGGCTCTGGGAGGTGGATTTAGCAAGGCAGACCTCGCGAATGGAACAGAAACCGTTCGCGCTGCTGCAATAGAACGGTCTCAAAAAGACGGGCAATAGCAGTCGGCTTCGCTTGGATAGAGGCCCGTAACCGGACGGTGGACTTAGCAAATCTTGCTCAAAACGGTGGTGCAATTTCACGACATTAAGCCATCAAATTGGCATCCCCGAAATTCATTGATCTTGGGATATCTGGCTATGTTGACGGCGCTGGGACATCGACAGTCATCAGCCCTTGGGCGTAACCCAGACCTCGACCGGTGCAGCGAACTTGCCCGGCGCAGGCTGGCCGATATGGATGCGATCCGCAGTGACCAGTTCGCCCGTCGCTAGATTGAAACTGGCCCAGGGCTTGGGCATCCGCCCGAACGTCATTTTTTGAATGGGTTGGCCAGTAGCCGAATTCATGATGGTGGCAACGATACTCATGCAGCCGCCGATAGCGACGGACCGGGATCATGGTCCAGAAGTAAATGCCGCATTCGGAGGTATCTTGCAGATCTGCGTAATACTTCTCTCAGAGACAGCTTTGCGCCCAAACTCTACCGTAAATGGTCCTGTGCGGTGCCGCGGCACGTAATGGTGAACCGCCTACCAGCGGTAACGATAGGGCAACAAACCGGGCACCGGGACGTCGAATCGGAATAATGCGCCAGCGAGCGGCTGGCTGCGGCGATCGTGCGGCGAAAGGCCGATTGCGGCGCTCGTGGCGTACACAGTTGTCAGGTCGGGGCCACCAAAGGCGACCTTCGTCACGTTCGCGCAAGGGAAACGGACGGTTGCGAGCAGCCTGCCGTCCGGGGCATAGCGCCGCACCGCCCAACCGCCCCATAATGCAACCCACAGAGCTCCCTCGGCATCGACGGTGAGGCCGTCGGGCGCCCCGTGTCGGGGATCGATCATTACAAAAGGCTGCCCCTCGCCCATCAGCAGCCCGTCTCGCACGGCGAATTGCCAGATCGATCCAGCGACGGAATCCGCCTGATATAGCGTGGTGCCGTCGGGACTGAATGCAGGACCGTTTACGATCGGGCAACGACGGCCGTGACGGGTCATCTCGACTCCGTCGTACCGATAAAGGCGACCGGCCGGTTCCGCACCCTGTCGGTCCATCGACCCGAACCACAGTGCTCCTGCCGCATCCACGCAACCATCGTTCACTCGTGCGCCGGGTGGCAGATTTATCATCGTCACAAGATCGAGCGCATCGTCGGTGAGCCGGTGGATCGTTGATCCGGCACCAAGCAGCAGTCCGCCCGCGTCATCATGCACCACAAAGGCCGGTTCACCCGGAAACGCAATATGCGCATCGGCATTCCCGTCGGGATAATAACGGTGGAGGTGTCCACTGGCGATGTCGAGGAACCACAAGCACTGGCGGACGGAATCCCAAAGCGGCCCTTCCCCAAGCTCGCACCCCACAGCCGACACCAATTGAACATCGCTTGGACCTCGCCGGCTAGCGGTGATGGTCGGCCGCACCTTACGCATCACCCTGCGGAATCGCCCTATCGGACGCGGTACTGGTGGCGGATCGAAACGGTCCTGCGGTACATATCCGATTACGGCACGCGTATGCTCCAGATCCCACCGACCGTCCGGGACCAGCGATGTCAGGTTGATTAGCGCGAAACCCTCAACCGGGGCATCAAGCGCGCAATCGATGCCCCGGCAGAAGTCGCGATTGCTCAGCCAGCACTGATCCTCCCAATCGTTTTTGCGGATCGGCGGATTTGGGCCGGACGGACAGCCTCCTATCCGTAATGCAATCGTGACCGGCCCCCCCATAATCCCCTGTTCGCGTGCCAAACGTTCAGCGAACCGCTTTGACGCGCCATAAGCGTTGTCACCCGGTTGCGCATCATCGGCGAAGATCGGGAGTCTGTCATGAGCGCGCCCTGCCATCGCCCATACCGAACTGGCAAAGATCACACGCGAAACGCCATGCAATGCTGCCGCGCGGTAGAGATTGCGCGCGTTATCGATGTTGGAACCGGCCAGTGCGGCGCTGTCCGCGTTTGCGTCGGCATTGCCCGCAAGATGGACAATCGTGTCGACACCCGAGAATCGATCAACCCAGCTTGAGTTCCATTCTGACAGGTCCGCAGAGACTATAGCGGGGTCGTCACGCGACGCGCAGTCAAGCAGAACCAGATCAAGATCGTCGCGTTCCCACCAATGTATGCGCAGTCGACGCCCGAGATTGCCCGCTGCTCCGGTGATAACGATCCGACGTTTTGGATCGGCAATCAACTCTCAGCCTGCGCACGCCGACGATCAAGCGCCCGCTTGAGAGCCTGAATCATGCCGAGTTCGACCCGCGTCTTACCCTCGGTCATGTTACCACCGTGACGCCGCACCACCAACGTCGTGCGCTCGATCCGGCGAAGATCGCCGCCCCGCTCTTTCAGTCGCTGGAACCAGTCCGTGTCCTCGGCAAAGCGCAGGCCGTCGTCGAACAGGCCAATCCGGTCGAACACGCGCCGGCGGTACAGCGCCGAGCCGATATAATAGGGATAGGCACCACCGGATTCATCATAGAACGAGTCTTCGCAGTCATCGATGATGCGCGCCATCTGCGCGCGACCAATCACGACATCGGCTTCTGGCGTCGCCTCCATAATTTCGAACAGCGCTTCTATCGTTCCTTCAGGCCACAAATCATCGACGTCAAGAAAGGCGATCAGGTCGCCTGACGCGTCCCGCAGGCCGCGGTTTCGTGCTGCCGCCGGCCCGGCATTCATCTGGCGGAAAAACCGCACGTCTACCGGCGATGCGGCGACCGCCGCCTCGATCTCATCGGTCGACCCATCATCTACGATAATGATCTCGAGTGCCGGATAGCGCTGAGCGACGATACTCGCGATCGCCGACTCCAGAAAGTGCGCGCCGTTGAAGACCGGCACAATTACTGTCACCAGTGGCCGTGCCGCATGCCGGGCCTGTTCCACATCAGCCCCTTCCTCGATCAACCGCACGATCGCGCCGGGCACCGCGCTCACATCGCTCCCCAGCGTCATCTGGGCACCGGGCAACGCATCGATCAGGCGAGCGACAAACGCATGCGTCGTCGCGCCCGCATGGGGTAGTTGCAACAAAGTCGTAAACGCCGCAGCCTGATGTAGCGCAACCTGCGAAATTGGTTCGAACCGCGTCTCTGGGCCTTCCCCGAAGCGCGGTGTTACGAGCCAGCGCAATGGCAATGATCGCGCGAACCGTTCGGCATGGTCGGGATAGAGGCGGATCACCGCCTTCTCGTCGCCCGGCCCAATCGGATCGGCGAGCGGCTCCAGGTCCGGAAACGCTGCCAGTTGCTGGGGCGTGACTTTGGCGGTGCAATAGAGGCTCCAAACCGTCGGTTCGGGGTCGAACCCTACCACGACATAGTCGTCCCCGGCGAAACGCAGCCCCCTGACGAGCGACGAGAGCGACGTGGTAGATTTGCCAACTCCCCCTTTGCCGACGATCAGCACGCCACCCGCATCAGTGCCGATTGCCGCCGCATGCAGCAGCTGACGTCCGTGACGCTCCATCAGCCAGTGGAACAGGGTCCGCATTGGCGAGGATCGTGCCCAATATGGCAGGTTCGAAGTACGATTGACCCAATAAGCGCCTATCTGCGTTTCGCTATCGAAAACGCAAACCGAATATTCGCTCCAATGAAAAGCGCTGCGATAGCGGAAGCTGGAAAAGCCCCACAGGTCGCCGCGGTCGGTGAAACTTTCGCTGGGGAGTGGCGGAGGCAACATCGCAACCCCGGTCGATTCAGTATCCCACAAATGAAAGGTAGCATCCGTCGCTCCGACCCAGTCGACAAGTTCGAGATGAGCGAGCGCACCCATGAATTCATCGAGTAGTCGCTGTCCCGCAAAAACCAGCCGAATGCGTATCCCGGCCAGTTCTATCAACCGCGTCGTCGCGCCCGCCTGCGCCTGTGCCTCCAGCGCGCGATCGACCACTGCAGTGTAGAAACCGCGTTGTTCCTCCTCGGATCGTTCGTTGCTGCTCATACGACCTCTGCTTGGACTTGCGGGACGAGTTGCCCGCGATCGAGCCGGAATATGCTTTCGGCGAGTGCCACGACCGCCGTGTCGTGGGTTATCGTGAGCAGGCCCAGGCCGTCGCGCGCTGCCACCAGTCGGCCCATGATCGAGCCAACCGTCGCCGTGTCGAGATGATTGGTGGGCTCATCGAAAATCAGCAACCGGGGATCGCCGACCAACGCGCGCGCAATCGCCAGTCGCTGCGCCTCGCCGCCCGACAGGAGCATGCCGCCTCTCCGATCGGCGTCTCATAGCCCTGCGGCAGATCACGGATAAATGCGTGCACCCCGGCGCGTTCGGCTGCGGCGACAATGTCCGCATTAGATCGGTCGGGTCGGCCATAGGTCAGGTTTTCGGCAACAGTGCCGGTAAAGAAAGTTGGTCGCTGAGGCACAAAGCCAAAGCTTTGCCGGAGTACTCGCAGATCTAGCTGGTCATAGGGTATGCCATCCGCAAGCAATACTCCTTGCTGAGGCCGGTGGAAACCAAGGATCAGATCGACGATCGTCGTCTTGCCTGACCCGTTCGGGCCGATGATGGCGACGTTGCACCCCGGTGCCAAATCCAGCGATAGCTGATCAAGTAAGGGCGTGTCCCCATGACGAAAAGTCACGTCGGCGAGCGTGATGCGACCCACGAAGCGCGATTTTTGTCGGCCGGTATAGGATGTCCCGGTCACGCCGGTCCTGAGGGCTTCAAGTCGCCCCAGTGATCCATCACAGGTGAGCACGTCGGGCAGCAGCGTTGTCAGCTGTGACATGGCGTTATTGAGAAACCCGGCACCGAGATAGAAGGCGAGCAGATCTCCGAGCGACAATGCGCCCGCGATGACCTGAAGTCCGCCCACGATCAGGACCAGTACGCCGATTGCCCCGATTGCGATCGATTGGAGCTGCCCATGGGCGGCAAAGCTCATCGCCATGCGGACGCCCGATCGTTGGAGATCGTCTATACGGCTGCTTTGCGCTTGGAACTCCCCTTCTTCAAACCCGCGGCTCCGGGTCAGATCCATCTGACGTACGACGAACGAGATGCCCTGATGAAAACGTTCGAAATTATGCTGGAACGCGGTCACTTCTCGTTTCACATGCCGTCCCGCGACCAGTCCAAGCGCCCATGCGAACGGTGCAAACACACCGGCGATCAGCAGCAATCGCCAGTTGATCCACGCGAGCGTCCCGATCAGCACCACGATCGTCAGCAGCGCGGGCAACACCGCACTGAGCAGCGTGCTCGACAGATTGTCGAGCCGTTCGGTCTCCTGGACTATGCGGCCCTGAACATAGGCAGCGTCGTTGCGCGCCAGATAGTCACGTGGCGAGCGATAGAGCCAGTCGACCAGTTCCTGCCGCAAGCCAGCCACAGTCCGCTTGGCCAACCGGACGCTGAAAAATCGGGTTAGTAGAAGCAGCGCGCTCGAAACCAGTCGGATCGACAGAATTCCAGCACCGACCATTATTACCGCTTCGACGCGCTTATGAGGAATAGCGGTGTCAAAACAATATCGCACGAGATGCAGCATCGGCAGAAACAGCAGCGACTGGAGGCTCCCTAGTGCCGCAAGCATGAATAGCTGGCCGCGCGACCGGCCCAATCGACTAAGGAACCCGCGCCACAGCGACCACCGTATCAGTGACAGTTTCGCTAGAGGGTTCGCAATACGCGTTGCCGCCGACGGTACGGTTGCGCTTTCTGTCATCGTAGCGCCCGCCGCGTCTGACGCAGCAGCACCGATCCAGCCGCGACCGGTATCATCAACGGATGGCGAAGCTGCCACCGACGCGAAAGATATTCGGGAAACTCACGCCAGAACCGCCCTGCGCCACGCACACGGCGATAACGCCAGTAATCGACTAAGGGATAGAGGTATGGGCTGTACATGCGCTGCGCAGGACCAAGATAGACTATGTTCTCGACACGCTCGACAAAGCTGATGCCAGCGGCGTCGAGCTGCTCGATCACCCACCCCGGCACCGATTGTCCGAATTGTTCGACAAGGTAACCGAGACCCATGGATAAACGACAGGCAAGCCGGTGCTGCCGGGCGAGTACGACGATGCCAGACCAGTCGATCGGGTCCGCAGTCTGGCTCATCAGTGCCGCCGCGTCGCTTACCCAGCGGATCGACGGCTCAAGATTGGATCGCAAGCCATGCAGCACCGTCTGGACCAGCATCTGTGTCGCGCCCGGTTGCAGCGTCTTTACACCTTCAAACGTGAAGGGTTTGGCGGTCGCCCAGAACCAGGCGTCGAGCGCATCACCAGGCGCTTCGCGCAGGCAATGCCAGTGCAGGTCGATCTCAGTGCCCTCCGCATTGCGCAAATCCTGTGCGTGGAGATCGGGAAGCTCGCGCGCGGGATGCTTCGTGGTTGCTTTCCAGCCGAGTTTCGCCAGCAGATGCCGCGCGGCATCTGCCTGATCGGTTCGCACCATAAGGTCGAGATCGGCCATGGGCCTCGTCGCATGGCTCGCGTGATAGGTGAGCGCGATCGGCGTCCCCTTTAAAAGCATCGTCTTGATGCCTGCGGCCTCAAGCGCAGCGACAGCTGGCACGACACGGTGGAACAACAGGTTATTCTCATACCAGGCGCGGCGATAGACGCCCTTCAGCCGTCCCATCAGAGGATCGTCGATGTCGAGCGCCGACAGTCGCGCATAAAGCAATGGCAACAGACGATAGGTACCGCCATCGACCGGCGCTTCGATATCGGTCATTGCACGCCATGCGTCGAACGCCGCGCGGACGCCTTGCGCCGGACCGATCGCGGCGCGCAACAACAGCGTTTGCGCTTCGCTCGGCCATGGCATTCCGCTGCCGGCGAGTTCAGGACCACCGCGATGCATCAGTTCGGATTCCCGGCAGCTGTACGGCGGCGGATCGCGGCACGCATCACGGTGAAATAATCCGCGTAATCGGTCTGGGCCAGCACAGTATTGCTGCCATGGATGCGCCGCCGCAGCACGAGCGTATCGACGGTGGTTAACCGAGAGCCCAGTGCGGTGAGTCGGGATATCCAGTCCATCGTCTCGCCGATCGCCAGGCTGCTGTCGAACGCGCCGATCTGCTCCGCAACCGATCGCCGCACCAGCAGAGCACCCATCAATCGGGCGGCGACCTGCCCCGACGGACAGTGGAGGCGCTCGCGCGCTTCTGCATCCATCATTGGGCACAGGAATTGCTCGACCAGCCCGAAACTGCCCGCCACCGCCGGATCGGCCTCGATCGGCGCGATCCGACTGGCAAGACTGTCCACCGGCCAAATATCGTCGGCATCCAAAAAGGCAATCAGGTCGCCCGTCGCAGCAGCCAAACCGCTGTTGCGTGCGCGGGCAATACCGCCCTGTGCTTGAGGAAAAATGATGATGTCGGGCGCAATCTCACGTGCGATATCCGCGCTGCCGTCGGTCGATCCATCATCGACGAGGACGATCTGATCCACCGCGCGTGACTGATCGAGAACGCTGGCGAGCGCATCGGGCAGATAGCGACCGTAGTTATGACAAGGAATGACGACGCTTACTGAAAGTCGAGCCGGCTGCGTTTCAGACATGGTACTCAGGAGGCGTGGAAAGGAGCGGTGTCCTCGCGTCGGGTCGGCCAGCCCATCGTATCGACGTCATGGATTGGATCGAGCATAATCAAATCCTGCATATCTGAATGCTGATGCAATTCCGGACGAACATATGCGCCGATCGGCCAGACGGACGCGTCCGCCCCAGAACCACCTGATGCGGTTTCGACCAGCAAGCCGTTGCTGACGAGCAAGTTCAGGAAGGTATCGGCATCGGTGCCCACCTCCGCTGCGTCTGGATAGGCCGCGATCACGCTGGCAAGCAATGTTTGCCGGTCGTGCCCCGCTAATGCAGCCAACCATAGCTTTGCGCCGAGCGCCTCGGTCGAAAAATAATTACCCGACCGCATATCGATGATGATTGCCTCGCCGTCGATTACCTCACTGACAATCGCCAGCGCTCCCAAAGCAAAGCTCATGTTGCCCATCCAATTATTTCAGCAGTTTGCCTGTAACATTTTGGTCATGGGGCGTCTTTCAGTCAAGCGAACATCCAGTATCGCCTTGGGACAATATCGCGCTGTTGCAGACGGAACGGCTTGACATTTTCTCTAAAAATATACCAGAAAATTGTGGAAATCAGCCCATTCAGCTCGCACCTGCGATTCAGGTGTTAGTAAATGTCGACAGAGCGCCCACTACTCACCGTTCAGGTGCAGTTTAAATGTCTTATAAATGAAATAAACTAATTTACTGAAAAATATAACCTAATAACTATAAATAAGTTCCTAAAATGTAACAATAGAGAAATACATAGCTACCATGGGAGTGCCTCCAATCGCTACGGGGGCTCCACAATGTTTTTTAATCATGCGCATCTGATCAAGAGAACGCCGACTGCTACTACTTTGTTTGCACTATGCTTTGCTCTAGCGGCAAACCCTGCCCGGGCGGCTGATGCCGCCCCAGAGGAGGCCGCGGCGGATTCGGGGTCGCTGGAAGAAATTACGGTGACGGCCGAGAAGCGACCGCAGAGCCTGCAGACAACGCCGATTTCCATTTCGGTCCTCAGCGGAAAAGACATGGTCAATCGCCACGTCCAGTCGCTAACCGACCTTGGCGACGGCGCGATCCCGTCATTGCGAGTGGCACCCTTTTTTTCGCGCCCGGGCGCGCTGATCGTCAACATCCGGGGCGTTGGCGTGCTGTCAGACAGCAACCAGCCCGCGCGTGACCAAGGCGTCGGCATCTATATCGACGGTGTTTATCAGGGCCGTCCACAGGGATTGGGCGCCGCGCTCTACGACGTCGAGAATATCGAAGTACTGAAAGGGCCGCAGGGCACGCTGTTTGGCCGCAACACCGAAGGCGGTGCGGTCAACATCGTCACCAAGCGACCGAGCGGCGAATTCAGGATGAACACGACCGTCGGTGCCGGAAATTTCGGCAGCTACAAAGGTGAAACCCATATTGACTTGCCCGAATTCCATGACGTCAGCTTCAAAATCGACGCCGTCGTCAGTCACCGTGACGGGCTGATCAAGAACCCGCTTGCCGGCGCGTCAGACTTCAACGGTTATGACAAGCGCGGCGTTCATGCCGAATTGCTTTGGAAGCCATCGCCTAACTTCACGGTCGATCTGGCGGGCGATGTATCTTACGATGCGACGACCACGCTGTATCAGCAATTGCTATCACCTGGTACGAACAAGCTCGCCGCGGCGGCCAAGATTCAGGATCGTCGCGCGGAAACCGCCGCGGTCGGTTCACCCGAACAGCCCAGCGTTGGCAAGTCGAAGGGCGTGCGCCTCAACCTCGAATGGCAGATAGCGCCGGCGCTCATGCTAAAATCGATTTCGTCTTATCGTAAGCTGACTCAGAGCCAGTTTGACAATGCTTCGGGCAGCACATCAATGCAGCAGGCGCTGACGACCGCCAACCCGACAGGCAACTTCAACAGCTTCGCCTTCTCACGTTACAGTCTCGCCTATTTCAAGCAGAATCAGATCAGCCAGGAATTCCAGGCGATCGGTGAGTTCGGCGACCATCTGAAATACGCTTTTGGCGCGTTGTTCTATCAGGAAAAGGTGACGGACAACGCGCAGGCGTTCAACACCAACACGTTCACGAATGCCGACGGTAGCTCCTATACTACGGCGAACATCGATCCTGCCACGCAACGCATCGATCGGGCCAGCCATGTAAAGACCACCAGCATCGGCGCCTATGGTCAGGCGACCTACACACCGGCGCTGATGGAAGATATGTTCCACCTGACGGTCGGTGCCCGCTTCACACGGGACAAGAAGGTTGGTTCGCTATTTATCGTCAACAATGCGCCACCGGTCATTCCGATCAACGGTGTCAACGTGTCGGGGCCGATCGGCCTTAATTCGTCGTGGTCGCGGGTCGATCCAATGATTAACCTGTCGGCCGATCTGACGCGGGATGTGCACGTCTATGGCAAATGGAGCACCGGCTATAAATCGGGGGGCGCCAATTCACGTGCGCTGGATTATGAACCATTCAACCCGGAAACGGTCTCAATGTTCGAGATCGGGGCCAAAACCGAGTTCTTCGACCATCACGCACGCTTCAACGTGGCAGCCTATTACGGTCACTATAAGAACATTCAGCTCGATTTCAGCGGCCTTTACGAGGATGTCGTCAATGGCGTGCGTGTGGCGACAACGCGCACCACGACCAACACGGTCAATGCCCCTGGCACTGGCAAACTGAAGGGCGTGGAAGCCGAACTCACGCTCGCGCCGCTATCCGGCCTCACCTTGACCGGGAGCTATTCCTACAACAGCGTGAAGATCCCCGACACGCTCAACCCCTTCCCACAGACAGGTGGCGTCCTCATTACCGTGCCAATTCCGATTTATCAGGTCTATACGCCAGCGCATTCAGCGAGCGGCTCGATCGATTATGAAATCCCCATGAATGGCTTTGCGATCCGCGCCCATCTTGATGGGAACTATGACTCGGGCTTTTATGGCGCCTACACGGACTCGGCCTATAATTCGGTGACGCGCGCAGTGACCTACAAGCAACCCAAGGGCGATGCAGGGCTTATCTTCAACGGACGCCTTGCGCTCGCGGACATCGTGCTAGGCAACAGCGACACCAAGATGACCGTCTCGGTCTGGGCACGCAATCTGTTCAACGAGCAGCATGTATTCTTGAAGTCCGGCGCTCCCACGAGTGGCGTAGCCGGATTCTTCAATGATGCGCGGACCCTTGGCGGCGAACTGAACATGAAGTTTTAAATCCACAAACTGGCACGATCTATTGATGGGATAGCGCCCGCTCACACGTTCGAATTTTTTAAGGACGCAAATGATGATTAAACGTTCCGCACTCTTCTTCACTTTGGCGGCTGTGATCGCCAGCCAGACAGCCTTCGCCGGAACCGTCGACAAAGCGCAGGTGGAACGCATCGCAACTGGACAATTGTCGGTGGAATGGATCGATAGCGATCCGGTTGATGTGTTTGTAACGGATAATCCTGCTGGCAGTATCGAACAGGCCACGCTGCTATCGGATAATAATCATGACGGTCGTTATGTTCTAAATGTCCCCGGAATCGATCGCCACTATTTCCTGCTACGCGACGAGAAGACCAAACATGTGGTCACTGTTGCCGAACGGGTATTGTCTCTGGAACGCGGTTCCAATTTCCGGGACATCGGTGGTTATCCGGGCGAAGGTGGAAAGCATGTCCGCTGGGGGCTGATCTATCGCTCGGGCGCTTCGGCGATGTTGACCGATGCGGACGTGCAGCAGGTCCAGGCTTTGGGGTTGAAGCAATTGATTGATCTGCGTTCCAGCGAAGAGCGCGTGCTCGCGCCGACGCGGATCGATGGCATACCTTATACAGCGGTCGGCTATTCGATGGCAGCGTTGTTAAAACCCGCAAGCGGCGGCGGTGAAATTAGGAATGGCGGGGCGATGTACCGCAACTTCCCGATTTTCCTGGCTCCACATCTTCGGATCGTGTTCAATGATCTCCTCTCGAAAAATGGGCCGATCGTCTATAACTGCTCCGCCGGGCAGGATCGCACGGGTTTCGTGACGGCCATGATTCTAAGCGCCTTGGGAACGCCGCGTGATGTGATCATCCAGGACTATCATCTGTCGACAAAATATCGGAAGCCGGTGAATGAAATGCCAAAGATCAATCTGGTGGCGCATCCGAATGATCCTGCCGCCTCACTCTTTGCCAAATATCAGGATGACCCCCGCGCAGCGATTGCTCAGCCATTGAAGGAAGCAGATGGAACAGCATTTCTGTCGTCCGCCTTTGACGAAATTGAAAAGCGGTGGGGCTCGACAGACTCATATCTCGAGAAAGAGATAGGGCTCAATAGAGTAGACATTGCCAACCTGCGTCGGATTTACTTGCAGTAACCTGGTTTCGGTCGGTGGCAGGAGTATCTGATCCGGCGAACGTCTGTAAATACCAGAGTATGGTTAAAAAGCGTCCGTCGGCCCTATGCTTCGTGAATGACCGTCCATAGATTCACCGTTATAGCTGCAGCCGTCATCATTGCTATAAGTTGAATCCTCATACTTATCCTTCACTTCCATGTTATCGATTGAGACCAATCTGGTGGATGGCTGGAAGTAGTGAGTTGAAGACTGTCCGATTTTACGGTTGAATCTTGGCAAGAAGACAGTCGTCCACCATCAATTCTGCGCTTTAATTCACGCTAATGAAGCGACTGTCTTCATCGAACCGGCATGTGAAGAACCGCGTGTCTTTGTTCCTGTCATACCAACCTTGCACGATAGTTCCGTTTCTTTGTCGAATAGGTGCATTTGTCGTAATGTCGCTAGGGCGGCGATCAAAAGCAGCAGCAGCTTCTGCCTTGCAGTTGCGCGAGAGATCGCCGCCGCCTCCATAACGCCCTCGATAATTGTCACGCGCTGGCGGTAAATAGCGAGGCGCTCGCTCCCGATCCTTCAATGGCGACTGTCGGCAGTCGGGAGATGTTGTTGGCGTGATCGAGTCGTACCGCCCATTCATGGTCGCGATGGACACGCACTGCCGGCGATCGGAGTTCCACCAATAAGTGTAACTACGGTCGCCCCCCTTTTCGCCGCGCATATTGCGGTACCCTCGACGTTGAAGCTCATTCTCTGCCTGCCCAGCACGCGCACCAACCATATCTTCCAGTCCGGTTGACTGGGCGAAGACGGGCGCAATCGTCGTTAGAGAGCATAGAAAAGCGGTAACCGTTATCGGCAACTTCGAACGCATGTGACCTCCTGTTTGCCGCTCTCATCAAGCAGGCTTGTGTGGATCGGTTATCCTATCAGGGTGCAGGGCAACGACAACGGCGGGTTTCGCTGTCATGCTGCGGCTGCTCATATGCTTGATTATGAGGGATGGCTCCTGCCGGTTCGTTTTGGAGCAGAAAAGCTGGCGATGCGGGCGGATCCGACACTGGACTATCAATATATCGCGAACCGGGCCTACAATCGTGGTCGTGGGCCAGCCAACGTCCTTGCCGTCCGGATTTACGGACAATACTGACCGCTACCGGTATGACTAAACATCGCGGGCTTGTCGTTTTCCTCTCAGGTTTGCTCGTGGTCCTTCTGGGCTACTCGCTCTTGCCGCGCGCCTGGCAATTCCATGAACGCCGTGTGGGTTCACGGGGAATTGTCTGGGTTACGCATACCAAACAGGGCATTCCCGGCGACCCCATCAACATCACGCTGCAAGGGTCACAAACCGAGGTTGCCTGTCTTTTTCACCGTGCCGGATGGCTCCCCGCAAGTGGTATCACCGCTCGATCGAGCATGAAGATCGTCGATAGCGTGGCGTTCCACCGCCCCGACCCCTCAGCCCCGGTCAGCGCCCTCTATTTCGAGGGCCGGCGTGAGGATTTTGCGTTCGAAAAGGAAGTCGGCAACAGCGCGAAGGAGCGTCACCATGTTCGCCTCTGGCGGTCGGGTGCCGCTTCGGACACGAATGATCGGACGATCTGGTTCGCCTCAGCCAGCTTTGACCGCGCGGCCGGTGTCAATCATTATACGTTTCGCGCCACCCACCATATCGATCCGAACCTCGACGCCGAGCGGGACTTCCTGAGCAACGCGCTGGTCGCGACAGGTCGCACCGGACAGCCTACAAAGGTGCCCGGCATCGGAGCGACCCAATCAGGCCATAACGGCGGCGGGGATCGCTATTTCACCGATGGAAAGATCACCGTCCTGCCCCTCAAACTTGGGTGTTAGTCTGAACCACGGGGCACCTCAGTCTTAAATACCTGGAGTTCAGCCGCTTGCACACAAATGTGTGATCCCAATTGGTCACCGGTCAACGACTTACACATAGTTTTGAGCCTAGACCGGCCACGGCCAAATTCAGATATTTTAGCCTAAAGGTAAACCCACGGACGCATTTTCAAATCATGGGTACGGAAGGCTTCGATTTCGCCACGATGACACAGCGTCAGTTCGATCGCGTCCAGACCGTGCAGCAACATTTGATGTGCCTCCTCATCAATGGGAAAAGTCCAGTGATCGCCACGACTGGTAGATACCAAGCGCTGTTCCAGATCGATTGTCACAGGGGCTGCTGCGGGGTTGTCACCAAGCGTGGCTGCAATCTTGCGTATAACGCGGGCTTCGAGCTCTACCGGGACAATGCCGTTGTTGACGCAATTGCCCCGGAAAATGGGGTTGAACGACGAAGCGATGACCACGCGGAAACCATATTCAGCCAGCGCCCATGCAGCATGTTCGCGACTGGACCCGCACCCGAAATTCGCGCCTGAAAGCAGGATGCGGGCTGAGGCAAAGCGTGGATCGTTAAGAATGAAATTCGTATCGGGCACACGACCGCTGTTGCCAACATAGCGCCACCCGGCGAACAGTCCGTCGGCAAGACCCGTTTTAGAAACCGATTTCATTTCACGCGATGGGATGATCGCATCGGTATCGATGTTATCGCGCAACAATGGAGCGGCGATCGCCGTCAGAGTCGTGAACGGCGTCATGCCAGTTCTCGCGGATCGGCAATAGCACCGGCGATGGCGGAGGCCGCGACGGTTTCGGGCGAGGCCAGATGCGAACGCGTCCCCGGTCCCTGACGACTTTCGAAATTACGGTTGGTGGAACTGATCACCCGTTGCCGGTGTCCAAAGCTTTCGCCGCCCGCAAAGAAGCACATGGAACACCCCGACTCTCGCCATTCGAACCCGGCATCGAGGAATATTCGGTGCAATCCTTCGGCTTCGGCCCGCAAACGCACCCCGGTCGATCCGGGTACGCAAATCGCATTGACGCCTGCCGCGACCTTGCGTCCTGTCAGTATAGCCGCCGCACGCCGCAAATCGGATAACCGGCTGTTCGTGCACGATCCGATGAATGCGGCATCAATCGGCAATCCTATCAGCGGCATTCCCGCTTCGATATCCATATAGGTCAGGGCACGGTCGTAAAGGTCACGCTGATCGCGCGATGCCACCGATTCGAATCCCGGAACTGGCTTTCCCAGCGCGACGGCCTGCTGCGGGCTTATACCCCATGTGACCATCGGCGCGATATCGCTGGCATCGATGGCATATTCGGCGTCGAATGCCGCATCGGCATCGCTGCGCAACAACCGCCACGACGCAATTGCGACGTCCCAGTCCGCACCCTTGGGCGCATAGGCGCGCCCTTTCAGATAATCGAAAACCTTGTCATCCGGCGCGATGATCGCAGAAAACGCCGCAAACTCGGTCGCCATATTGCAAAGCGTCATTCGAGCCTCAAGATCGAGCGCTTCGACCGCCGTACCCGCATATTCAACGATATAGCCGGAACCGCCGCTCGATCCGAAAAGGCTGAGCAGATGCAGGGCAAGGTCTTTTGCCGTCACACCCTGGACGAGTTGCCCGTCGATCCTGATCCGCATCGTCTTCGGGCGTTTCACCCGGAGCGTCGAAGTTGCCAACGCATGTTCAGCGGCTGTGGACCCGATGCCCCATGCAAGCGCGCCCATCGCCCCTTGCGTACAAGTGTGGCTGTCGGGACAAACAAGCGTGACGCCGGGCAGCACGATTGCCTGTTCGGGAGAAATGACATGAACGATGCCCTGATCCGGGTCGCCCAGATCGAAGAGCGTCAGCCCAGCGGCGATGGCCGCGTCGCGCGTAGCGGTAATAAATGCGGTGCCGGTCGGCATAATCGTCGCATCCGTCCGGCCCGGACGGGTATCGACAACATGGTCCATCGTTACGAACGCCTGATTCGGTGCCCTTACGGGACGCCCGGCGGCCGCCAGACTTTCAAGGGCAACGCCGCCCGTCCGTTCATGCAACAGCACGCGATCAATCAGGACAAGATCGGTCGTTTCGTCAATCGTGGCGATCCGGTGCATATCCCAGATCTTTTCAAAGATCGTCCCGGTCATACCAGACCGCATTCTTTCAGAATCGAGTCACGATCTCCATTTATGTTGGGCACATCGTGGCGCAGTCCCATGCGAACACCGTCGAATTCCAGCGGAAGCGCGGGCAGCCGGGTCGGCGCGCCGCCGGGAATGGTAATGTCCACCAGTCCCCCGCCAGCATTCAGATGCGGATCGTCGAACAGTTCGTCGGGGCGAGTGATCGGTGCAAATGGCAAGCCGATCTGCTCCAGTTTTGCCACAAGACTCTCGCGCGTCATCCCGGCGAAAAGCGCACGAACCTGCGGCACTATGCGGTCGCGGGCGAGAACGCGCTCGTTATTGACTGCCAGCGTCGCATCCGCGGCGAACGCGTCGAGCGCAAAGGACTTGCAGAATGCGACCCATTGGCTGTCGCTGACAACGCCCACAAACAATTGCTCATCGGCATTCAGGGTGTCGAACACATCGTAAATCGCCCACGCGGAAACGCGCACGGGCATCGGCTGCGCTGCTTCTCCTGTCACTGCCTGTTGTGCCATATGCTGGCCGACGAGGAAGGCAGTCGTTTCGAACAGCGAGCATTTCACCTCGCCACCCTTACCTGTCCGGTGCCTGCGCTGAAGTGCCGCCAATATGCCGATCACGCCGAACATACCGCCAGTGACATCAATGACCGACGCACCCGCGCGCAGCGGTCGTCCGGGAGGTCCGGTCATATAGGCCAGCCCACCCATCATCTGCGTCACTTCGTCCAGCGCGGTTCGATGCTGATACGGACCGCTGAGAAAACCCTTCGCGGTACAATAGATCAGCGCGGGGTTACCCTGCGCAAAACTTTCGTAACCAAGCCCAAGACGCTCGAGCGCGCCCGGTCGGAAGTTTTCGATCAGGACATCGGCATTTTCGACCAGTTGCCGGGCTGTCGCGAGATCGCCGGAGGCCTTCAGGTCAAGACAAATGCTGCGCTTGTTACGATTGAACATCGGAAAATATCCCGAACCCGAACCCAGCAGTCGCCGCGTTGGGTCTCCGCCGGGAGGCTCGATCCGGATGACATCGGCCCCAAGATCACCCAATATCATTCCCACGGACGGTCCCATGACCATATGCGTGAATTCGATGACCCGAATGCCGGCCAATGGATAATCTTCGTCGTTCATCATGCCCCGTCTCGTTAAACCACTCTCGACAAGTGATGTTCATTTGATATAGAAATAATACAATATTGCAACGACGCAACTATGGGAGCCGCGTTTTGAGTGTCGATATTCTGATCAGTGAAGTCGGCCCACGCGACGGATTGCAGAGCATTTCCGCGATCATGCCGCTTGCCGCCAAAAAGGCATGGATCGACGCCGAGGCCGCTGCGGGCGTGCGTGAAATCGAAGTTGGCAGCTTCGTGCCAGCCAAGCTCCTGCCCCAACTTGCCGATACGGCAGAGGTGGTTGCCCATGCAAGGACGATTCCCGGCCTCACCGTCGCGGTTCTGGTGCCCAATGCGCGCGGCGCCGAGGCCGCTATCGCCGCCGGAGCACACAAGATCACCCTGCCCTTGTCGGTCTCTGAAACACACAGCCTGGCCAATTTACGCAAGACGCATGTTCAGGTTCTGGACGAAGCCCGCGCCATCACCGGGATGATCCGGGCTTTGCCAGCGGACCGTCGCCCCCATTTCGAGGGGAGCCTTTCGACAGTGTTCGGCTGCACGCTTGAGGGCATGATTCCCGACGTGCAGGTCGCGCGACTGGCAGAAGGGCTGATGGCCGCGGGTTGCGACGAAATTGGCCTGTCCGACACGACGGGGTTTGCCGATCCTGTAGCGGTAAAGCACATGATCAGGCTCGTCAGAGGCACCGTCGGCGACGCTGCGGTGACGGGCATCCATCTGCACAACACACGCGGACTAGGTTTGGCGAACGCGCTTGCCGCACTGGATTCAGGCCTGACCACGTTGGATGCGTCGCTGGGTGGCCTTGGCGGTTGCCCGTTTGCACCGGGAGCAAGCGGGAATATCGTGACCGAGGATCTGGTCTTCATGCTTCAGGCAATGGGACTGGAGACGGGGATCGATATTCAGGCGCTGCTCCGGGTGCGCGAGATTCTGAAGGCTGCGTTGCCCGACGAACCACTTTACGGATTTACACCCGACGCGGGTCTCCCGCTCGGTTTTAAGCCCAAACAGGGCATGAAAAGGGAGTTGGCATGACGGTTGGCACACGCATGGTTTCCGATGGCAAGACCGCGCGGCAATTGTTCGAAGAGGTAATGGCAAACCCCGCCCGGACCAAGTTCGGGTTCGGTGAAAAACTGGCGATCGTGAATGTCGATTTCCAGAACGCCTATACCCGCATCGATGAATTCAAGACGGCGTATGAAACCGATCCGCGCCAGATCGAATATACCAACACAATCTCACAGCTCGCGCGGGCTGCCGGGATGCCGGTGATCTGGACGCACGTTGCCTATATGGACGACGCCAGCGACGCGGGTGTCTGGGGTACGCGAACGAACACGCCGGACAGCCTTCAGAATATCAAGCTCGGGTCGCGCCGCTACGCATTTGATGACCGCTGCGAGATCGATCAGGCCAAGGACGCTATCTATACCAAGCGTATGCCCTCGGCGTTCTTTGAAACACCGCTGCAAAGTCTGTTGGTGTGGCACAAGGTGGATACGGTTGTGATAACCGGTGGCTCCACATCGGGCTGCATCCGGGCCACGGCTGTGGATTCGCTCAGTCGCGGTTATCGCACGATCGTCCCGATCGAGACGTGTGCGGACAAACATGAAAGCTATCACTTCGCGAACCTCACCGATCTTCAGCTAAAATATGCCGATGTTGAACCGGTGCAGACAGTGATCGACTGGCTGGAGGCGCGCGCGTGATAGAGGGTGCGGCCGATCCCGGCCTTTACGACTATAACCCGTACCGCAACCGCGCGAAAATCGAATGGCCAGAGGGCAAGACGGTCGCCGTATGGGTTTCGCCAAATCTCGAATATTATGAGATCGATCCGCCCGCCAATCCTCATCGTAAGAGCTGGCCCAAACCGCACCCCGATGTCGTCGGCTATGGCCATCGCGACTATGCCAATCGCGTGGGCCATTGGCGTTTGGCAGAGGTTATGGAAAAGCACGGCTTCAAAGGGTCGGTTTCGCTCTCCGTCGCGCTTTGCAACCACATTCCCGAAGTCGTTGAGAGCGCTAATGATCTGGGCTGGGAATTCTTCAGCCACGGCATTTACAACACGCGCTACAGCTATGGCATGGACGAGGCGCAGGAACGCGCGATCATCGAGGATTCGATCCGCACTGTTAAAGAGGCGACCGGGCAGACGATCAAGGGCTGGCTCGCCCCCGCGCTGACGCACACACCGCGCACGCTCGATCTGATTGCCGAATATGGGATGACTTATACCTGCGACCTGTATCACGACGATCAGCCACAGCCGGTCCATGTAAAATCGGGAACGCTGATATCGATGCCCTACAGCATCGAGGTGAACGATCATTACGGGTTCTTCGTCTATAATATGTCCCCCGCGAATATGCCGACACCCTGATCCGCCAGTACGAGCGGCTCGCCGCCGAGGGTGCGGAATCGGGAACCGTGATGTGCATTCCGCTGCACAGCTATCTGATCGGCCAGCCCCACCGGATCGGCCCGTTCGAGGAAGTGTTGAGGCACATCGCCGCCGACGGCCGCGCGTGGATTACCCGATCGGGCGACATTGCCGATCACTATCTGGCTCAAACTTCGGGAACCAGTGCATGACCCTCGACCCCAGCTATCTGGAATATCCGAAACGCCGCAGGGGCATGGATCACGACCTTTATCCCTGGTCCAATATGTTCGAACGTCCGCCAATCGCGTGGCCGAACGGAAAGACTGTGGCGGTCGCGTTTCTGGTCAACCTCGAATGGTTTCCGATCACGCCGGAGGACAAACCCTTCCGCGCGCCGGGCCATATGCAGACCGCTTACCCTGATTACCGGCACTATACCGCGCGCGAATATGGCACGCGCGTGGGTATCTACCGGCTGCTCGATGCTTTCGAAAAGGCGGGCGTAAAAGCAACCGTGGCGGCCAATGCGGCGATTGCCGAGCGTTACCCCAACCTGATCCACGATGTGGTTTCCGCCGGGCATGAGATCATCGCACATTCCACGGATATGAATGGGACCATCGCGAGCGGCCTTTCCGAAGCGGATGAGAGCGCACTGATCCAGCGATCGGTCGAAGTGCTGGAACGTGTGACGGGCAAGCGTCCGCGTGGATGGCAGTCGATCGCGCGTTCGCAAAGTTTCAACACGCCGCGTTTGCTGGCCGAGGCGGGCTTTGAATATCATTGCGACTGGGTGAACGACGAATTGCCCTATCGGATGTCGACCGCTTCCGGTGAAATCATCAACGTGCCCATCAATCATGAACTATCGGACCGGCAGGTCATTACGGTGCAGCAGCAATCGGTGGACAGTTTCGCCGGACAGATCCGCGACGCTTATACGCTGCTGGCTGGAGAAGCGGCGCGTTTTGGTGGACGGATGCTGCCTATCCAACTCACGCCCTATGTGACCGGCCTCCCCTTTCGCATCGGGGCGCTGGAAAGCCTTATTGGCGACCTTGCGGCCCAGCAGGGTAGCTGGTTCGCCAGCACGGGCGACATCGTGGATGCCTGGACCGCAAGCTGATTTTCAGCGTGAGGCTGGCCGCCCGTCGGTCGCCTCACGCGGGTCTAGCAACACACGCAACACACGCAACTGCATTGCCTCCAGCGCAAGCTGACGATGCTTCACCGCCTCTTCGGTGGGTGCGGTTTCACGCAACTGTTGCGCATCGACACCGCGCGTTTCCGCAAGCAGATGTTCGAGGCGGTCGATCCGTTCGTTCGACGCGGCAAGCTCAACCAGCAATGCCAGCGCGATATTCAGCACCTGCTCGGTTTCTTTATTTTCCAGACTATAGGGGCGTGTTCCCCGGCCCGATTCAATGACCGCGGCTATGGCTTCGCTGTTACTTGTCATACTGGCTTCCTGCCGCTGATTATATACCAGCGGTTGATCCCGCTTACGGCTGCCATGTCATGTTCGGCGACATCGCTTCGAGCAAAGCCCGCCCCGTACATATCCGCCACGAGGTCGGCATTGTTATAGATGTTCCAGAAACGCTCGCCGTTGAAATGCGTGTCCCAGTCTTTTTCGACCTGATGGACAATCGACGGGGCCATGCGCGTATCGACGTCCTGCAGGATCACGATACCGCCGGGCCGTGTGACACGCAGCGCCTCTGCCATCATCAGCCGTCGTTTTTCCGCACCGATTTCGTGAAGCATGTTGTGTGAGACGACGAGGTCGAAGAAACCGTCTTCGAAATTCAGCACGGACGCGTCCATCTGGTGAAAAGTGACACCAACGCCCAATGCTTCGGCCCGCGCATGGGCATAACGCAGCATTCCCGCGCCAATATCGACCGCATGAACGTCTGCATCGGGGAAATTCGCCGCATAGGCGGCCGATGCCGCACCCGCCGAACAGCCCAGGTCCAATATGCGCAACGGTTTTATCTCAGGAAATTCGGCGTCGAGCAGCTTGAAGATCACACCTGCTTTGCTGTCCGACTTACCGGCACCCTGGCCGAAGGAAAACACGTTGCCGCCCGTCTCATAGAACACACCCGCAATGATATCATCAGGTCCACGATCGAGCGCATATCCGCCCGGCTGGAGATGAATATCCACCTCCGCGATTTCGGGCGAGGGAACGTAGGAGGGATCGAGGTGCAGAGCGCCTTTCTTGTCCGGCGCGTCGATCAGGCCGCGTGCGGCCGTCTGCATCCGGTCGAGATCGCGATAAAGCGGCTCGCCGACCGACATCCAGATCATTTCCTGCGCCGAACGATTGGCCGCGCTCCACATCCGATAGCCCGAGGATTCGAACAGCGCGGCTTCGATATCCCGGGGGATTGAGGCTGCCGACCGTTTTTCGCGGCGAAAGCAGGTGCCCCTTCTTTTTCGAAACGACTGACGTTGGCGGAACGAACACGCGCATTGAGCAGCTTGCGCAACGACACCACCGCGCGCTGCCTGCTAAGCTCCTCCTGCGTCGTTTCCGGAAGCATCGGATGCTGAACGTCGCGCACTTTCATCGGAACCATTCCTTCGTCGATTTTGATCAATCCTATCCGCAATATTGCCCCGGACAAGAGAATTGTTTTAGGTTTAGGACAAATGCTCAGCTATCTTCGATAAACTCTGCCAGTTCACCCGTCGGGCCAACCGCCGTACAGGTAAGCCGACCATCGTATCCGATACCGTTACGGACACGCGGCGGCGTAATCGCCAGATCGGCGACCAGAGCGATATCGGAAATGCCAAAGCTCGCTATCGCGAAACCCGGCGGCAATTCGCCAATGGTTTGCGGGCGCGGACCGGCGATATAGCCCGGCCCGGTCCGATATTCGTCAAACTCGATCAGATAACC
The DNA here is from genome assembly GCF_003660165.1 of Sphingomonas paeninsulae. Classification (NCBI taxonomy): domain Bacteria; kingdom Pseudomonadati; phylum Pseudomonadota; class Alphaproteobacteria; order Sphingomonadales; family Sphingomonadaceae; genus Sphingomonas; species Sphingomonas paeninsulae. The sequence goes on from NZ_CP032829.1 coordinate 490,832, forward strand.
CTGCTCGCGCAACCCTGCCGTCGTCATTCGGATCGTCGAATCCGCATCAAGTCCTTGCGCGGTCTGGAGGATGCTAATTTTGCTTTCTCTCAGCGGACGTCGTTTCAGGTCGAATTTCCCGCAATAATATTCACGCAGGGCATCGAAATCGCCGCCAGCAATGACAAAGATGAACGGGCGGTCGACGAATGATCGGGGTGACGGCAGGATCGATGTCGCGCGATCGCCGGTTTCCATCGTGAAATACAGGCATTCTCCGGCAGGGCCGATTGCCTGCATGGCGACGATGGACGGCATGAATTGCAAAGGTGTTGGTTCGGCCAATATCGTGAAGGACGATTGCCGAAGCCGGTCATTCACGGCGTAAACGTCATCGACGATGATCTCTATCGCTGCCCAGCCAAAGCTCGTGAGCGGTGTGTATTCGGGGACGGCATCTATCTGAACGACCCGGATATAATCGTCGTGCGCTCCGTCCGTGCTCATCACGATATAGGGCCGCCCCTCCATTGCGGGGGCACCCCAGCCAGCGGCCAGATCCGCATCGACCCGCCCGCGCTCGCGTTCCGAATATCCAAGCCAGTGGCTATACTGGGAAAGCAGGGCCTCCGGGTCGGGCGCACCGACCGTGGCAAAACGAAAACGGGTCAACAATGGGTCGGTGTCAGTGGTCCAGTCGCTCACGTGCACTTCCCTATCCTGGTTTCGCTCAGACTAGGGATTTATTACTCTTATATCTATATCAAATCATCCAATTGTGAGACAAGAAGTGCCATGCACGCCAGCACTCCCCATCCCTCGCCGCCATCAACGGCTATTGGCGGAATGAAGGTCGAGGCGGATCTGGTAACGATCGGGCCGAAACCGCGCGAGGATATGTTGCACCGGGCGCTTGTCGATATCCATCACGGTGCGGTTCACGCGGAGGATCGGCGATCCGATATCGACAGCAAGGACGTTGGCCAGCGTGGCATCCGCCAGCGAAGCGGATATCGTCTGCGTCGCCGCACCGATCTTTATACCTGCCTGTTCCAGCAGGCTGAGCATCGGCGTGGTCTTCAGCGCCGCGCGTGTCATCTCGATTCCCAGAGCCACCGGAATATAGCTGATGATATAGCTGAGCGGCAGCCCATCGAGCCAGCGCACACGAACCACGCGAAACACCGGTGTGCCATTGGGAATTTGGAGCGCTTCACTCACCGGAGGCCGCGCCGGCACCTTGTCCATCTCCAGAATTTTGACCTGCGTGCTGCGGCCAAAGGAAATGAGCGAATCGAGCGCCTGTTCTATGCTGCCTTCGATCGGCTTGGCGGGTGGCTGAAAGATGACGTGCGTGCCGACTCTGCGCTTCCGTTCGACGAGGTGCGTTTGCGCCAACTCGTCCATCGCGCGCCGGGCGGTGATGCGGGAAACGGAAAAGCTTTCGGCCAGTTCCTGCTCGGTCGGCATACGCGAACCGAACGCCCGCGCGCCGCTTGTGATCTCTTCGCGCAATTGAAGAAATATCTGATGGTAAAGCGGAACGGCCTGAAGTCTGTCGACCGCGGACACATCGTCATCCAGCGTTTTCAATATGTCTTCCCTTGAAGAACCGCACCGTTCATCGCCACGCCCAAAATCTGAACATAACACTTATTGTTTCTCGCCCTTTGAACATCCTGAAGGAAATGTCACCATGAACACCAAACCTATACTCACTGGAACCGAACTGGATGCCATGCTGAGTGCTGCGCTGATGGAGGCGGGCCGCCTTGGTCTTGCCGCCACCATCGCACTCGTCGACGACGGCGGATACGCCCTTCGCTTGCACCGTACGGATGGTGCGGGCCCGATGACTCCGACCGTCGCGCTGGCCAAGGCACGGACAGCGGCGTTGATGCGCGCGCCCAGCGGCGCCCTAACCGCGCGACTGAAAGACGAACCCGAATTGCTGCGTCTTACCGAATATCTGCCGATGCCCGGCGGTCAACCGATCCGCCACGACGGGATATGCATGGGCGGAATCGGTGTTTCGGGAGGCAACCCCGCGCAAGATGAAGCGATTGCTCAAGCCGGACTCGACGCGCTAAAATCCGTTTAACACCAAACGGTCAGTGCATCTCCTCACCACCTGAAACGTTCATCGATTCACCGGTAATGTAACGCGCCTGCCCTGAACAAAGAAAGGCGCAGGCGTTTGCTGTATCGGCCGTTTCACCCACGCGACCAAGGGGGATGCGTCCGCGCATCGCATCCATGTATTCATCGAGTGTCTGACCCCGGGCTTTGGCCATATAGTCGTTCTGCCATGATCCAAGTCCTGTGGTGACGTGGTTGGGACACACTGCGTTTACGGTGATCTGCTGAGGACCGAGTTCGATCGCGGCGGAACGAGTCAGGCCGACGAGTCCGTGCTTCGAAGCGATATAGGACGACGTCAGCGCCGATCCGGATTTGGAACCGCGACTTCCGATGGATACGATCCGGCCACGGCCCCAATTGGGTTGCTCTTCCTGCTTCAGCATCTGTCGCACAGCATGCTTCATTGCAAAGAACGCGCCGCGCAGGTTTACGTCCAGAACCGTATCCCATTGCTCCTGCGTCTGATCGATGAGCGGGCCGAACAGGAAACCGACACCGGCGTTATTCACCAGAATATCCAGCTTGCCGAAATGCTGCACGGCACTACCAACAAGAGCTTCGACTTCGCTTTCTACGCGCATGTCTGCCTGGCAGGTGGTGATATGCGGCGTGATCGCCCGAATTTCATCGGCGACTTGATCCAGTTCGGTTGATTTTCCGACGCCATGTTCGGGAGCCATTGCGCCTGCTACGCGGCCAATATCATGGAGAACAATGCGGACACCGTCCTCCGCCAGCTTCCGTGCGATAGCGGCACCGAGACCGCGGTGCCGCCCGGCACCAGTAATGACGGCAACTTTCCCATCCAGATCAGGATACACGATCGACACTCCTCATTATAAGTCCATTCCTGCACGATAGCCTTCGGCCGTAGCGACCAGCACGGTTCGCGGGGAAAAGGCATCGCCGATGACACGAACGTCCATGCCGGCCGCGCGTAATGGCTCCAGCAACAGTTCATCCGGCACCCGCGCTGTGGCATAGGTGAACATCGAAACGTCTGTGACTACGCTTTCGCGTCCATTGAACACGTTGGCATAAGCGACCTCACCCTCTTCGAACCGCGACGACGCCAGCGGTCGAACCGATGTTACGATTTCTATCTGCTTGCGATAAAGCCGGGCATAAATGCCCTGTCGCGTTACCAAAGCCTCGTCGCTCGCGATGCGCTCGCGTTCGGTGAGCAGCACCACATTATCGAAACGTTCGCTCAGCAATTCGGCAGCCGCATAAGTGAAAGCACCGTGATCTGCATCGTGGATCACCACTGTACCCCGTTGCCTGCCTGTCACCCGGCTGAACATTGCCACCGCCTCGCGCAGATCAGGGAACACGCCCTCACCTTGATATTCCTTAGGCAGATAACCCGGCCACGCAGGCGTAGAGCCTGTGGCCAACAGGACATGATCGGGCGTCAACGCCAGAATATCGTCAGCGGTGGCTCTTTGTCCGAGCACAAGCCGTGCCCCTGCCCGCTCCGCGCTCAGACGTTGAAAATCATAAATGCTGCTCAAATTCTCACCGCCGGGTAGCAGTGCGTGGAGCCGCGTCTTGCCGCCGGATTCCTCCGAGGCACCCAATACGGTCACGGCATGACCACGCGCTGCAGCGACCCATGCAGCCTCCATTCCGGCAATGCCCGCACCGACGACCACCACACGCTTTTTGGAAAACGTCGGTTCGGGTTGCCAATCTGCTTCGTCAGCAGTCCCGACCCGCGGATTATTATCGCACAAGAGCCCTCGACCGATATTGATCGAATGCCAGCAGGTATTGCACGATACGCAATAACGGATCTGCGCTTCTCGCCCCTGCTCCGCCTTGATCCCCCAGGCTGGATCGGTGACGAGCGGTCGCCCGAGCATAACCAGATCGGCCAACCCGTCACGCACGATACGTTCGCCCTCATTAGGATCGGTAATAAGACCCAGCGCGCCGATCGGTACGCCAGGTGCCGACTTTCCCAGCGCCGCAATGCGGTCGACATAGGGAGTTCGCGGGCCGTGAAGATCGGGTAAATGCTCGTACAGCGTGTTGCCATGCGCGCCCCAGCAATAGGTGAGATAATCGACCCCGCCCGCCTTATGGACAATCTCAGTAATCCGCGCGGCTTCGGCCAGATCGATGCCCCCCGCGATGCCGTCCTCGGCGGGCAATTTTACGCCAATAATGAAATCGGCCCCACAGCCGCTTCGTAATGCCGCAATCAAATCTGTTAACAGCTTTGCACGCCCGATGACGTCGCCGCCATATTCATCGTCGCGCCGGTTGGATTGTGCGGACAGGAACTGGTGAAAGATATGCCCATGCCCTGCAGATATCTCGACGCCCGCAAAGCCCGCATCGGCCAGACGTTTGGCCGAAAAGACGAATTCCTCGATCATTTGCCGCACTTCGCCAGCGGAAAGCGCGTGCGGCACGGTCCAGCTAAGGTCGTCGGGCAACGCCGATGCGCCATAAGCATAGGGATTACGGAAGCCCGATCGAAAACCCCGACCATTATCCTGAATTTGCCCGAGCATCAGGCTGCCATGCGCACTCACCGCACCGGCCCAGCGTCGAAGCGCCTCCTCATTGGCTCCTGAAAAGACAGCAGGTCGCGTAGGGAGTTTTTGCCAGCTCAGCATCGCCATCGGCTCGCTGACCAACATGGCCGCGCCACCCCGCGCGCGATTGGCATAATAATCAATCAAGCGGTCTGTTATCAGACCCCCGACGGCAAAATGCGTTGACATCGACGCATGGACAATCCGGTTTTTAAGTTCGCGCTGTCCGACGCGGGTGCGCGAAAAGAGGTGAGGATAAGCGTTCATTTCCCGGACGGAGAATGCATCCGCAAAACGCGCTTCACATAGGCGTCGCGGACAGCCGCCCGCTCGGCTTCCGCCGCCGCATCAGGACGATAGGCTTCGATGTCGTCGCGTGAGACACTGCCCTTCGTATCGAGCAGTCGCTCAACCGTGTCGAGGCGGTCCCGGATCACCGAAACCTCTGTCATCAGTTCAAAAAAGAACGTCATCATCTGATCGATCGCGGGGTCGTCAAAGAAATGCGGGCGCGGCCCCTTAGCTGTTCGTGGCAGCTTCACTTTGTCGGCACTGGTCAATTCGGCCATTTCTCGCCCACTTCCTGAAACTTGAATTTACCTGTCGCCCAATAACTGCGGCGGGACGCTGCCGTACCGTCCCGCCGCCTCTCATCGCTGAAAGATCAGAAGTCGAAACGGGCGCGCACTGTCCAGCGGCCGGGTTCGTTCAGATACGGGAAGATAAGATAAGACGCGACATAACGCTTGTCCAAACAGTTGGTGCATTCGGCGGAAAGCGTCAGGCCCCGCGCAGTGTCACGCAACGACAGTCCTGCGTTGAACAGGCTGTGCTTTTTTTGATACCCGCGCACGTCATTCTGTGCCGATGGCCAGCTTCCGTCGGTATAGGCCCATGTGACTGAGGGGATCAGGCTGAAATCATCGTTCAGGACAGCCGTATAATTCGCACCGAGCGTGGAATTGAACGGTGCCACACGCGATGGCAGAGCGATCGCACCAGCGGCGGTTACGATGCCCTGGTTACACTGAGCACGTTGCGTCGCCGTTCCTCCGGCAAGTCCGGCCTGACAAGTTGCGGCCTGCGCCAGCACCGACGGATTCACATTCTTGAAGCGCGCATGTTGCAGACCCGCAGACCAGAAGATGTTCAGTCCGCGCGTCGGCACCACGGTCAGTTCGGCTTCGAGACCATAGTTGCGCAGATCGGCGAAGTTCTGGGTCAGGTAAGTGATCTGCCCTGGAACCAGCGGATTTTCGCGACCTGCGGGAAGCTGGTTATCCATGTCATTGAAGTAAAAGCTTGTCAGGTTGAGGCGAACCCGGCGATCGAAAAACTCGGACCGCAGCCCTGATTCAAAAGACCAGATCGTTTCGCGCTTGAAAGGAGTCATATTGGCGGCGTTGTACGACCGCGAAACCCAGCCGCCTGACTTGAAGCCCTTGGTCGCAGAAGCATAGACCGAAATCGCAGGCGTGATCTTATAATCGAGTGCAAAGCGTGGGGTCCACACCTTCGCATTCTGTGTCACGGGAAGTCCGGCGTTGATGATATCCTGCGTATCGAATGGCTGATTGATGCCAACCGAAGGCAGCGGCGACGCATTCGGGCTGAACTGGATGTCCTTGAATTCCGCAGTGTAGCGGATACCGGCGGTAAAGGTCAGGTTTTCCAGAACTTTAAAGTCACCCTGGAAATAACCTGCATACGCACTGGTGCTGTTCTTCATGGTTCGGTCAGCAGCCAACGTAGGAACCCCGGCAGCCGTGACGGTAACATTCGCGAAGATCGTCTTATTATCTTCCCGAATATAATAGAAACCGCCGGTATAGTTCAGGCGACCGTCAAGAGCCTTGCCGTTGATCTTGATTTCCTGGCTGAACTGGCCGTGATAGCTGTCGTTTGCAAGGACCGATGTGCTGCCCGCGACTGGCGTAACAATGTCCGCAGGGTAGTTCAGGATAGTCGATGCGCTGGTCAGGCTCATTGCGCTGTCGGTCAGATATTCATTAAAGATGTGACGATAACCGGTGATGAAATTGACGGTGAGGTCATCGCTTGCCTGAACCTGGAAGTTCGATGTCGCCGACCATGAACGAGCAAGGTTGCCGAGCTTGTTATCGGCAAGTTCGGGCGACAGATAAGCTCTGCCACCGCTGACGCCGGCAAAGGTCTGCGCGACCGTCTGGTCCTGACGGAGACGCGTATAGCTGACCCGTTCTTTGGTGGCAGGATCATAGAAGTTCGGGAAGTTGGCATAGGACTGCGAATTGAAATCGGCGGTGCCGTCCCATGTCACTGAATCCGAAAGGAAAGCACGGAGCGCGCCGCGGAAGCCATAGCTCTTTTCGCCGTTAAGACGTTCGCCGGTTACGCGGTTATGCACATAACCATCGTCCTTGACGTAATAGCCCTGCACCTTGCTGAGCAATTTGCCATCGATGATCGGCACATCAACCGATCCGCGCACATTAAAGCGATCGTAACGGCCATAACCGATCTCGCCAAAGCCCTTGAACTGGTCGCTGGGCTTTTTCATGATCACGTTGATTGCGCCGCCGGTCGTATTACGTCCGAACAGCGTTCCCTGTGGACCACGCAGAACTTCGATCCGCTCGACATCGAACAACGAGAAATTATTCGCGCTCTGACGCGACATATAAACGTCATCGACATAGGTGCCGACCGGAAGATCGAAGGTCGAAATCGTCTCGTTGTTGTTCAATCCACGCATCGAATAGCTGTTGGCTGTTCCGACAGACGTGTTGTTATGACCAATCAGATTGGGGACGTAGGCAAAAATATCGACCGTGCGCGTAATCTGACGCCGCTGGAGATCTTCGGAGGAAAAAGCGCTGACCGCGATTGGCACGTCCTGAAGATTCTGTTCGCGACGTTGCGCAGTAACTGTAATGTCAGGAATGCCCTCTTCGACTGCCGCGACCGGAGCCACATCTGTCGAAGCCTGCTGCGCGTAGGCGGCATGGGACATCATTGCAAAAAGGCTCAGCCCGGCGGCAGCCCCCATCTTGATCGACTTCATTGTAATCGCTCCCTTTGCTATAGTTTGGGGCCTGAAACGCATGTTCACGCCGTACCGTCCTGCAATGTCCGCCAGATCTTCGTCCGACTTAGTTGTTCGAAATTGTTCTAATATTATAGTTATTTAGGGGGCAGACGAGCGCATAGAAAAGCTGGGCGCAAACGCTCACCCTTCCAGTAACTAGCCTATACAAAATACCAGAATGCCAGTTCTTAATTGTTCTATTACTATATCAAAATGAAATCGATGTCACGAGATTTTTTCGTGGCCACAGCTTGCTCATTCATGCTGTGATACATCGGCCACAACCTCTCTAGTCAAATGCCCGGCGTGTGACGCGATAAAGCCCAAAATGGGGGCAGCCCATTCGCTCGACCGTTCGAAAACCATGCCTGCTCCACCGGGTAACTCGGCGTAATCCCAGTCAGGTTTTCGCGCGACGATCATCTGGCCCATCGGAAACAACCGATCGGTGACACTGGAAATCACAAGCACCGGACAGATGATCCGGTCGAGATCTAGCTGTGGATCATAGGCAGGCGCAGCACGGTGCCCATGCTCCTTCCACGGACCGTTGGCGAAATAAGTCACCAGCCCTAGATGGACGGTCTCATCGCTCCATTCGGGGTCCGCAATCCGGCGGACGACTTCCCAACGATCGGTGAAATGGCTGCCGTCCGGCTTGATTTCCTGAACATCGCTCAATTGCGTTAGCCGTTCGATGCGCTGAGCCGCATTGTAATACGGCATATTGTCCGTCACCAGCGCACCTACCTTATCGGCGTGCTCCGCTGCGAGCCGCGCCGCCACCAGAGCGCCACCATGATGCCCAATCACAACCACGGGATTAAGGTCCAGTGCATTGATTATTGCAGCGACCGCTTCGGCGTAAAGCTCGACCGATGGATCGCCAGAGGGCGGGTTGGACATGCCGTGGCCGGGCAAATCGGGTGCAATCACGCGATAACCCTTTGCTGCCAGCAACGGGATCGCATGGCGGTATTGAATCGAACTCCAGGGTGCCTGATGGATCAGTATGATCGGTTGGCCCGTGCCCTGCTCCCGGTAATGGACCTGACCACAGGGACCATCGACATAGCCACGGCGTTCCCCCGGCAAACTGGTGGCTGATGGCAACATCAACGCAAACCCAATGGCAGGATGCGTTGGCCCAGCAAACGACCGAAGGTGAGCGCGGGCGTGACCATCATGCCACCACACGCAGCCTTCCCCATCGTCTGCCCAGACCCGAGCAGTTCGCCGGCGGCATAGAGATTGGGAATGATACTGCCATCTTCACGGATCACGTGCAGGTCATCATCGACGGCAAGCCCGACTGCGCCAGAGATCGAACTCCCCTGCATCCGAATGGCGTAGAACGGCCCGGAGCCAATCGGTTCGGGCGCATGATTCCGGCCAAGAAAGTCGTTGCCCGTCTGGATGCCATAATTGAATCCGACGATCGAACGATCGAGACCGCCCGCTTCGATTCCCGCTTTTTCCGCCAGCGCAGCTATGGTCGCCCCGGTAATAAAGGCGGGGCCAGCCTCGGCAAAGGCTTTCGTAATGTCCTCGCGGGTCCAGCCAACGATAATCGGTGGCGCGTTATCGAGAATTTTCTGATCGAAAACGATCCAATAGCGCCGGTCGGGCTGGTGCAGCAGAGCCATCTCGCGCGCATCGACGCTACGGATATCTTCGCGGATGAAACGCTGTCCAAGCGCGTTTACATAAATTTCCCACGGTTCGCGGCGCTCGGGGAAAGTCTCGACTGTAGCAAGGGCGCGCGCGGGAAACTGGTCGCTGTTGAAAAGCGCACCAAAATTATTGAACACATTCTCGAACCCGCGGAGGGTGCCACCAACCGACTGCCCAAGTCGGTGCCCTGCCCCGCGCGAAAACGGATAAGGCCCGGCATTATACTGTGGGTAGCCATTCAATTCGGCAAACATCTCTGTATTGGCCGCATAACCGCCGCTCGACAGCACCACGTTCCTGCCGTGGAATTCGTGTCGGTTTCCGTTGCCGTCTGTGGCGGCGACGCCGGTCACTGCGGATGAGGCATCGGTTAATATCTCGACCACTTCATGTTCAAGGCGCAACGTGATTGCCCCTTCCGCGACATGACCTTCGACGATCGGCACCAGCACGTCTTTCACACTGATCCCGCCTTCTGCGCCCCAATAATAACGCTTTTCGCGATAAGGTTCGTGCCCGAACCCGACGACTGGATGGTCGGGCAGCGGCGCGAAACCCCGGTCGATCAGCCAGTCGAATGTCTCTGCGGCATTATCGACGGCGAGCCGGACCAGTCCGCGATGCGCGGTTCCACGACTAATTCGCATCACATCATCGAAATGAGCATCGGCGGTGTCGACTATGCCCCGCTCGTACTGAAGCCTCGTACCTGCCGCGCTCATTTGCCCCGTGGCGACCCAAAGTGTCCCGCCAAGCCGTGGAGCATGATCAACGACCAGAACCGATGCGCCCCGTTCGGCAGCAAAAATCGCGGCGGGTAATCCTGCCGATCCCCCACCCACCACAATCACATCAAACCGGGTCGTCGCTTCACTCATGATCAGCCATTCTCATGATGTTCTACATTATGATACATCGTTCCATATTTAAGCTAGGACGATCACGTCCCTCGCGTCAAGCGCCAAACTTCTCTCCGTTCATGGGCGCAATTATCCCTAGGGATCGAGTATGAATCAGATGATCTACCAACTGACGGCAAACAGTCGGCAAGGACCGCTTAAGCGATCTCAAACACCCGCGGTGCCGCGTTAAAATCGACGGATGCACCAAGCGCGCGCGATGCATCGGCAGCGGCAGACTGAACATATTCGATCAACGACGCTGCATTGTCGTCGGTAAAGCGATCGAGCGGAAGGGTGAGCCCCATAGCCGCCACAATCTGATTGTTCGGACCCCATACGGGCGCGGCGACCCCGCCGACGGCTGCTTCCCATTCGCCGGAGTTCACGGCAACGCCGGTCCGGCGGACATCTTCAATCGCTGTCACAAGCGCCTCGGGATCGGTGATCGTACGCGGTGTGTAGCGCCGAAGCGATACGGCAAGGGTATCGCGCATTGCGGTTGGGTGAAATGCGAGAAAAATCTTTCCGGTAGCCGAGCAATGCGTGGGCGCGCGTTCGCCAATCTCAGAAAAAGCGCGGACCGAATGCCCCCCCTCCGCCTTATCGACATAAATCACCGATGCACCTTCGGAAATGCCGAGATGCACGGTCTCCAGCGTCGCACTGGCGAGGCGGTCCATAATTGGCCGCACGGTTCTTCGCAGATCCAATCGTTCTATGACCCGCGCGCCCTGCTGCCAGATTTTCAGCGTCGGCGAATAGCGTCCGCCATCGCCCACCACATATCCCAACGCGGTAAAGGTCTGCAGATAGCGGTGGATATTGCTCTTCGTGAGGCCAAGTTGTCGCGCCAGTTCGGATACGCCAAGCGGCTCCGGTGCTGCCACGAGTGCTTCGAGTACCGTGATACCCTTGACTAAAGTCTTATCCATTGCTTCCTCAAATCACGTTTCTCGCATCGTTTTGGCGCGCCCCATGGGATGCGTCGGCGTTTACACTTTCAATGCGGCCTCCAGCTCATGCACTGCACCACGATAATGCTTCAGGCCAAGGCAAACCAACAATATTGAAGGGATTCCGACGATCAACACATAAGCGGAAAGGACCATACCGATCGATTTTGGATCGCCACTGGCGTCGATCGCCCAACCAATCAGGGGTGGCCCGAACAACGGACCGATCAACGCGATCACCGTATTGAAGATTGCCATGGACTGACCACGAATTTCTCCTGGAGTAACCGCCATCATTGATGCCGGGCCGCCAGCCGTTGCGACCGATTTCCCGATGAAGGCAATAAACATCAGGACGACGGCGACGCTCGCCGAAGGCATGACCGGATAAATCGCGCTGGCAGGGATAGAGATTGCCAGACCTAACAAGAGCACAATCATCGAGCCATCGGCCCGCCCTTCACCGAACCGGCGGTGCGTCCAAACTGCAATCGCAGTGCCGATCGGTCCAGCTGTAAAATAAAAGATCCCCGTGACAGTGCCGATCTCCACGACACTCCAGCCCCAGACACGCTGGAACAAGGGGATGTTCCAGAAAGCAAGCGCGCTCATTGCAAAGTTACAGGTCGATCCCACGAAGACCGCACCAAAGCCCTTCCAACGCTTGATAATATAGCGAAATGCCTTGCCGCCTCCTTGTGCGGCTGCCAGTTGTTCCTGACGTTCGGGCTCGCGCACCGTCAACATCAGTGCAGCGAACAGGAAACCGGGCAAGCCCACGATCACGAAAGCGGACTGCCAGGGCGAGAGCGTTCCCAGCAAAGGCCAGTCGATGTGGCCAACCTTTTCGAGCCAACCAACGATCAGTGCGCCGCCCAGAAACGCGAGTCCTGCGCCAAGATAAGGGCCAGCCATATAAACACTGATTGCACGCGTACGTTGCTTGCGATCGAAATAGTCGCTGATGATCGAAACCGAACAAGGGCTGACCACCGCTTCACCAAGCCCAAGGCCAAGCCGCATCAACAGCAGCGGGATAAATGTGACGACAAGCCCACTGCCCGTCGTCATCGCGCACCAGATTATAATACCGGCGATGAGCAAATATTTTCGGTTCGAGCGATCCCCGTACCAGCCCAATGGAATGCTGACGAGCACATGGAAAAGCGAAAACGCAGGGCCGAGTAAAAGGCCGACCTGAAAATCGCTGAGGCCCATCGCCTTTTTAATCGGCTCGACCAGCAAGGTAACGATGTAACGATCAAGATAGGAAAGAATGAAGATCAACAATAGCAGGATGACGACATACCATCGGTACAGGCTATTTTTATTCGTGGTCATGTCGCGTTCCCCGCGGGTTGCCTCTCCATTCGAAAACCTCCCCGACTGCGTGTTGATATCGTTTGTATTTGTGAGCTTCAAAACGCTTTGCGGCTGCCAAAGACATACCATCCGCCCCGACCGTGCCGCGGACGGCCTGGTTCTTCCCAAGCAAACGCGTTCGAGCGGTCGGGATAGGCGCCAACATCCGGCAAGATCAGAGCGAACGAATTTTCACGATCGAAACCGGCTTTGACACACAGCTCTATCGGATCCTGATCACGAAAGGCGGTATAGGATGGCTCGTTATTGTTACGCGTATCCCAGTTCCAGAAATAGTTTTCCCATACATCGACAAGGTCATGCGCGGGTAGTTCCTGGTGCACGATCAGACCACCGGGTTTCAACATGCGATGGCATTCGGCGAGTATCTTCCGGGTCGCCCAAACGGGAACCTCGTGAAAAAAGAAACTGGAGACGATCAAATCAAAATGGGCGTCCGGGAAATTCGTCTTCTCAGCATTCTGCTGGCTGAAATGCAGGGGCACTCCCGCGTGCTCGGCCAAGGCATGGCCATAACGCAGCAGTGGCGCGCCGACGTCGATGCCATGGGCCTCCACACCGGGGAAAGCCTCTACATACGGCAGCAGGTTTTTGCCTGATGTCGTTCCCAGGTCCAGCATACGCTTTGGCTGCAGATCGGGGTATTCATGCTTGATCCAGCGGCTGACGACCTTTGCCACGCCGCCCCATGAACGATGACTTTGCTGCGCGGTAAACACGCGCGAACCAAGGCTGATAACGGCAGCCTGTGCCACATCGTCAGCGGTGTATTCCGTGTGGAAGCAGCCGGGCGTCAAATGGACGTCGAGCGCCGTAACATAAGGGGGTATTTCAAAATCCAAACTCAGCGCCAGCGAACCTCCGGCAGGGTTCAAGTCTACCGCAGCGCGAACCACTTCTATCATCTCTGGAAGTGCGCGTTCGACTTCATCCTGGACGGATAGAAAACACATCTCCTGCGCATTATACCGAAGCGTGCTGTAAAATCGGTACAGGTTTTCGCCGCGCAGCGCCTTGTCGACTGCACGCCAGTTGTCCAGAGTTTCGCCTTGCGCTTTTAACGCTGGAGCCACTCGTTCATTAAAATCGGCTTCCAAGGCCGCAGGAAACTCCTGAATCGCATGGCGACGGAGCAGGCTGCAAAAACGCTGCCGCGCGTACTCGTCATGAGTCGGAACGGGGATCGCTTCGATATCGGCAATGTGGCTTGTTTTCGGTGCCCGCTCTAGCAGTGACATGAGATCCTCCATCGCCTGAATGGCCGTATCACCATACGACACGCCGTTCTGAACCCAAGGCGTATCATCGAACAAAAGCAATCGCAATGAGCATCTCGGAATTAAGCGAAACTCCGCCAGACCTTCCACTGAAGCCCCGCTTGCCCGGCAAAAAAATTACTTGCGCCAGCTTAATTACTATTAGAAGTGATACAAATAACCGGGGCGGATTTTAGCATGGCGGCGATTGAGAACAGAGTTATTATCGTAGGCGCAGGGCCCGTGGGATTGATGACCGCATTCCTATTGGATTCCCACGATATTCCCTATCTTCTGATTGCGTCAGAAGCCGTGCTCGCAACCGATCTGCGCGCTTCCACCTTTCATCCCCCAACGCTGGATTTGCTGGACAACCACGGACTTGCCGCTCCGCTCATCGAACAGGGCCTGCGTAGCCCAACCTGGCAAATTCGACTGCATGAGACCGGGGAGCGAGCTGAATTTGACCTAACGGTGATCGGCGATGCCACGCGTCATCCCTTTCGTTTGCAATGCGAACAATCAAAGCTTTGCGAACTGCTACTCAAACGGCTTTACGCCAGTGGCAAAGGTGAAATCCTGCTCGGGCGACGCATCGACGGCGTATCGCAGGACGATGATGGCGTGACGATCATAACCTATGACGCGGATGCACCTGAAAACACCCATCCAATGACGTTCACGGGACGTTATCTGGTCGGCGCCGATGGCGCACGCAGCGTCGTGCGCAAAAGCCTGAGCTTTGGTTTCGATGGCAAAACTTATCCCGAAACAACAATTCTCGCGACCACGCTCTTTCCGTTCCACGATCATTTACCGGGTCTTTCAAACGTCAATTACGTCTGGAAAGACGGCGGCACGTTCAGTCTGCTCCGCTTGCCCCATCTGTGGCGTTGCAGTCTTTATCCCGATCACGAAGAATCAATCGAGGATGGGCTGAAACCAGAGAGCATTCAGCGCAAATTGCAGGCCATCGTGCCCAATTCGGCTGGCCATGAGGTGATAGAGAGCCGTGCCTATCGCATTCATATGCGCATCACGGATACCTATCGAAAGGGGCGTGTCGCGCTGGCGGGTGACGCGGCGCACGTAAACTCTCCTTCTGGCGGCATGGGGATGAATGGCGGGGTCCATGATGCCTTCGAACTGACGGCGGCGCTGGCCGAAATCTGGCATGGCGGTCGGATCGAACTGCTTGATCGCTATACTCGACGTCGGCGTCCTATCGCCGAGCAGGAAGTGCTTGCTCAATCCGATCGCAACCGTGCGCGTATGCAGGAGCGTGACGGCACGAAGCGCCGCGAAATGCTGACGGCCCTACAGCGTATTGCAGGCGATCCTGTGGCGGCGCACGAACATTTGCTCCGTACTTCGATGATCGCTGGCTTGCGCCGTGCCGCGGAGATTGCATGACGATCGGCCGTTATGACTATGGCCGCGCAGGTCGGATTGGCATCGGGACACCTCAGGCAAATCCTACTGTGGAGGCCGAGTTTGCAATTCTGACGCCGCCGAGTGTGAGCATGGCCGTCATTCGATTGACCAGTTCGCATACCGATCCGGCAGATCGTCTTCGGTCCTATCTTGAACGATTGGAGGATCATCTTGCGGCCTATGACACCTATCGACCCGACGTTTTCGGTTTTGCCTGCACGGCTTCGTCGTATCTCGTCAGTCAGGTAGACCAGCACCGGATAGTAGCAGCCTGCGAACAGCGATTTGGATATCCAATCGTAACCGCAGCGGACGCAATTCAGTGGGCGTTAGAGCGTATAGGCGCGCGCCGGATCGCGCTCCTATCGCCCTATCCTCCCGCACTTAGCCAAGCCGCCCACGCTTTTTGGCAGGGTCGCGGGTTCGAACTGATTGAAACTGGGAACGCCGGAGGACTTGGCGCAGGTGCGGACACTCGCGGAATATATGCGATGGGCAGCATCGACGCTGCCAATGCGCTGGCCCGGATTGATATAGCCGGGATCGATGCCGTGTTGTTCAGCGGCACAGGTATGCCCTCGCTTCCCCTGATTGCAGAACACCGGACCGGGCCACCGCTCCTTTCGTCCAATTTGTGTCTGGCGGCGTGCCTCTTCGACCAGCTTGGCCTTCGCAATTTGCTTGATCCGGACAGCGCACCTGAACTTTCCTGGCGCGACCGTTGCCGGGCTGCGACCACCCAATTTTGATGGAGACCCCAATGACTGAAGTGATTTCTGCCGTGATCGATGGAGCGATCATCAGTGCCGGGGAAGCCCCGGTCTCGATCATCAATCCCGCAAACGACAGCCTGATCGTCGATTTACCCGAAGCGGGCGCCGACACTGTGGACCGTGCCGTTCAGGCCGCCCGTCGAAGCTTCGACGAGGGCGTCTGGCGGACAATGCCCGTCGATAAGCGTCAGGCTGTGCTTCGCCGATGCGCTGATGCGATCGAGAGTAATGCGGATGAACTCGCCGGTATCGAAAGTGCGAACACCGGCATCCCATTCTCGCAATTGCGCAATCGATCGGTACTTCGGGCCGCCGACAATTTCCGCTTCTTCGCCGATTATATCGGTCAGAGCGTTGGCGAACTTTACGAACAGAATCCGGATTATCTAACGATGGTCCGGCGTGAACCAGTCGGTGTGGCGGCGCTCATTTCGCCCTGGAATTCGCCGATCGCACTTGGCTCGATGAAAATCGCCTCGTCGATCGCATTTGGTAATAGTTGTGTGTTGAAGCCATCCGAGCAGGCACCGCTCGGGATCAGCAAACTGGCAACATTGATGACAGGCGCCGGTGTTCCGGACGGTGTCGTCAATCTCATCAACGGGCGTGGCGCAACGACCGGCGATCAACTTGTCCGGCATCCGGATATCGATGTCGTGACATTCACCGGAGGCACTCATACCGGGCGACTGATCATGAAGGCCGCAGGCGAAAATCTGAAACCGGCCACGGTCGAACTTGGCGGTAAATCGGCCAATATTATTTTCGACGATGCCGATTTCGATCAGGCGGTCGATGGCGCTCTGCTCGGCATCTTCACGAACAACGGCCAGCAATGCCTGGCTGGATCACGCATATTGGTGCAACGTGGCATCGCCGCGCGCTTTATCGAAGCATTCATTGCCAGAGCAAAGGCAATCCGCGTCGGCGACCCCCTCGATGCCGCGACCGAACTGGGTCCATTGGTTTCACAACGGCACCTGCAACACGTGATGAGCTTCGTGCCAGACGCAAACCTGGCCGGACACCGAATACTGACTGGCGGCCATCGCGCACCCGGCTTCGACAAGGGCTGTTATTTTGAACCAACGGTCGTTCAGGTCGATTCGAACGACAGCCGCATCTGTCAGGAGGAAATCTTTGGCCCGTTCGCTGCGTTGATGATTTTCGACACGGACGAGGAAGCCTATGCTCTGGCCAACGCCAGCCGTTTCGGCTTGGTCAGCTACGTCTGGTCTCAGAACATCGGCCGCATCATGGAAGCGCAAGAGCGCATTGCAGCCGGCATAGTCTGGTGCAACACCCCAATGATGCGTGAACTGCGCGCGCCATTTGGCGGATATAAGGAATCCGGTGTCGGCTCGGATGGCGGCAAGGCGTGCGAAGCTTTTTACACACGTCAAAAAACCGTGACGATTCCCCGGCGCCCGATCATATTACGTAAACTAGGAGTATGAAGCACCCACGCTCGCCGATAGAGAGCATCATCCTTTATTGCAGGCATAATACCAAGCGATAATAGGTGAAAATCTGTTCTAAAAAGTTATTGAGTGGAACGAATCTGGTCTAAGATTACCAAAGTCGGATATTCCGCTTTCAAGCAGCCGTGCCGACGTCCGAAAAACAGACGGTCCGTTTTCAAATTCGTCCGCATCGGCACCCCCGATTAGCGCACCGAGCTGCCCATAGTCGAAATCCCCATAAGCCTACGCTTGTTGCCCCGCGGGTTAGGGCACCGCCGACGTTCGTGCGCCGGGCGGCGTCCGAAACTCGAAACGAAAGTGGCCTGACAGCTTATGAACTAAAACGACGGTAAACCGTCGTCGATGGATCAATTCGGTGCGTTTCGGTTATCTTTGCGCGCATGTGACGATATCCTTGGCGGTTATCTCGGCGGCGGCGAGGTTTGCGGCAAGGCCTGCCAGAATCGCCAACCGATAGCTTGCGGTCGCATCATAGAGCAGGCCTGCCGCAACCGGGCCGACGAGCGTTCCGATCGCGACGCTTGTGTAAAGCAGCCCCATGATCCCGCTTAGCTTCGCTGTTCCGAACCGGTCGGCGACGACCGACGGCAGCACCGCGACCCAGCCGCCATAAACAACCCCATAGACCAGCGCAAAGACGATGAGCGCCGTACTGGTCGACGCCATGACCCACAGCCCCATCGAGAGCGCCATCGCGACATAGGTCGCCGCCAGAAAACGATCGCGACCCAATCGGTCAGCCACGCTGCCCAGCAGGAAACGACCGACGGCGCTTCCTGCCCCGATCAGCGCCGACGCGCGCGCCGAGTCCACACCGAGGTCGAGAGCAAGGGGACCAAATGGACGAGCGGAACGAAGCTGCTGAGCCCGCACGTAAGGCAGGCAAAATAGAGGCGAAAAAACTTCGGCGTGCGCACCATGCTGCGGAGGCTCGCACCGCGATCGGACGCGGCCGTGGCGGCATCGACCAGAGCGTCCTTAATCAGGAGCCATGCCGAATCCCGGTAACGCGGCGATGGCGCCCAGCATCTCCAATCGAACGACCGACGAGATACCATCAAAAATCCCATCATCTGGATGGTATACAGTAGAATTGTACCGGTCTGAATGAAACGATCATACCACGAAAAGGTGGCTTAAAACAGTCAGTTATGGCGCCTTATGGCACCTCGTGAAAGCAAATTTTGGTGCGGGCGGTGGGAATCGAACCCACACTCCTCTCGGAACAGGATTTTGAGTCCAGCGCGTCTACCAGTTCCACCACGCCCGCACTGCGCTGTCCTATAACGCCGCTCGTTTAGGACGCAATGCCAAAGGATAAATTCTGATGAATCGCTATGCCCGTCAACTGCGAGGGGCTTGCCGCCGATAGCTGAGCGCCTCGGCAATATGGATGCGGCCCACTTTCTCGGCATTAGCGAGGTCGGCGATCGTCCGGGCGACGCGCAGGATTCGAGTGTAGCCACGTGCGGATAGGCGCATAGCTTCAGTCGCTTGGGCGAGCAGCTTTCGTCCAGGTTCGTCAGGGGTGCAATACTCATCGAGCAATGGGCCATCGACCTCGGCGTTAGTACGCGGGCCATCGACGCCATAGCGCACCGTTTGCAACGCCCGAGCTTCAGCCACGCGCGCTCTAACCTCGATGCTTCCCTCGGCGGGCGGTGGCAAGACTAGGTCGGCAGCACTGACGGCGGAGACATCGACGTGAAGATCGATACGATCGAGCATCGGTCCGGAAACTTTGGCCTGATAGTCGGCCGCGCATTTCGGAGCGCGCGAACACGCCAGCGCTGCGTCGCCCAAATGACCACAACGGCACGGGTTCATGGCCGCGATCAACTGTACCCGAGCAGGAAACGTGACATGGGCATTGGCACGGGCAACGCTGACGCTGCCCGTTTCGAGGGGCTGGCGAAGCGAATCGAGAGCCGCACGCTGGAATTCGGGAAGTTCGTCGAGAAACAGCACGCCAAGATGCGCAAGGCTTACCTCACCCGGCTTTACGCGCAGTCCGCCACCCGTCAGCGCCGCCATCGATGCCGAATGATGCGGTGATCGGAAGGGTCGCGTCCGCTTCAGGCGGCCTGCTGTCAGTTCACCCGAAACGCTGGCCACCATCGAAACTTCGAGCGCCTCGCCCGCCGTCAAATCTGGAAGGATACCCGGCAAACACGCGGCCATCAGCGATTTTCCAGACCCCGGTGGACCGACCATCAGCAGATTATGCCCCCCGGCCGCCGCAATCTCAAGCGCCCGCTTGGCCGTCTCCTGACCCTTGACCTGTTGCAGGTCGGGACCGTGCACACGTTCCTCTACCTCCCCCGCGACCGCGCCGGGCAACAACACCGATCCCTTGAAATGATTGAGAAGGCTCAACAAATCGGGCGCGGGGATGACCTCTACCGAGCCAGCCCACGCGGCTTCGGCACCCTGCGACACAGGGCAGACCAGTCCCTTGCCCTGCTCGGAAGCGTGGATCGCTGCAAGCAAGACCCCCGGAGAAGGCGCGATTCGACCGTCCAACCCAAGTTCCCCCACGACGACATAGCCCGCCAACGTTTCGGCATCGACGATCCCCATCGCACCCAGCAACGCCAGCGCGATCGGCAAATCGTAGTGCGACCCCTCTTTCGGTAAATCGGCGGGCGACAGATTCACGGTGATGCGCTTGGGGGGCAAAGCCAACCCGATCGCGGCGATCGCCCCCCTCACCCGCTCGCGGCTTTCGGCAACTGCCTTATCGCCCAGCCCAACAACGTTAAAGTTTGGAACCCCGGCGATCAGCGAGCATTGCACCTCAACGGCGCGCGCCTCCAGACCGAGGTAAGCCACTGTCGGCACTGTCGCGACCATTCATTACGCCCCCGTTTCGACCAAGCGCTTAGGCGCAGAGGTGCCGTCTTGCCAATGCAACACACGCAACCCAAATGGTGTCGATGAAGATTATCGACCGAATCCGGAGCGTCGACCATAAGCCCCCGTGCGGACAGCTATGTTCTCGCTCGGCTGCTTCCTGGTAATATTGTCACCAATCGTCGGTGCGATACCTGGCCCCGGCGGTATGTTTGTGTTCGCGGCCGGATTTGGGTTGATGCTGCGTTATTCGAAATGGGTGAAGCGGCGTTATGTGCTGTTCAAGCGGCGCTGGCCGAAACATGGTCGCTGGACAGACTGGGGCCTGCGCCGCGCCAGCGCAAAGCGTCGTGCAGAACGAAAAGCTCGCCTCTCGGAGTCCAGAAGCGATTGACTTTTGTTCGGGACCGCCATAGTGCCGCTCCAACGGTCGTCCCCCTGGGGCGACCTTTTCTTTTCAAAGTTTCGTATCAGGGCATGAGCGATGAAGCGCACTTTTCAGCCGAGCAATCTAGTTCGCGCACGACGTCACGGTTTCCGTCATCGGATGTCGACAGTAGGCGGTCGTGCAGTAATCCGCGCCCGTCGGGCACGCGGACGCATAAAGCTGTCCGCCTAAAAACTGTTTCGGCCCGCAAGGATTTCCTTGCGGCTAACAGTGCCAAGCGACGGGCAACCTCTGGTTTTGTTCTGTTGGTGCGTGATCGCGCTGACGGAAGCCAAGCCAAGCGACTCGGCATTACCGTCACCAAAAAAATTGGCAATGCCGTCGTGCGTAACCGCATGAAGCGGCGTTTTCGTGCGCTTGCTCGCGAAGTCATTGCCGATGGCGGTTTTGTTGGTAGCGACCATATCCTTATCGGACGCGCTGGCGGCGTCGAGCGCGATTATGCGACCTTGCGCGACGATTTGACGCGGGCGGTCGCCAAACTTGCCACATGAAACAAATTCTCATCTGGATAGCAAAAGGCTGGCAGCGCGGACCGTCGCTGATCTTGCCGCCGACTTGTCGTTATGCTCCCAGTTGTTCGGCCTACGCCATCGAAGCCATCGAGCGCCACGGCGCTTTGCACGGTGGCTGGCTGACGCTCAAACGCATCCTGCGCTGTCACCCATGGGGCGGCAGCGGTTTCGACCCTGTACCCTAAAGGACCTGCCGCGTGGATAATCAGCGTAACCTGATACTGGCGATCGTGCTGTCGGCGCTTGTCCTGATGGGATGGAGTACGATTTCGAGCAAATATTTCCCAGCCGCAAATCCACCGGTCACAAAGGTCGTCGATGGCAAGACGGTTGCGATCACACCCGCTGACACCCCGGCGCCGACTACCGCTCCGGTCTTGCAGGACCGGGCGAAAGTTCTCGCGGCGACCCCCCGTGTCGTCATCCGCACGCCAAAGCTGGCGGGTTCGATCAACCTGACCGGTGCGCGCATCGATGATCTGGTGCTCAGCACTTATCAGGAAACACTCGACAAGAACTCATCGCCGATCCGCCTGCTTGCGCCACAGGGTGCGGCCAACGCCTATTATGCCGGATTCGGCTGGACTGGTGACGGCCTTTCGGCACCCGGCCCAGCGACCGTCTGGCGGGCCGACGGCACCGAATTGACACCGGCAAAACCCGTCACGCTACGCTGGGACAATACCTCGGGCCAGACGTTCGTGCTAAAGTTTGCCGTTGACGCCAACTATATGTTCACCGTCGAACAGAGCGTAGCGAACACCGGCACCGCCCCCGTCGTCGCTCGCAGCTATGCCTATATCGGACGTGACGGAAAATCGAAGGATCCCGACGTCTGGACCGACCATGTCGGCCCGTTGGGCGTGTTCAACCGCGCTGCAAACTATAGCGTCAATTGGAAGACTCTCGACGAGGCAGGACAAGCGGGCACACGCTTTTCGTCCCCCGGCGGCTGGCTCGGATTCGGCGACAAATACTGGCTAACCGCACTGGCTCCTGTTGGAACAGGAACGATCGACGCGGGCTTTCGCGCGGCAGGCACAGTCTATCAGGCCGACTTCACGACGCCTCCTGCAACAGTAACCCCCGGCAAAGCTCAGTCGACCACGACCCATTTCTTTGCTGGCGCTAAGGAAGTGAATACACTCGACGGATACGAAACAGATCTGAAGATTCCTTTGTTCGGCAAGGCTATCGACTGGGGCTGGTTTGAAATCGTCGAAAAGCCGATTTTCCATTATCTCCATTGGTTGTGGGGCCTCGTTGGCAACTTCGGGCTGGCGATCATGCTGCTTACGCTCACAGTTCGTGGCCTTATGTTCCCTGTTGCACAGCGACAGTTTGCATCGATGGCGGGAATGCGTGTCGTCCAGCCAAAGATGAAGGCCATTCAGGAGCGTTACAAGGACGACAAAACGCGCCAGCAGCAAGAAATCATGGCCCTTTACAAGGCAGAGAAGGTCAACCCGCTCGCCGGCTGCCTGCCGATCTTCCTGCAGATCCCTATTTTCTACGCTCTCTACAAGGTCCTCGTTCTAACGATCGAAATGCGGCACCAGCCGTTCGTCTTGTGGATCAAGGATCTGTCGGCTCCCGATCCACTGACCCCGGTCAATCTGTTCGGACTACTGCCGTTCAGCCCGCCCCACGCAATTGCGATTGGCGTTCTACCGATCCTCGTGGGTGTAACCCAGTATATGCAGTTTAAGTTGAATCCGACGCCAATGGATGCTGCTCAAGCGCAGGTGTTCAAGTTCATGCCGTGGGTATTGGTGTTCGTGATGGCACCGTTCGCGGCAGGTCTCCAACTCTATTGGATGACCTCGAACACGCTGACGATCCTTCAGCAAAAATGGCTCTATTCAAAGCATCCCGGATTGAAGGCGTTACCGGCCGAAGCGAAGTGAGTGTTTTCGAAGAGGAAGATGTCGAGGCAGCGCGCAAGCTGTTTGCAGGGCCGGTTTCATTCCTGAAATCGGCCCCGACGCTGGAGTTCATTCCCGACCCGACCGTTCCCGAAGTCGCTTTCGCCGGGCGATCGAACGTCGGCAAATCGTCGCTGCTTAATGCGCTGACCAATCGCAACGGCCTTGCCCGCACCTCGAACACGCCGGGCCGGACGCAGGAGCTTAATTTCTTCGAAGTCGGCGAACCGATGCGGCTGCGGCTCGTCGATATGCCTGGTTATGGCTTTGCCGAAGCGCCCAAGGACATGGTCAAACGCTGGCGATTTCTGATTAATGACTATTTGCGTGGACGGCAGGTTCTCGCACGTGCGTTCGTGCTGATCGACAGTCGTCACGGGATAAAGCCCGTGGATAACGACATTATGGATATGCTCGACGCGGCCGCCGTCAGCTACCGCGTCGTCATGACCAAGGCCGACAAAATCAAGGCGACTGATCTGGAAGCAGTTGCCGCGCGCACGGCGGAGACGATCCGCAAGCGCGCAGCGGCGCATCCCGACCTCATTCTGACGTCTTCGGAAAAGGGAATGGGTATCCCGGAGTTGCGCGCGGCGGTTCTCGAGGCGATAGCGACGACATGACCCTAAAGCTTTTTATCGGCAATAAGACTTATTCGTCTTGGTCCCTGCGTGGCTGGCTCGCTTGCAAACAATCAGGCCTGTTGTTTGAGGAAGCTGTCGTCCCGCTTTATGATGAAGCCTGGGACAAACGACGAGAAGGCGACGAATTTGCGCCGAGCCAAGGCAAGGTTCCGATCCTGTGGGATAGCGAAATCGTCGTCTGGGACAGTCTGGCGATCGTTGAATATCTCAACGAGAAAACTGATGGCACATTGTTCTGGCCTGCCGATGAAGCCGCACGCGCTATGGCGCGTTCGATGGCTGCCGAAATGCACTCTAGTTTCGCTGCGCTCCGTCGCGAACACGGCATGAACATCCGCCAGATTTATCCTCCGCGTCAGCCATCCGAAGCCGTAGTCGCCGAAATCAATCGCATTATGGAACTATGGGCACAGGCACGAGCGCGTTTCGGTACGGGCGGCGACTTTCTGTTCGGCGAATTTGGCGCAGTGGACATCATGTTTGCGCCAGTCGTGACACGGTTCATCACCTATTCGTTACCGGTCGCACGCTTTGCCCATGCCTATATTCAGGCAGTGATTGCTCATCCATTCATGCAAGACTGGATCGCGGGCGCACAGGCCGAGGATTGGGTGATCGAGAAGTTCGAAGCACCTGTGGAGGCGTAAAGCCGCGAACCGCTAGGCAAACGCCAACCCCGCCGTTACCGCTGAAATGATGACAGAAGCGCTCACTCTCGCCAAAGCCCTGATCTCCGCACCGAGCGTTACTCCAGCAACGGGTGAAGTTTTCGCCATTCTGGAAGCAGCGCTGATTGCCCAAAATTTTACGGTCGATCGCTTCGTTTCAGGCGCAGCCCCCGACGGCCCAGTAGAAAACCTGCTCGCCACCCGTGGTTCGGATACTGGTCCCCATTTTGCATTTGCCGGGCATCTCGACGTAGTGCCTCCGGGGGTTGGCTGGGAAACCAGCGCATTCGACCCACAAGTGCGTGGAAACTTGCTCTACGGTCGCGGTGCCGTGGATATGAAAGGCTCCATCGCTGCCTTTGTCGAAGCGGCATCGCGCGTCGCCGATCATCGCGGCCGGCTCACCCTCATCATCACCGGCGATGAAGAAGGTCCCGCCATGTTCGGGACGGTCGCGCTGATCGAACGGATGCGCGCGGGCAATCTGATCCCCGACCTCTGCCTCGTCGGTGAACCCACGTCGGCCACCCGATTGGGCGACACGATAAAAATCGGCCGTCGCGGATCGGTCAACATCTGGATCGAAGTGGCAGGAACACAGGGGCACGTCGCCTATCCGCAACTCGCCGACAACCCCATTCCCGCACTCATCCGCATCCTGTCAGCAATCGATGCGATCGTGCTCGATGAGGGAACCCAGTGGTTTCAACCGTCGAATATCGAGGTTACCACAATCGATGTCGGAAACCCCGCGACCAATGTCATCCCCTTGCTGGCCCGTGCCCGTCTCAGTATCCGGTTCAACGACCTGCAAAGCGGCGAAGCACTCGTCACGCGCGTTCGGGGGTCGCGGAACGGGAAACTGGCCGCGCTACCGTAACCGCGCGTATTTCTGGCGAGGCGTTCCTGACACCGCCCGGTGCGTTGAGCGCACTTGTTTCGGCAGCGGTCGAAGATGTTACTGGCCTGACTCCCGAACTATCGACAACTGGCGGCACGTCGGATGCACGTTATCTGGTTGCCCTATGTCCCGTCGTCGAATTCGGCCTTTGCAATGCGACGATGCACAAGCTTGATGAAGCGGTTTCGCTGACCGATCTGGCCGCACTCACCGACATCTATGAAAGCATCCTCGCCCGCGTTTTCACCTAGACGGCAATGACCTGGGGATCGTGCTGACCCCACGCCAAAAATTCGGCCTCCGACATCGGGTGGGCGATCGCAAATCCCTGCGCCGCATCGCATCCCATAACACGAAGCACCTCCATCTGATCGGCCGTCTCCACACCCTCCGCCACGACTTCGAAACCAAGGCCATGCGCT
Source organism: Sphingomonas paeninsulae (assembly GCF_003660165.1). Lineage (NCBI taxonomy): Bacteria > Pseudomonadati > Pseudomonadota > Alphaproteobacteria > Sphingomonadales > Sphingomonadaceae > Sphingomonas > Sphingomonas paeninsulae. The sequence goes on from NZ_CP032829.1 coordinate 516,801, forward strand.
AGGCCAATGATCGACTGGACAATTGTCCGGGCATCGACGTGCGTGGCAATGTCGGCGATTAGTGTGCCGTCGATCTTCACCCGATCGATGGGCAAATGACTAAGGCGAGTAAGGCTGGAATATCCCGACCCAAAGTCGTCAAGCGCGACACGTGCACCACCTTCGCGCAACTTGGCAATCTCGCTCAGCACGGCTTCGCCACATGACATTGCAAGCCCCTCCGATATCTCGAATTCAAGCGTTTTCAGCGAGATACCGTGATGTTCGATTGCCTTGCGCAGCCTTGGGAAAAAGTCGGCGCGATTGATCTGGCGCGGACTGATGTTCACCGCGAGCCGATAAGGCAAATCCGCCTTCGCCCATTCCGCTGCCATCCTGCCCACAGCGTCGATCGACCAGTGGCCGACCTCAAAGATAATCCCGCTTTCTTCAGCCGCCGCGATAAAGGTTTCCGGCGTCCGCATCCCGTCGACAGGATGGTTCCACCGCAAAAGCGCTTCTGCGGCGATGATGGATCCGTCCGCCAGCGAAAGCTGCGGCTGCAACGCGACGGTCAGTTCATCGCGTTCGACCGCCAGTCGCAGATCGTTTTCCAGCCGGGTCCGGTCGGCCAACTGCGTCGCGAGCGCGTCACTGTAAAACTGGAATTGCGCCCGCCCGCTGGCCTTCGCATGATACATCGCAAGGTCTGCCGCTCGCATCAGGGCTGGCAACGACTGACCGGCCGCAGGGCGCATCGCCACACCAATCGAAGCCCCGATGTCAAGCGAATGCCCAGCTAAATCGAAAGACTCAGTCATTACGGCAAGCAGACCGCGCGCAACCCGCGTTGCACCAGCCACGCCATCGACGTGTGGGAACAGAATGGTGAACTCGTCGCCCGCCAGCCGCCCGACCAGCGGAAGATCTACCGTTGCAGACCGTACACCTTCGGCATCTGCGACCACCCGGAGGCGGTTGGCTACCATCGCCAGCAACTGATCACCCTGCGCATGACCGTATGTATCATTGACCGCCTTGAAATTATCCAGATCAAGAAAGAACAACGCGGCCTCACTCTCAGCGGAAAGCGAACGCAGGATATGATCGGCCTCGCGGCGAAAGTTAGTTCGGTTCGCAAGCGAAGTGACAGGATCAAACATCGCCAGAGCATGGACACTATCGAGATTGGCACGGACCTGCCGAAACAGACTGTCGAGCGCCATCGAAATTTCCGGAAGTGTTTTCCCGACTGCAGCGGGCGTAGGGCTTATTAAATCACCCTGAGCCGCCGCGACGATCCGGACACTTGCCGCATCGACCGACTCTGCGACACCTGCGATTGATCGTTCAGCCGAAGCCCAACTCATCACGCCACAAATAATCGCCACAACCAAAGCGCGTGTAATGCCAACACTTTCGTGTGCGGCATCGGCGGTAGCCAGCAAGGCAAGGATGAAAGCTGTGGCACCGACACAGGCTGCAAAGGCAACCGCGCGCGATTTCAGCGAAACGCCTTCCATCTTTGCCCATGTCCCCGCACCCTACCAAGCCCACCGCCCGATATAAGTCCGGCTTCTAAATGACAGGTCAGAGTTAATATTGCCTTGCAACAGCCCCCATTTTTGATCGTCTCAAAATGAGATACAATGCGCCTGCGCCACCATGTTTTGGATGCGCCGGGCGGATCGCCGCAATCTGTCCGGCATGGCGTGAAGCCGCTACCCAGTCGTGGATCGATGCCCTGATGATACCCCGCAACGGCAAGTCGATACGGCTCGCGTCACTCTTCGGTGCCTTGCCCGTTACGACGAGCAGGACCCGAATCTCATCGGCCAGCGCCAGATCGAGTTCGCGAAGCAACCGACGATGCGCCTGATCAACACCACAGCCGTGCAGATCGACCGTGCGTTCGGGCGCAGCCCCTCCCGATGCGATCCGACGGTCCCAGCTTCCGTCGAGTGTCACCCCGGCCTTGATCGCAACCGGCACCGGCGGGCGGGCAGGTTTGGGAGCTGGCGCGACAACGGGCGCTTTTGCTTTCACGCACGTAAGTTTGTGGGGCGGTGCATCCGGCGTTGCTTCGATTACTGGCAATACGCCTGCCGCTCGGCGAACCGATGCAACGACCCGGGACCAGACCGCACGTTCTTCGGGATTAAGGCGTCGTCCCGCCACCGGTCGCGCTCCCCATCAAGAGCCGCGCAAGAACACCCTTCGGCAGCATTATGAACGCCGTCCCGCGTGCCGACATTCCGCCTGCAATGACCCGCGCCTGATCGCCCGCTCCCCAGAACGTGTCGAAACGATTTGCGCCCTTGATCGCGCCGCCTGTATCCTGCGCAATCCACAATCCTGTCGCATCGGCGCGGTCCATTGACAGAAATACGGGCGCACCAAGCGGCACAAATGCAGGGTCGGCGGCAACGCTGCCCTGTCCCGTAACGGCTATTCCGAGGGCACCGATCGGTCCATCGCCGCTAATTTCGCGAAAGAATACCCAGCTTTTGTTCTCGCGCATAATCGCCCGGCCTTCATCAGGATGGGCCCGGAGATATGTCATGATCCCCTGCATCGAAAGCTGTCCGGGGACGACCAGACCACGCTGGTGCATCAGCTCACCGATACCTGTATAGTCACGACCATTCTGCCCACCATAGGCAATCTGCATGGTCGTTCCATCGGGTAGTTTAAGGCGTCCCGAACCCTGAATCTGCAGAAAGAAGAACTCGACCGGGTCGGCGGCATAGGCAAGCTCAAGCCCCTTTCCCGCCAGTGCCCCATCCTCGATTTCGCTGCGGGTAAAATATGGAACCAGTCCGGTCCCCACCACGCGGCCCGTGATTTTCTTGCCTACCAACCTGTCCGAGAACAGACCCAGATCGACATCAACCTCATCCGGCGGTCGGCTGTATATCGGAACCGGATAGCCCGGCGCCGGAGTACGTGACCCGGCGATTTCGGGTTCGTAATAGCCGGTTGCGTAGGACGTACCCGCGCCGACCTGCACCGTTTCAAAATTGTCGGTAAAAAATCGCACGGCCTGCGCGCCGTCCCATGTGGTTGCAGCAGCACAAACGGCGGTCCAGTCGGCATTCGTTGTCAGTCCCGAATAATCCGACCGGCGGAGCAGCGCGGGGCAACTCAGTTGAAAAGCCTTCAGGGCACGACTTGCCGCAACCTTGTCGATCTTCAGCGATGCGACTGCCGGACCTGAAACCACACCGTTCGACAATGCGGTCGTTCCGGGCGCTACCAACACGGGCTTCTGAACTATTGCCGGAGCAATCGGAGTGGAAGGCTTGATCGGATAATTGGCGACAGAAGCAGAACCGGGCGATTTCGGCGGACCATTTGCCGCGCATCCCGCCAACACCTGCGCCGCCAAAGCGACGCCGAGCAGCCGCTTCATGCCGATTCGTCGGTGTCTGTCAAAATCCAGTTGGGGTCCGAGGCACGCACGGTTCGCGTGAACGTCCACGCATCGTGCGTCGGCACCGCATCGGTCAGTGAGCCAGCAACCACCGCATTGTCAGCATCGCGCGTCACCGCAGCAATATCGGCATCAAAGCGAACGGTGATGTGCGCGACCTTGCCATCCAGCGAAGCCGCAGAGATAATCGCCTTTTCGATTTGCACCAGCCTGTTATCGAGGACATGGCCCGCTACCTTGCGATCAGCGATGGAGGCCGCGAACGACTGGCGGACATCGTCGTCGGTCAATTCAGCCAGTTCGGTCTCGTCGCCGCGCCAATACGCTTCGAGGATCATGCGATATGCCGTCTTCGAACCGTCGATAAAGCGCGCAACGTCGAAATTGCTCTCAGCGGCGATGATCGCGCGGATGCCGGCTGCGGCCGCAGGTTCGAACACATTGTTATTTTCGATCACCACTTGTGGGCGCGCTTCATCTCCAGCCACGGTCGGAACCAATTTCGGCTGATCGACCGGCGCAACAAAAGTCTGCTCATGACCCGTGCGTTTGCCGAGTACGGAGTAAAGACGGAGCGCCAGAAACCCAGCCACCATTGCTAGAAGTACGATACCGACCACAAAACCTCCGAATACTTATGACAGATATAGGCGCGATCGGTCAGGACTTCAAACTGGCATTGCCCTTTTGCCCCGTCGCCTGCTAGTCGCGCCCGATATTCATTCCATCGAACCGCAGGACCGATACGAAATGGCCGACGAACTGAGCCCCGAAATGGGCAACGAACCCCTTGCCAACGGCGAAGACACGACCCCGCAGGCTGGCGTCCTTTCGCAATATGTGAAGGATCTGTCGTTTGAAAATCCGAACGCACCAGCCGTGTACCAATGGCAGGGCCAACCGCAGATCGATGTTCAGTTCAACATCGGTTCGACCCAGTTGGGCGATGATGCTTATGAGGTCGTGCTGAAGATCGACGTGAAGGCGACTGCCGCAGACAAGACCGCGTTTCAGGTCGAACTGGCCTATGCCGGACTGTTCGCGCTTCGTAACATCCCCGAAGATCAGCTTCAGCCGTTCCTGCTCGCGGAAGCGCCCCGGATTCTGTTCCCCTTCGCTCGACGCGTGTTGGCCGATGCCGTGCGCGATGGCGGCTTTCCACCGCTGATGCTGGAACCGATTGATTTCGGGCAGCTTTACATGTCGCAGGCCGAACAGACCGACTCGCTCGCTTCGGCAACACCGGCTGGCGAAGCGTAAATCTACGCGACAGCGCATGAACTCTAAAACCCTGTGAACCTCGTCCGGGCCACCGCCTCGATCGGTGGATTGACGCTCGTCAGCCGCGTGCTTGGCATGGTACGCGATATGCTGATGGCGCGCTTTGTCGGCGCGGGGTTCGCATCGGATGCCTTCCTGATCGCGTGGCGGCTGCCTAATCTGTTCCGTGCGCTGTTTGCCGAAGGGGCGTTCGCAGCGGTCTTCGTGCCGATGTTCAATCGGCGGATGGCAGAGGCCGATGGAGAAGTACCGGGATCGGGTCTCAGTGCCGCAACGGATTTCGCTGGTCAGGTTCTGTCAGTCCTGTTTCCATTTCTGGTGATTTTTACTGCAATCATGATCGCCGCGACCGGGCCGATCGTCTGGGCGATGACTGGTGGTTTCCCCGATGGCGGCGCTGAGAAATTCGCTCTTGCCAGTCACCTGACCCAGATCACCTTTCCCTATCTGGCGCTGATTTCACTGGTATCGCTGCTGGGCGGTATCCTGAATTCGCTCGGGCGGTTCTGGGTCAACGCCGCCGCGCCGATCCTGCTCAACATCGCTATGATCGCCGCAATCTTGTTTTTCCGCGGCCATACCGGCGTCCAGACCGCAGAAACGCAGGCGATCGCGGTGACGGTCGCGGGTGCGTTGCAACTGGCGTGGTTGATCTGGTCGTGCCGTCAGGCGGGCATCGTCCTGAAGCTGTCGATGCCGCGCCTGTCGCCTGACGTTAAGCGGATGCTGTTCCTGATCGGGCCGGCCGCAGTCGGTCAGGGCGCGATCCAGTTCAATCTGTTGATTTCAACTTCGCTCGCCGCACGGTTCCTCCCCCAAGGTGCGGTAAGCTATCTTTACTATGCCGACCGCCTGAACCAGCTTCCCCTCGGACTGATCGGCATTGGCGTGGGAACTGCGATCCTGCCCAGCCTGTCGCGCCAGATCGCGGGCGGTAATGCTGTTGCAGCCGGGCATACCCAGAACCGCGCGATGGAGTTGAGCCTGCTGCTTGCCCTGCCCGCCGCCGTCGCGCTGGTGGTGTCCTCGACGCCGCTGATCCGTGGCGTGTTCCAGCATGGTGCGTTCACCGCGATCGACACGATCGGCGCTGCTGGAGCCCTGGCGGCATTTTCCGTTGGCGTTCCGGCCTATGTGCTGATCAAGGTGCTGACGCCCGGTTTTTATGCACGGCAGGATACTAAAACACCGGTTCGGCTCGCGGTGATATCGATGCTGTTCAATCTCGTCGGCAATTTGCTTTCGGTGCTTGTGCTGAACGCTGGCTTCGTCGGTATAGCGTTGTCGACCGCGGCGGCGGCGTGGGTGAACGTGATTATGCTGTACTGGACGCTGCACCGGCGCGAGCATCTGCGGTTCGATGCGCGATTCAAATCGAAAGCGGTCCGCATTGCTGCGGCCAGCTTTGCGATGGGAATTACGCTTTATCTGCTGAACCCGGTGCTCGACCCCTATATGGCGGGTCGCTCATTCGAGCGCGTTGCTGCACTGGTCGCGCTTTGCGGCATCGGTGCGGCAGTCTATGGCGCGGTGGCGCTGGCGACAGGGGCCGTGAACCTCGGCGAGTTACGCACACAATTCATGCGGAAGGGATAATATGAGAGTCGTTTCGGGCATCCAGCCAACAGGCAGCCTGCATCTCGGCAACTATCTCGGCGCGATCCGGAACTGGGTGCGGATGCAGGACAGTGTCGAGGGGGAGTGCGTGTTTTTCCTTGCCGATCTGCATTCGCTCAGCACACACGAAGATCGCGATACAAGACGCGCCAACGTCAGGGAAATGGCGGCCGCGCTGATCGCTGCTGGTATAGATCCAAAGCGTAGCGTTCTGTTCAATCAGGCGCGAGTTCCGGCACATGCCGAACTCTGCTGGTTGCTGATGGGGACCGCCCGGATGGGGTGGCTGAACCGCATGACGCAATTCAAGGACAAAGCTGGAAAGAACCGCGAAGGGTCTTCCGTGGCGCTTTTTGCCTATCCAGTTTTGCAGGCGGCCGACGTGCTGCTCTACAACGCGACGCACGTTCCGGTCGGCGACGATCAGAAGCAGCATCTGGAACTGGCGCGCGACATCGCGACCAAGTTCAACGGCGATTTCGGCGTCGATCTCTTTACTCTGCCCGAAGCCTATATCCCGCCCGCTGCCGCGAGGATCATGTCGTTGCGGGATGGAACGGCAAAGATGTCGAAGTCCGATCCGTCGGACATGAGCCGCATCAACCTGACCGATGATGCCGACCTGATCGCGCAGAAAGTCCGCAAGGCAAAGACCGACCAGGATGTCCTGCCCTCTGAGCCGGCGGGACTCGCAGATCGGCCCGAGGCGCGCAATCTGGTGACGATCTTCGCGGCGCTGTCCGACGTGAAGAGCGATGCAGTGCTGGCGGAATTCGGGGGTTCGCAGTTCGGACCGTTCAAGGCTCGCCTGATTGAACAGTTGGTCGCAACGCTGTCCCCGATCCGGGAGCGGTTGTTGGATTTGCGCGACGATGCGACAATCGACGCAATCCTCGAGTCGGGGGGAGCACGGGCACGAGTCCTTGCGCAACCAACGCTCGACGCGGCCTATGACGCGACGGGTCTGCAAAGAGGTTTGTCGCGGTCAGCCCGTGGCTGAGATACGACGGATCGATTGCGTTCAACATTCGTTCACCCAATGAGTCGCATTTACTAAGTAATGGCGATTCAGCCAAAAAGAGGTCGTTCCCGATGATCCGTTTTCTGAAATACGCTGCGCCCATCGCACTCTTAACTGTCGCCGGTTGCGCTGAACCATTCCAGGCAAGAGTTTCACGTTATCAGGCACTTCCGGCCCCACAGGGTCAGAGTTTTGCGGTGGTTGCAGACAGTCCTCGCGAAAACGGTTCGCTCGAGTTTCGTACCTATGCCGACATGGTTGCCAACCGACTTCAGCAGGTCGGCTATGTCCGCGCTGGAACGGCAACGGGTGCAAACCTGATCGTTTCCATCAATTATGGCGTCGATCGCGGGCATGAGAAAATCCGCTCGACTGTCGGATCGGGCTTTGGCGGTTTTGGCTACGGCGGCGGCTTTGGATATAGCCGCTTCGGCGGTTATGGTGGCTTTGGTCGGCCCTATTATGGCTATGGATTCGGTCGTCGCGCGTTCGTCGGCGGCTTTTACGATCCATTCCTGTTCGATGATTATAACAGGGTGGAAAGCTACACCGTCTATAACTCGCAGCTTCAGATGACGATCGAGCGTCAGGGAACCAAGGAGCGCGTGTTCGAAGGTAAGGCGCAGGCCATTTCGACCGACGACGACTTGACCACGCTGGTTCCAAACCTGATCGACGCAATGTTCACCGGCTTCCCAGGCAATTCGGGCGAGACGGTCAAGATTACCGTTGCCCCTCCGGGAAAAACGCGGCGCTAATCCGTTTGCGGCGTCCCTGATGGGGCGCCGCGATACCGCAGCCTGAATTCATCGGCATAAGCCGTCAGTTGCCGCCCCGATATAGCGTCGCGCAATCCGCCCATAAGCCGCTGATAGAACCACAAATTGTGGCCGGTCATCAGCATCGCACCAAGCATTTCCCCCGATTTGACGAGGTGATGCAGATAGGCACGGCTCCACCCCGTGCAAGTCGGGCACGCACAATCAGCCGACAGCGGCGATTTATCCTCAGCGTGTTTGGCATTGCGGATATTGACCGGCCCATCCCATGTGAAAGCCTGTCCATTGCGCCCGCTGCGCGTTGGCAGCACGCAATCGAACATATCGACCCCGCGTTCAACCGCACCGACGATGTCATCGGGCTTTCCGACGCCCATCAGATAGCGCGGGCGGTCTGCGGGAAGCATATCGGCGGCATAATCGAGCACGCCGAACATTGCGTCCTGTCCCTCCCCAACCGCCAGTCCACCGATTGCATAACCATCGAAGCCAATTTCGACGAGTTTTTCGGTCGATTTTGCACGTAAATCGGCAAACATAGAGCCTTGCTGGATACCAAACAGCGCCGAAACCGCCGAATGTTCGGCTCCACTGTCGAACCCGGCACGCGATCGCGCGGCCCAGCGCATCGACCGATCCATCGATTTATCAGCAACTTCATGGGTGGCAGGAAACGGCGTGCACTCGTCAAAGGCCATGACGATATCGGAACCGAGCAGACGCTGAATCTCCATCGACCGTTCAGGGGTCAGCATATGCCGCGACCCATCGAGGTGCGATTTGAAGGCGACGCCCTCCTCTGTGATTTTGGTCAAATCGCCGAGACTCATCACCTGATAACCGCCGCTGTCGGTCAGGATCGGACGGCCCCAACCCATGAATTCATGCAGCCCACCCAGTCGCGCCATGCGTTCGGCACCCGGACGCAGCATCAGGTGATAAGTGTTGCCAAGAATGATGTCCGCGCCGGTATCGCGCACGCCATCGGGGGTCATGCCCTTCACCGTGGCGGCGGTGCCGACCGGCATGAAGGCAGGCGTGCGGATTTCGCCGCGCTTCATGGCAATAGTGCCGGTGCGCGCAGGACCATCGGTGGCGGCAATCGAGAAGTTGAAACGGGGGGAAGTCATGCGGGCGTTATTGGCGTGCGCGCTTGCCCGTGTCGAGTGAGCTAAATTTACTGATCGCCAAATCGGTGGCGATCAGAGGGGTGTCGACAAACCCCTAAACCGACGTTGTCGTACACTTTATCAATACGACAGGGTTTGTCGTACACTTTCGGCCATTTGCGTCCGAGAGAGGGTGACGACAAACATGTGTTTGGCGTCAGGTGTGACGCCTAATGCAGACGTGCTCGCTCAAAAGCTCAACAACGATTAAAAAATACTGTCCCTTGCTCACTCGTCGGTCGCGTTCCATGAATGCTCATGGCTGATACTGTCGTTTCAAATGATTTTTTCTCCGAGGCATTTCATGGAGTTCATTCCCTTCCACTGAGGGGATTTGCTTTAGTAGGCGGGATTGGGGTCATAAACATCCTTGTTGACCTTGCTCTACGGCACTCGGGTCCCAGCATTTCGGCATCAGGTTATACTGTGGCAGGCTTGCTAATGTTTGTGTCGCTTGCGACCGTCTATGTCGTTGCAATGATGATAGCCGAGGCTCCGCTATCTTGGCTCGGTGGAATAAGGTTTTTGGGAATAATGGCCCTGTGCGTAAGCATTCCCCTTGGTCTGCTGTTTGGTGGCCTTCTGCTCCTGCGCACTGGTGGCGGGATCACAGCAGTGATCCTCGGACTGTCTCTCTTGGCAGCTTTGATTGCTATCCCGCTGCTGTCGGCATGGCCCGTTACTCAAGCATTATCTGGGGTTTTTGTATCGCCGGTGAGAATATTGAGATCAACAAAAGGCTATAGATGGGGACTATTTACCGCAAGCTATGCCAGTACTGTACTAAACAAAATTTTACCGGCAACAGATACTGCAAAAAGCGGTGGCCAAGCTATTATTCTCGCAATTGGAAATGGCGCAATTAGCTGTATCAGCCTTCTCCTGTTAGCAAGCATCGCCGCAACAGCATGGAAATTTGCTATTCGTCAGGATGCCACACTTGCTAAATCGATAGAATTCCAAAACTACTAAACTATTGAGCCGCTCGTTCGGCTTGCCACTTTTGCCATATACGCCAACACAGAAGGCCGACGAATAGGATAATTCCGATTAGCCACAGGCGATTCCAGCCCGAAAGAATATCAAATTTTGAAGAGACCCATGCTCCTCCGATAACCGTTACAAGGCCTGACCAAACAAGCTGCCCCCACGTCATTCTCTTTAAAGCGGCAAGCTTGGCTTCACTTTTACCCAAAGCGGGACCCTCGCATTGTCTATCTGCCAATGCGCGAACTGGCGCTTTCCAAGCCCAACGCCAGAACAGGAAAAATCCAAGAACTGATATTCCGGCACCGATGTATGTGCCTCTGCTCATTCCGGCATCATCCATTCGCCCAAAAACAGCAGTTACCAAGGCAACGGTCGCGATCGTGCCAACCACTAATCCCCAGCTAGCTCGTCGCCTTGCTTTAATAAATCCATCGACAAAAGCAGTCCGCTCCGAGGACGAGACCTTTATTGGAGCACCACTTCGATTGTAACGATAGATAAAATAACCGTCATCCAGCGCCTCGAACTGATCTGCAAATACGTGGTCAGCACGGTTGGATGAAAATATGGCCAATCTTCGCCTCTCAGTCATTAGTTCAGGCCGCATTGAGTATGCGACCAAACGAGTTACAGCTTGCGGCTATACCGTCACGTCCGATGCACGACAAACAGGTGTTTCCCGACACCCGCCCCTCACCCCCGCGTCACGTTAATCTGCTGTTCGAACATCGTCGCGCTGCCGAATACCGTCATGAATGCAATGTCGGTGGCATCCCTGCCCACGCCGATGCGGACGATTTCATTGGCCTGTGCCATGCCGGTGGCGTCGACCAGATGCCATGATCCGTCGAGCCATACTTCGACCACCGCGTGGAAATCGGGCGGGGTCACGTCGGGGGCATAGGCGGCAACGAGTCGGGCGGGGATCATAGCAGCGCGCGACAGGCTGGCGAGCAGATGGGCAAAGTCGCGGCACACGCCCTGTCGCTGGACAAAGGTGTCCGCCGCAGTCGTGACACCGCTGGACGAGCCGGAAACATAGTCGATATGGGTCGCCATCCATTCAAGCATCGCAATGATCTTTCGACCGCCGCTCACTTTTGAAAACTCGCGGGTGACGAACGCTTCGAATTTGTCGCTTTCACAATAACGACTGGGCAGCAGATAGGGAACGACGAGTGCAGGGAGCGTCCGTGGGTTGTTCGCTTTCAGGTCGGTGAGGACGACGCGGGGGCGGTCGATTTCGACGCGGGCGCGGTATTCGACGCGAAACTGGCCGAGGCCGACCGCCCATGTGCGCTGGCCGATCGATTCCTCGCCCTCTACGGCGCGAAGGCGTTCGGGCGAGGTCACGGTGAGGTTGCTTTCGATAATCCGCTGGTCGGTCATCGCAGCAGCCTCGACCTGCAACAGCACGTCGTGGCGATCGGGTATTCCGTAATCCAATAGAACGTCGATATCGATTATCATGGCAACTCCGCGCACGCGTTGTGCCTCGAACAGGCTTACCCCTCCGATGTTCCGATCATTTGGATGGCAACAGCAAACTCGTGTCACCATAACTGTAGAATCGATAGCCGTCTGCAATGGCGTGAGCATAGGCGGCCTGCATGGTTTCCCGGCCCATCAAAGCGCTGACCAGCATGAACAGCGTCGATTTCGGCAGGTGAAAATTGGTCAGGAGGCCGTCGATCGCGCGGAATTTATAGCCCGGCGTGATGAAGATTGCAGTGTCCCCTTCGAAGGGGGCGATGCCCGCGCCGTCGCGATGAGCGGATTCCAGCAGGCGGAGCGAGGTGGTGCCGACGGCGATGACGCGGCCGCCTTTTGCCCGGATCTCGTTCAGTCGCGCGGCGGTTTCGGCGTCGATGGTTCCCCATTCCGCGTGCATCTTGTGGTCAAGGGTATCGTCCACCTTCACCGGCAGGAATGTCCCTGCGCCGACATGCAGAGTCAGGGTTTCATGGGCAATTCCGGCGCTGTCCAGCGCGGCCATCAGGTCGGGGGTGAAGTGCAGCGCAGCGGTCGGCGCGGCGACGGCCCCCGGCAATTCGGCAAACATCGTCTGGTAATCGCTGGCGTCGCGTTCATCGGTGGGGCGTTTACTGGCGATATAGGGAGGGAGCGGCATGTGGCCGGCGCGTCCCAGCAAGGTTTCGACCGGTTCGGTTCCGGCGAAGGTCAAAAGCCAGCTACCGTCCTCGGCGCGGTCGCTTGCGGTGGCTGAGACCTGGTTGCCGAAGTCGATTTCGTCCTGTTCACGCAGGCGCTTGGCGTTGCGGACGAAGGCGCGCCACGCACGCAGGCTTTCGCGTTTGTGCAGGGTCGCGCCGATGGTGGCATTACCGCGACGCCCCTGAAGCTGGGCCGGGATGACGCGCGTGTTGTTAAAGACCAGGCAATCGCCCGGACGAAGAATCGCGGGGAGGTCGCTGACGATCCTGTCGGTTCGGGTTGCACCATCCACGACCAGCATCCGGGCGGAATCGCGCGGAGATGCCGGGCGCAGGGCTATGCTGGCGTCGGGCAGGTCGAAATCGAACAGGTCAACGCGCACGGTTTATTTGGGCGGGACTGGTGCCGGTGCTGGGGTTGCCGGAGCAGCTTCCACTGGCGCTGGCGTTGTCACTGGAGCAGCGGGTGTTGCGGGCGTCGCCGGAGCTGGGGCTGGGGCCGTTACCGCAACGGGGGCGGGAATTACGAGCGGCACTTTCGCGGCGGTCGGGCCATCGGTTTCCATCCACGCATGGATGATTTTCGACGGATTGGCGGGTGGCTCGCCACGCGCGATGGCGTCGACATATTGCATCCCCGATATCGCGCGACCGACGACGGTGTATTTCCCGTCGAGGCGGAGGACCGGCATCAGGACGATGAAGAACTGGCTGTTCGCGCCGTTGATATCGGTGGGTCGTGCCATCGACACCGCCCCGCGCAAATGCGGCAGGTCGTTGAATTCGGCTTTCACGTCAGGAAGCGGCGATCCGCCCTCGCCGGTGCCCTTGGGATCGCCGGTTTGCGCCATGAAGCCTTCGATGACGCGGTGGAACACGACGTTGTCGTAAAAGCCGGCACGGGTCAGGACGCGGATGCGTTCGACGCTGTTGGGGGCTTTGTCAGGACGCAGGAGAATGACCACGCTGCCGCCGGTGGACAGGTCGAGATGCAGAATGTTCTTTGGATCGCTGGGGGGCGCAACCGGGGCGGGAGTAGGCGCGGCCACGGCGATGACAGGCTTTTTTGCAAACGCGGTGCCGGAAAAAGCCGCGAGCACCATAAAACCCAACATCAGACGCATCTTGATCGCTCCGTTACTTCTTGGCCGGGCGCTTTGCCCGGCGCGGGCTTAGCGGCGAATGAACCGAATTGCTAACTGCCCTTGCGACCGATTTGCTTCACGCGCGCCGTAACCTCGACCTCGACCTCGGGCATGACGAACCGCCCGATCGCGCCGCCGTACATCGCGATTTCCTTTACCAGTCGCGATGCAATCGGTTGCAACGCGACATCGGCCATCAGGAAGACAGTTTCGATACGGTTATTGAGCTGCTGGTTCATGCCCGCCATCTGATATTCATATTCGAAATCGGCGACCGCGCGCAGCCCGCGCACGATGATGCTGGCATTCTGGCGTTCGGCGAATTCCATCAGCAACAGGTCGAAGGGAACGACGCTGACGCCGGGTATGCCTGCGGTTTCGCGCATCACGGTCGCAAGGCGTTCTTCGACCGAAAACATCGGGGATTTCGATGGGTTGGTGGTTACACCGATGACAAGGTTATCGACCAGTTTGGCACCACGCCGGATGATGTCCATGTGGCCGCGCGTTATAGGGTCGAAAGTGCCGGGATATACCCCAATGCGCTCTTGCATATTAACGGTCTCTTTCAATGCTGTAACGCGCGATGGCACGGAGAAGGTCGGCGCTTTCGCCGTAGCTTTGCAGGTGTTCGATTGCCTGATCGACAAGAATACGAGCCTGTTCGCGGGCGCGCTCGACGCCGAGCAGGGACAGGAAAGTTGCCTTGCCAGCAGCTTCATCCTTGCGGAGTGCCTTGCCAGCAGCCGCTTCGTCACCCTCATAGTCGAGCAAGTCGTCGGCGATCTGGAATGCGAGGCCGATATCGCGAGCATAGCCCCGGAGCGGCGCGCGGCCTTCGGGAGGCAAACGGCCCATGATCGCGCCCGCCTCAACCGAAAATGAGATCAGCGCACCGGTTTTCATCTGCTGCAATCGGGTGACACCGCCAAGGTCGAACGTTTCCGTCTCGGCGACGATATCCATCATCTGACCACCCGCCATGCCGCTGGGGCCGCTGGCACGCGCGAGACAGGCAACGAGTTCACTGCGAACGAAAGGGTCGGAGTGGACGCTTTCGTCGGAAATCATTTCGAACGCGAGTGCGTGGAGTGCGTCCCCGGCAAGCACAGCCGTCGCCTCGTCAAAGGCGCGGTGGACGGTGGGTTTGCCGCGCCGCACATCATCGTCGTCCATGCACGGCAAATCGTCGTGGATCAGCGAATAAACGTGGATCGCTTCGACAGCACAACCAACGCGCAGAGCTGCCGCGCGGTCGATGTGGAACAGGTCGCACGCCGCCACGCAGAGGAGCGGGCGCATCCGTTTGCCGCCGCCGATGCTCGCGTGGCGCATCGCCTCATACAATCTGCGGCGGGGATCGTCAGGGATTTGTAAAACGGCATCGAACAGGGCATCGACGTCCATCGCAATACGCCCAAGCGCGTCTCCCAGGATGGGCGATACCGTTGCCACGTCAGTGTCAGGCCGCGTCGAAGGGTTGCGTGCCGGTCGGCGCACCATCGGCACCAAGGCTGATCTTTTCGATACGCATCTGGGCGTCCTTCAATCGTTTCTCGCACTGGCCCCGCAAACGGTCACCCTCGCTGTAAAGGGTAATCGATTCATCAAGGCTTGCGTTCCCACTTTCGAGGCGCTGTACGATCGCCTCCAGTCGTTTCAGCGCATCTTCAAAGGAAAGTTCGGAAAGTTCATCGGACATGAACGGCTTTTGAAGCCCCGGCCTATGGCGGTCAAGGTGGGACGGTCAGTTGGACCAATCAAGCCGGGCGCTTGGCCCGTTCTTCGGCGATCAACTCCTTGCGGCTGAGTTTCCCGACGAGGGTCTTGGGCAACGACGTTCGCACTTCGACTTCCCCGACGCGTTCGTGCTTGCCCAGTTGCGGGTTCAGCCATTCGCGCAATGCCGAGCCATCAATCTTTGCCCCTGCGTTCAAGGTCACGAACGCCTTGGGCAATTCACCATGATACTGGTCAGGGACGCCGATCACGATGGCCTCTTTTACCGCGTCATTGCGATAAAGCACGGTTTCGATCTGGCTCGGAAAAACCTTGAACCCGCCGACCGCGATCATGTCCTTCAGGCGATCGACGATGCGGATGAACCCTTCCGCGTCAATCGTTGCGATGTCGCCGGTGCGAAGGGCATTGCCGACATAGGTTTCAGCATTCGCTTCGGGACGACCCCAATAGCCCTTCATAATCTGCGGACCCTCAACCACCAGTTCACCCGGTTCGCCGACGGGTGCCGGTCTGGATGGGTCATCCCGATCGACCAGCCGCACGATCGTACCGGGCACCGGTTGACCGATCGACCCATCGTGTTCACCCCCTCATACGGGTTGCAGGCGACGACGCCCGCGCTTTCGGTCAGGCCATAGCCTTCGACCACATGGGCCTTGGTCGCAGCTTCGAAGCGTTCTTTCAGCGCGCGCGACAAAGGTGCGCCCCCCGAAATGCAGACGCGGAGTGAAGCAAAGGACGTGGCGGCCATTTTCGGATGGTCGAGCAAAGCCTGATACATCGTCGGCACGCCGGGCAGCGACGTTGCCTTGACGCGAGTGATCGTGGCGAGAACCTGTCCAGCATCGAATCGAGGCAACATTGCGATCATGCCGCCGGTCAGCACGGTTCGATTAAGGACACAGGTGTTGGCGAAAACGTGAAAGAAAGGCAGCGCGCCGACAATCCGGTCGGGCATTTCCTGATGCGGGTCGATTTCGTGAACCTGCCGCGCATTTGCCGTCAGGTTCTGGTGAGTCAGCATCGCGCCTTTCGGAACGCCGGTCGTTCCCCCGGTATATTGGATCAGGGCAACATCACCGGGATCGATAGCAACTTTTGGAGAAGCCGAGGCCTCTGGCAAAGCGAAAGCGGTCATCGTGCCAAGGCGGATAATGTGCGGGTCGCCCGTCGGCACCCGGGCGATCTGTTTGCGTTTGAAAAGCCGGAACAGGACACGTTTCAGCGGTGGAAGCCATTCCGAGACCGATCCGATAATGATCCGATCGACGGCGCGAGCGTCGAGCAGCGCCTTTGCCGTCGCGTACAACTGCGGCACATCACTGGTCACGATAATGCGAACGCCACTGTCGCCGACCTGATGTTCCAGCTCTTCGAGCGAATAGAGCGGCGACATATTCACAACGATCGCCCCCGCTTTCAATGCCCCGTAATAGGCGATCAGATAGTCGGGGACGTTGGGCAGATAGAGGCCGATACGATCGCCCTTTACAACCCCCTGCCCGGCCAGCGCGACTGCGAAACGATCAACCAAAAGGCCGACCGCAGCATAACTTAGCTGCGCACCCATAAAGTCGCTGAGTATCGCCCCCGGATGGGCGGCGACGCTGGCTTCGAACAATTGCGGCATGGTCAACGGCGGGAAGCTGCGGTCCCATTGGCCGGGGTGGGCATAATGCGTGCGCCAGATGGCGTCGGGGTTTGTTTCAGAAACGCTCATTCACAAAGGTGTAAGCATAGGAACGACAGCCAGCAACTAGGCTGCGGAATAATACCAAACACCGTCACGGACTTTTTTCACCGCACGCCCGGTAATTTCCAGATGACGCAAATGCGCCATTGCTTCGCCGGTCGCCAGCCCGAGAATGCTGTCGTTGATCGCCCGTTTGAATAACATGGTGAAGCAATCCACCACACGTCGCGGTTCGATTGCAATGTGCGCATGGAGGCGCTCCAGCCCCTCGCTATGCCCGTTTTCCAGTCGGTCGAGCCGCGCACGAAGCCCGAGAAATGGCTCGCCGTGCGCGGGCAGCACAAGCAGATGTTCGGGCAATGCGCGAAACTTGTCGATCGAAGCCAGCCAGTCGCCGAGCGGGTCGCCCTCCGGCTCGCTGAGCGACAGGGACACGTTGGACGTGATTTTCGGCAGCACCTGATCGCCGGCAATCATCAAACCGCCAGCGTCATCGACCAGACAGACGTGTTCGGGCGTGTGGCCGCTGCCGATCCACACCGTCCAGTCGCGCGCGCCGATACGGATAACGTCACCATCGCTCATACGGATATGGCCGACCGGCAGCGGTGACACGACCGTTGCAAACCTGCCCCAGCCGCTTGCTTTCATGGATGTGATTTGTTCGTCATTCCATCCGGCGGCAATCGCCTGAGCAATGGCCTCAACGGGCGGCCCATCGCGGACGTCGGCACACAGCATCCGGGCAAACAGCCATTCGGTGCGGTTCATCCACAAGGGAACGGCGTGAGTGTCACACAGCCAGCCAGCCGCACCGATGTGATCGGGATGGAAGTGCGTGGCAAAAACACGAGTGACCTTGCGCCCGGATAGCGCCTTTACCCACGCCTCGTGCGTGTCTGGCAAGTTGAGGCCCGTATCGACAATGGCGACCCCATCGCCATCGTCCAGCACCCAGACATTGATGTGATTGAGCAAGCCCGGCACCGGAAGCCGGGTCCAGCCAACGCCCTCCGCAATGGGATGGACGACGCCGTATTCGGGCGCAAAGCTGCCGAGCGGATAGGTCAGCCCGCGCGCGCTGAGAGGTTCGAAGCCGTGATCGGTCAGGCTTTGGTCGAACGGGACTAAACGCTTGGTCATGTCGCCCTCCATACCATCACACCGTCATCCTGAACTCGGTTCAGGATCCATGCCTCTGTCCGAACCGATTTTGCGGACGGACAGATGGACCCTGAAACACGTTCAGGGTGACGGAATTCATTAAAACCCAGCGTTCGGACTTAGCGTTTGAACGGATCGACAATGCCACCAGCAAGCAACGGCCGGTCGACTTCGCCGGACGCGATCTGTTCGGCCAGCTTCGTCGCATCGTCACGCTCTGTGCGAAGCTGCGAGATAAGCGCGGCACGGTCACCTTCGAGACGGTTATCGACCGGTGCTTCGAGGCCAGCAGCCTTGGCCGCTTTTGCAACGATGGCATCGAGTTCGCGCTGCGACGACAGGCCGAGCGTTACCGGATCTTTTGGCGTGATGTTCGCCATGTTCCAATGCGTGCGGTCGCGGATCGCAGCGATCGTCGTGCGGGTCGTGCCGATCAGCTTGCCGATCTGGCCGTCCGAAACTTCGGGGTGGTTACGGATGATCCACGCGATGCCGTCCGGCTTATCCGCACGCTTTGAAACCGGCGTGTAACGCGGCCCCTTGGTGCGGGTGACGGCCTCTGGTTCGCGGAACATCTTCAGCGAATAGCTGGGGTCGGCCTGGCCCTTGTCGATTTCGGCAAGCGTCAGTTCGAACGCGCGGATCGGGTCGCGCCCGGTCAGCTTGGTCGCCGCCGTGTCGTCCGCAATCGCCTGAACTTCGAGGATATGCAGGCCGCAGAAATTGGCGATCTGTTCAAAGCTGAGCGAAGTCTGATCGACAAGCCACGATGCGGTCGCATGGGGCATTAGCGGCTGAGCCACGGCGAAATCCTTATGATAAAAGAAGGGCCGCCCCTTTCGGAGCGGCCTGATAATGGGCAGAGCTTAGTCCGAATGGCCCATTGAGGCAAGAAGCATCGCGGCGCTCCTGGCCCATTCATATAACCGCTTCCCTGAGCCTGTTGAAGGGTTGTCCTGCTTCAACCTTTTAGAAAACTGGCGACTGTGTTTAAGCCGCTATCAGGTGCTTGCTGGCGGGCACGAGCGCGCTGAGGAATTGCCGGGCGCTGGCCTCCCATGTGTAAGCTGCTCCGCAAGCGGCACAATCGGATCGATTGCGGGACAGGGCGGCGGCGATGGCGGTTTGGATCGTTTCATCCAGCGCGCCGGTTGCGGGGGTTACGATATCAATGGGGCCGCTGACCGGGTACGCCGCTACGGGCGTTCCACAGGCCAGTGCTTCGATCATCACCAGTCCGAAAGTGTCGGTGCGGCTGGGAAAGACGAACACATCGGCTCCGGCATAGGCTCCAGCAAGTTCGAAGCCTGACAGCGGCCCCATGAAGCGGACGTGCGGGTAGCGCGCCTGTAGCGTGGCACGGGCGGGGCCATCGCCGACGACGATTTTGGTGCCGGGATGATCGGAGGAGAGGAAAGCTTCGATGTTCTTTTCGACCGCGATGCGCCCGACGTAGAGTTGGATGGGCCGCGGTAGTTTGGCGTATAGTTCGGGTGGTGGCGCGTCGGAGGAGAAGTTGGCGAGATCAACACCTCGGCTCCAATGGCGCGTGTGTGGGATACCGTGAGCGGTGAGCATGGTACGGACCGAGGGTGTCGAGACCAGCACGGCTTCGGATGGACCGTGGAACCAGCGGATATAGCGCCAGACCCACGCGGCGGGCATCCCGGTGCGGGCGGCGAAATAGTCGGGGAATTGCGTGTGGTAGGCACTGGTGAACCGATAGCCGTTGCGGACGCACCAGCGGCGTGCAGCGAGGCAGAGCGGACCTTCGGTGGAAAGGTGAACCGCATCGGGCGCGAAGGCGGCAATGCGTGCGCCGACCCATGTTGCGCGGGTCATTGCCAGCCGGATCTCGGGGTAAGTCGGACAGGGTATCGACGGGTAATAGTTGGGCGAGATTACCTCGACGACATGGCCCTGTTTTTCCAGTTGCGCGCGCGTGGCGAGGAGAGTGCGGACGACACCGTTTACCTGCGGGGTCCAGGCGTCGGTGACGATTGCAATCCTCACGCTGCGAGCCTGAGCGACGGTGCTTCGCGTTTGGCTATTTCATCGGCCCAGTGCAGCACCTCCATCCGTCCGTCGAAATGTTCGACCAGTGCGGTGCAGCCCTCTACCCAGTCGCCGTCGTTATAATATTCGATGCCCTGAATATCGCGCAGTTCGGCGTTATGGATGTGGCCGCAGACGACGCCATCGACACCGCGCGCACCGGCTTCATGCGCAACGATCTCCTCAAACCGACCGATAAAGGCGACCGCGTTCTTGACCTTATGCTTGGCGTGTTTGGACAGCGACCAGTACGGCAGGTCGAACCAGTTGCGCACCCGGTTCACGACATGGTTACACCGCATCAGCATTTCGTAAGCGGCATCGCCCACGAACGCCAACCAGCGGTGAGCAAGCATCACGGCGTCGAATTCATCGCCGTGCATGACGAGCAGGCGGCGTCCATCGGCGGTCTGGTGAATGGCTTTGCGTTTGATTTCCACGCCACCGAAGCTGAGGCCGCTGAACTGGCGAAACATCTCGTCGTGGTTGCCGGGGATGTAGATCATTCTTGTGCCACGCTTGGCGCGCTTCAGAATGCGCCAGATGATGTCGTTGTGCGCGGCAGGCCAATAAAATTTTTTCTTCATGCGCCAGCCGTCAATGATGTCACCAACAAGGAACATGGTCTCGCTATCGACCGAGTCGAGGAAGTCGATGAGCATCGCCGCCGCACAGCCGCGCGTGCCGAGGTGGACGTCGCTGATCCAGATCGTGCGAAAACGGCGGCGGATGCCCTCGCGTTCAGGGATGGCTGGCGTATCGCTGTGGAAGTCCGGCAGTTCATCGCCGAACGGAAACCGCGTGATAGCATCCATGAATCTGCTCCCCGAGGCTCCAGGTCCTCGGGCAATCCCTATGGCGCGGGTTTGTTACTTCCGTCCGGCAGTTTCATGCGATTATTGTGACATGGGCCGGGAGGGCAGCGACGTCGGCCAGCCAGCGTGAAACGTGGGGATAGCGGCTGAGGTCGAAACCGCCCTCCTTTGCTGTCGATGTGTAGGGGAACAGGCAAATATCGGCGAGCGTCGGCGTATCGCCAACAAACCACTTCCGTGTCGCAAGGTGGCGGGTCGCAAGATGATCTTCCATCAACCCAAGCGCACGATTGCCCATTTCAGTCCGCGTCGGGACCGCGGCGCGCTGTTCGGCGGACCAGTTCTCCTCAAACAGGAAGGCACGGAGGAAGCGCATAGTGCCGATGTGCGGTTCGTGGAAATACTGCTCCCAATTCATCCAGTGAAGCATATCCGCGCGTTCGAAACGGTCGATCGGAATCAGCGGCGACGAATCCGCCAGCCAAAAGCAGGCTGCATTGCTTTCGGGTAGGAAACGATCGCCGATCTGAAGCACCGGGATGCGGGCATTGGCGCTGATATTATTGACAAATTCCGGCGTCCGCGTTTCCAGTTTCAATATATTATATTCGCGCCGTTGCAGGACTGCGCCGACGTGCGCGGCGGTCAGCCGGATCTTGTAACAATTACCCGAAAGGGCAAATTCGTGCAGAATCAGGGGTTCGGTCATTTATGCAGTTTGGCACCCCGTCTTCGCACTCGCAACATTTCCAAACTTCTGCTACAGGGCCGCCCATGCTCAACCTTAATGGTATCACGGTGCGTCTTGGCGGACGCACGATATTGGATCGCGCCACGGCTTCGCTGCCGACGGGCGCTCGCGTTGGCCTGATCGGGCGTAACGGCGCTGGCAAGACAACGCTGATGAAGGCGATCACTGGCCAGCACGACCCCGACGACGGTGCCGTGGAGATGCCCCGCGCGACCAAGATGGGCTATCTCGCGCAGGAAGCTCCATCGGGTAACAGCACGCCATTCGAGACGGTGCTGGCCGCCGATCTGGAACGTGCCGCGCTATTGAACGAAGAAGAACATACCGAGGATCACCATCGAATCGGTGAAATCCATGAGCGCCTGATGGCAATCGACGCACACGCGGCCCCCGCCCGTGCGTCGCGGATTCTGGTCGGTCTGGGCTTCGACGAGGAAATGCAGCATCGTCCGCTCGACAGCTATTCGGGCGGCTGGAAAATGCGCGTTGCATTGGCGGCATTGCTGTTTTCCGAACCCGACCTGCTGCTGCTCGATGAGCCTTCGAACCATTTGGATCTCGAAGCGACATTGTGGCTGGAATCGTTCCTGAAATCCTATCGCGCGACAATGGTTGTCATCAGTCACGAACGCGATCTGTTGAACAATGTCGTCGATCACATCCTCCATCTGGAGGGCGGCAAGTGCACGCTCTACGTCGGCGGTTACGATGCGTTCGAACGGCAGCGGGCCGAACGGATGGCGCAGCTTGCCTCCGTCCGTGCCGCGCAGGAAAACCAGCGTAACAAGTTGCAGGACTATATCGCCAAGAACAGCGCCCGTGCCTCGACCGCCAAGCAGGCACAGTCGCGGATGAAGGCATTGGCACGGATGCAGCCGATTGCCGAAATGGCGAGCGATCCGACGCTGGCATTCGAATTTCCAAGCCCGAACGAACTAAAGCCGCCACTGGTTACTCTGGACATGGCGGCAGTCGGTTATACCGAGGGTAAGCCGATCCTTCAGCGGTTGAACCTGCGGATCGACCCGGATGATCGACTCGCGCTGCTAGGCCGCAACGGTAACGGTAAGACGACGATGGCCCGGCTGCTCGCAGCGCAGCTTGCCCCGATGGAGGGCACGGTCAACGCGAGCGGCAAGATGCGCGTGGGCTATTTCACCCAGTATCAGGTCGAAGAGTTGGACGGCACGGATACGCCGCTGGAACATATGACACGCCAGATGAAGGGCGCAACGCCTGCTGCTGTGCGCGGGCAATTGGGCCGTTTCGGGTTTTCGGGTGCGAAAGCAACGACTTTGGTCGGCAAGCTTTCGGGTGGTGAGAAGGCGCGGCTGGCGCTGGCTCTCATCACGCGGGATGCGCCACATATGCTGATCCTCGATGAGCCGACGAACCATCTTGATGTCGATGCGCGAGAAGCTTTGGTGCAGGCGCTGAACGATTATGAGGGCGCAGTTATTCTCGTCAGCCACGACCGGCATATGCTGGAACTGACGGCTGATCGGCTGGTGCTGGTCGATAACGGGACGGCGACCGAATATAACGGCAGCCTCGATGATTATGTCGACATGATCCTCGGCAAGAACCAGCCGAAGGCAGCCAAGGTCGATAAAAAGGGCGACCGGAAGGCAGCCGCAGCGGCGCGCGAACGCGACCAGCAATTGCGCAATGCCGTGAAGGTGGCTGAAGGCGAAATGGCCAAGCTGACCGCCGAACGCAGTGCGGTCGAACGCGCGATGTTCGATCCCGCGACGGCCGAGCCACAGCACGCCAAACTGTCGATGACCGACCTGATGAAGCTGCGCGCAAATGTGGCCGAGCGGCTTGATGCAGCAGAAGCGAAGTGGGTGCAGGCGAGCGAAGGACTGGAGGTCGTGGCTTAGGGCTACGACTTAAGCGCCAGGGATCTCCAAAATACCCGCATCCCTGAGCCTGTCGAAGGGGTGTCCTTCTGTTCGCAAGCCAAAAAGCAGGGCAACCCTTCGACAAGCTCAGGGATGCGGTTTCATTTCGCTCAGCCTTGATTCGGCCATCTGGCCGGATTATATTGGCCAGATGGCGACGGCGTTTTCCCTCTCGAACTTTCTTGCCGCCGACCGGCTGCCGCGAGCGCGCGTCGTGGCAAAGGGATTGCCAAACAAGGCGCTGCGCGATTTGCTGGCCGATCCAGCCATTACGATTACCGATTTGTCGCGCGTGATTGCGCCCCGACGGACGCTCGACCGGCGGCTGAAAGAGCGCCAGTCCCTGACGCGCGAGGAAAGCGATCGGCTCGCGCAGTTCGTGCTTATTCTCGACCTTGCGGGACAGGTGTTTGGCGAGCGCGCCATCGCGATGGAGTGGCTGCGGACACCGAAGAAGTTTCTGGACAATGATAACCCGCTGGACCTGATGAATTCGGCGACCGGCGCGGCGGTGATCGAGGAACGGTTGTTGCAGGCGAAGCACAGCTTCTTCGCATAGGCCGTTGATATTATGGCGCATCTCTGACCATTTGACGATCGACGGACGCGGCGGTTTGCGGATCGGTGGGCGTTGGCACCGTGTCGGAACCGAGATCGTCTACACCGCCGAATCTAGCGCGCTGGCCATTCTGGAGGTGCTCGTTCATCTCGAGGCTCCGCACATCCCGCGCGACTATCAGTTGTTGCGGATCGAGGTTCCCGATGCCCTGAATACCAGTGCGTTTTCGGGCGATCCCGCACAATCGGTATCATGGGGCACGAACTGGGCGGCGTCCGGCGACAGCGCGCTGGCGAAAGTGCCATCTTTCGTCGCGCCCCATGCGTATAACTGGCTGATCAACCCGCGCCATTCAGATGCGACAGGGATCGTGGTCGCCGATGCCAGTCGCTGGCCGTGGGATGAGCGACTGTTTCGCTGAGCGAGAACGCCTCGTCCAGATCTTTGCGTATCTTCATTCGATAGCGTCGCCCACCTTCAGCACGATCTTCCCCACATGCGCCCCTGAATCCATCAGCGCATGGGCACCGGCCGCGTCACTCAGCAGAAACACCCGGTCGATCACCGGCTGCAGCCGCCCTGCCTCGGCGTGCGGCCACACTGTGCGCACCAATTCGTCGGCGACCAGCGCCTTAAACGCCACGCTGCGCGCCCGCAGCGTCGATCCGGTCAAAGTCAGGCGGCGGGCCATGATCTGAGGAATGAAGATTTCCGCTTTTGGGCCGCCCAGAACCGCGATAGAAACGTGGCGACCGTCTTCGGCAAGGCACTTCAGATTGCGCGGCAAATAGTCCCCACCGACCATATCGAGAACGGCGTTGACCCCCTGTCCGCCTGTGATCAGCGCCACCTCTGCGACGAAATCGGACGCCTTGTAATTGATGGCATGATCGGCCCCGATCTCCAACGCTCGTGCGCATTTTTCTGGTGTACCACAGGTTACGATCACCGTCAGGCCGAACAGCTTGCCCAGCGTGATCGCCATTGTGCCGATGCCGCTGGTGCCACCGTGGATCAGGACGGTATCGCCCTCCACCGCATAGGCGCGCTCAAACAAGTTGGTCCACACGGTGAACAGCGTCTCGGGGAGCGCAGCGGCTTCGGTCATCGTCAGTGCGGGCGGGACTGGCAAACACTGACCGATGGGGGCGACGCAATATTCGGCATAGCCTCCGCCTGCGACCAATGCGCACAGCGGCTGACCGAGGTGAACGTCGTCCACGCCCTTGCCCAGCGCAACGACGGTCCCTGCAATCTCCAGCCCGAGGATCGAGGGAGCTCCCGGCGGTGGCGGATATTTGCCCTGTCGTTGCAGAACATCGGGACGGTTCACCCCTGCGGCGGCAACGCGGATCAGGACCTCCCCCTCTCCCGGCGTCGGAACGGGACGTTCGACCAGCATCAATACTTCGGGGCCACCTGCGTCTGTCGGGTCGATTGCGCGCATCGTTTCGGGAATAGTCACCCACGTCTCCGCATTTATGGTTTTCGGACAAGGCTTTGCCGTCCCCACCTGCGCTATAATATGATGGGTGCTTCGACAAGCAAAGCATCGCTTTGTCGCAACTCTCCTACAGTTTGTTGACAGCGGGCATTTCTCCAGCGACTTTCACGGATATGGACACGGACGACATCTCGCCGCCTCCTCGCGCTGGCGACCCGCTGGCCCTTGCGGTCAGGGCGGACCTTGATCCGTTGTCGGTCGCGGAGCTTCATGCGCGCATTGCGACGCTCGAGGGTGAAATCGTCCGGACGCGCGCGAAGCTGGATCACGCGACACGGCACCTTTCGATCGCCGACGAGTTATTCAAAAGATGATGATTCAAACAGCGACATTTTTTGACGTTCTTGATGAACCGCTCCGGACACCCGACATAGAACGGGACTGGATGCCGCTTCTGCCGGCCTCCCCAAAGGACCTACACTATGCCTTCATTCGCCCGTGAACTTGAAACCACGCTCCACAATGCGCTCGCAGCGGCGGCCGGACGTCGTCACGAATATGCGACGCTGGAGCATCTCCTCCTCGCGCTGATCGACGACGAACATGGCAACGCCGTGATGGTCGCCTGCGGTGTCGATACGGCAGAACTGAAAAACGTCGTTACCCATTACCTCGATACCGAACTCGAAGCTTTACGCGTCGAGGGACAGACCGACCCGTCACCGACAAGCGGCTTCCAGCGCGTGGTTCAGCGCGCGATCCTGCACGTACAGTCCTCCGGTCGCGACGAAGTGACGGGCGGCAACGTGCTCGTCGCGCTGTTCAGTGAGCGGGAGAGCTATGCCGTCTATTTCCTGCAACAGCAGGACATGAGCCGGCTGGATGCCGTCAGTTATATCAGTCACGGGGTCGGTAAAGGCACCGGAGCAACGGAGGCGCGCGAAGTGAAAGGTGCCGACGAAGACAAACCAGCCAAGGGCGAAACCAAGCAAAAGGGTGAATCCGCCCTCAAGCAGTTCTGCGTCGACCTGAACGAGAAAGCGAAGGCCGGAAAGGTCGACCCTTTGATTGGGCGTGGGCCAGAAGTTGACCGCACGATTCAGATCCTGTGCCGTCGGTCGAAGAACAACCCGCTTTATGTGGGTGATCCGGGCGTTGGAAAGACCGCGATCGCAGAAGGTCTGGCGCGCAAGATCGTCGAGGGACAGGTGCCCGACGTGCTGCTGCCTGCGGTAATCTACTCGCTCGACATGGGTTCGTTGCTGGCGGGCACGCGGTATCGCGGTGACTTTGAGGAGCGGCTGAAGGCTGTCGTCAACGAGCTTGAGAAACTGCCAGATGCCATCCTGTTCATCGATGAGATCCACACGGTGATCGGTGCGGGCGCGACTTCAGGTGGCGCGATGGATGCATCGAATTTGCTGAAGCCTGCGCTGTCGGGCGGAACCATTCGTTGCATCGGATCAACGACTTACAAGGAGTTCCGTAACCACTTCGAGAAGGACCGCGCCCTGCTGCGCCGGTTCCAGAAGATCGACGTCAACGAACCGACCATCGAAGATACGATCAAAATTCTCGCCGGTCTGCGGTCCGCTTTCGAAGATCATCACAAAGTCCGCTACACCCCCGACGCCATCAAGTCAGCGGTAGAGTTGAGCGCGCGGTACATCAACGACCGGAAATTGCCCGATAAGGCGATCGACGTGATCGATGAAGTCGGCGCGATGCAGATGTTGGTCGTGCCAGCCAAGCGCAAGAAAGTCATTACCTCCAAGGAGATAGAGGCCGTTATTGCAACGATGGCGCGCATCCCGCCCAAATCGGTATCGAGTGACGACACCAAGTCGCTGGCGTCGCTGGAAACCGATCTGAAGCGAGTGGTGTTCGGCCAGAATGCCGCAATCGAGAAACTGGCTTCGGCGATTAAGCTCAGCCGCGCTGGCCTGCGCGATCCCGACAAGCCAATTGGCAACTATCTGTTCACCGGCCCTACTGGCGTCGGCAAGACGGAAGTCGCGCGGCAGTTGGCGTCGATCATGGGCATTCCGCTGCAACGCTTCGATATGTCGGAATATATGGAGCGTCACAGCGTCAGCCGATTGATCGGTGCGCCTCCGGGTTATGTCGGGTTCGATCAGGGCGGCCTGCTGACCGATGCCATCGACCAGCAACCGCATAGCGTGTTGTTGCTCGATGAAATCGAAAAGGCGCATCCCGATCTGTTCAACATATTGTTGCAGGTCATGGATCACGGACGCCTGACCGATCAGCACGGCAAGTCGGTCGATTTCCGCAACACGATCCTGATCATGACGACCAATGCAGGTGCCAGCGACATGGCGCGTGAAGCGGTCGGGTTCGGGGCCATGACGCGCGAAGGTGAGGACGAAGAGGCGGTGAAGAAGATGTTCACCCCCGAATTCCGCAACCGCCTCGATGCAATTGTGCCGTTCGGTTATCTGCCAACTGAGGTTGTTGCCCGCGTGGTCGACAAGTTCATCCTCCAGCTCGAAATGCAGCTCGCCGACCGCGAAGTGCATATCAGTCTGGATGATGATGCGAAGAAGTGGCTGACGACCAAGGGCTATGACAAGCTATACGGTGCAAGGCCGATGGGTCGTTTGATTCAGGAAAAGATCAAACAGCCGCTCGCCGAAGAGTTGCTATTCGGCAAGCTGATCCACGGCGGCGAAGTGCTCGTGCATCTGAAGGACGATGCGCTGGCGTTCGAGGTCACTCCTGCGGCTCCGAAAAAGGGGCGCAAGGGTGGCAAGGCAAAGATCGGCGCGCCGGTTTAAGCTGCGTGGCATTATCTGATCCCGGCGGTGTGACCTTCCTTCACGGGTTGGGTAGCACCGCCGGATCAATGCACACTTTGGAAATAGCTCTCATCGCATTTGTTCATGGACGAGAAAGCCCGGTGCGCGCATAATCGCCCGATGAAGATGCTTCTCGCCCTTATGCTTATCTCTGCGCCTGTCGCCGCGATGGCTGACACCGTAACGCTGACGCCGGAACAGGCCGAAGCTGCAAAAGAGGCAGGAGCCGCCCGTAACGCTCGTGCTGCTGCGCTGGGGCTTGAGCCGGGTCAGGACAAGGCGATCCACGGTGAGATGGGTGTTGCCATTGGCACAGGCGGATACCGGTCAGTGTACGGCACCGCGATCGTGCCGCTGGGTGACAATGCCACACTGGGCCTGTCTTTTGCGAACGAGCAATATGGCAACGGACGCTATCGTCAGGGTTATTGAGTTTGTCTAAGCCTTGGCCGCGGTAAAACCGGTCGCAAATTCCTGATTTGGCTATAATCTCTGTCAGGGTCGCAAAAGCGCCCTGAGAGGATAGCTACCCATGACCGACGCCGATTTCAGCTCGAATCCTGATCTCCGTCAGCGCGCGATCGCGCTCTACGACGCGTTTACTCACGCTGCGCAATCGGGACAGCGGGACCGCCGAGCGTTCATGCGTGAATTGTCATTGCTGGTGGGCAGCGCAACTGCGGCACAGGCATTGCTTGCCGGGATCGGTGCCAACTCCGCCGCTGCCGCGATCCTTCCGGCCGATGACAAGAGGATCAAGGCGCAATCCATTGATTGGCCGGCGGCAAACGGTCGCAAACTGACTGGCTATACCGCACGCCCCGCCGGACCTGTTGTGAAGCGCCCTGCCGTAATGGTCATCCATGAAAATCGGGGGCTGAACGATCATATTAGAGACATTACTCGTCGCATTGCGCTTGCCGGCTATCTCGCTGTCGCTCCCGATTTTTTGAGTGTCGCAGGAGGAACACCGACCGACGAGGACAAGGCGCGCGATATGATTGGTAAGCTCGATCTGGCAGCGACAGTCGCCGATGCCGTTGCGACCGTGCATTGGCTTGGCCACATCGCGCAATCGACAGGAAAAGTCGGCGCGGTCGGCTTTTGCTGGGGCGGTGCGATGGTCAATCGGGTTGCCATCGGTGCCGGGGACATGCTGCGCGCAGGCGTCGCCTATTATGGGCCGACCCCCGATCCCACCCGCGCCGCCAGCGTAAAGGCAGCTATGCTGCTTCATTATGCGGGGCTGGACGACAGGGTAAACGCAGGCGCTCCGGCGTGGATTTCCGCACTCAAGGCAGCGAAGGTTGATGTTCAGGCGTTCACCTATCCTGGCGTCAACCACGCTTTCAACAACGACACTTCGGCGGACCGTTATAACAAGGGCGCCGCCGATCTTTCCTGGGAACGGACGCTCGGGTTTTTCGAAGCCAAACTCGGAGGCTGACATCGGCATTTGTTCTTGTTATGTTCGAAAATCGAAAAGGAGAACTGCCATGACTGCACCTCTTACGTTCTACACAAACCCCATGTCGCGCGGTCAGATTGCGCGTTGGATGCTCGAGGAGGTCGGGCAACCTTATGAACAGGTCGTGCTCGATTACGGCACAACAATGAAGGCACCTGAATATCTGGCGATCAACCCGATGGGCAAGGTTCCGGCCATCAAACACGGTGACACCGTCATTACCGAAGTGGCAGCAATCTGTGCCTATCTGGCAGATGCGTTTCCTGATGCTGGGTTAGCGCCAGCCCCTGCCGATCGTGCCGATTATTATCGCTGGCTATTTTTTGCTGCCGGGCCTGTCGAAGCGGCTATCACCAATAAATCACTGGGGGTCGAACTGGCTCCCGGCAAGTCGATGATGGCGGGCTATGGCAGCTTCGATGCCGCAATGGACGGTCTTGAAGCGGCGGTGACTGGCAAGCGCTACATCGCTGGCGACCGTTTCAGCGCTGCGGATGTCTATGTCGGCTCGCAGGTCGGCTGGGGCCTCGCATTCGGCTCGATCGACAAACGGCCTGCGTTCGAGACGTATTGGGATGGGTTGAAGGACCGGCCAGCCTATCTGAAGGCCAAGAAAATCGACGAAGCCCTGATGCCAAAACAGGCATGAAAAAGCCCGGCGGATTGCTCCGCCGGGCCTCTCATCTTTGTTACTGAAACGTCGGTGTTAGCGACGGTCGCCCATGAAGCGCAGCAGGAACATGAACATGTTGATGAAGTCGAGATAGAGCGTCAGCGCGCCCATGATGACTGTCTTGCCCATCATATCCGAACCCTGAACGTGATAGTACATCGACTTGATTTTCTGCGTGTCATAGGCCGTCAGACCGGCAAACAGCAGCACGCCGACAAAGCTGATAACCAACTGCAAACCGCTCGACTGAACGAACATGTTGATTACGCTTGCCACGATCAAACCGACTACGCCCATGATCAGGAACGTGCCGAATGCCGACAGATCGCGCTTCGTCGTATAGCCATAAAGGCTAAGCCCGGCGAAAGCGGCTGCGGTCGAGAAGAACGTCGTCGCGATCGACGCACCGGTATAGACAACAAAGATCGTCGACAACGACAGGCCCATCAAGGCAGCATAGCCCCAGAACAAGCCCTTCGCGGTCGATTCCTGCATCTTGGCAATGCCAAAGCTAAGCACCATAACGAGGCCCAGCGGTGCCAGCATGACGATCCAGCCAAGACCGGTCGGTTTTCCAACCTGATTGAACAGAACGCTCATATATGGGCTGTTGGCGAACAGCATCGCGACGATGCCGGTCAACATGACGCCGGACGCCATGTAATTATAAACGGACAGCATATAGGACCGCAGACCCGCATCGACTGCGGTGTCGCGTGTGCCAGCCAGTGATGCGGCCGCGCCTGCTGTCGAACGGGGGTCAGACCAATTGGCCATCGAAATATACTCCTTCACCCGGCGACCATCGCCGAACCTCATCAATATCGGATGAAACGGCTTCTCTTTCAAGCGAAACACAAAAAATCCGCCGAAATGCAGCGTAAGAAGCAGCGAAAAAGTCCGTTAGCAACAAAATGTAACAAACCTCTGCCTCGCAGCAACATGGCTGGACGCCAGTTATCCGTATGCTAACATTTGGAAATGGAGAGAAAAAAAAGCGTAACTTCGAACAGGCGTTACGCTAACTATGTCCTGTTCGTACTGACGATTGTTTACGTTCTGAATTTCGTCGACCGGCAAATTCTCAGTATTCTGGCGAATGACGTGAAGCGCGACCTTCACCTGACCGACGCCGACATTGGATTTCTGTTCGGGACTGCGTTCGGCGTATTTTATTCCTTGTTCGGCATTCCGTTGGGCAGGCTCGCGGATGGCTGGAGCCGGGTGAAACTCATGACCATTGGCCTCGCGCTCTGGTCGGCCATGACTGCCTTTTCGGGGTTGGCGCGCAGCGGGACACAACTCACTCTGGCCCGGATCGGAGTCGGCGTCGGAGAGGCAACTGCTTCGCCATGCGCCTATTCGCTGCTGTCCGACTATTTCCCGAAAGAACGCCGCGCGACCGCATTGGCAATATATTCATCGGGAATATTCATCGGTGGAGGGCTGTCGCTATTTCTCGGCGGCGCCGTTGCCGAACATTGGAATCAGGCATTTCCGAATGGCTCATGGGGCATCGTCGGTTGGCAAGCGGCATTCCTTGCGGTCGGCCTGCCCGGACTGGTCATCGCCATCTGGATCGCGACGTTGAGGGAGCCTTTGCGCGGGTCGGCGGATGGTATCGCCACCGTCCTCCCCCCTCACCCATTCCGTGATTTTCTGGGCGAACTGGTGACTATCGTTCCGCCACTAACGTTGATTGGCGCGGCACGAAGAGGCCCGCGCGCGTTCGCCTTCAACCTGATCGTACTCACCGCAATTTCAGCGGTCGTTTACGCTTTGATTGCGGTTACACACACGCCCGCACAATGGATTGCGGTCGGCGGAGGAGCCTATGCCGTGTTTTCGTGGGGCAACGCCCTGCGCGATCGTGACCCGCCTGCCTTCAGGCTGATCTGGGGCACACCCGCCTTCATCTATGTCGCTCTTGGCTATGGGCTGATTGCCTTCGTATCGTACGGCATCAGCGTCTTCGCAGCCCCTTATGCTGAGTCCGTCCTCCATCAGAGCAAGACAACCATAGGCCTGCTACTCGGCGGCGGCGCGGCGGCGGGCGGCTTTATCGGCATCGTGTCGGGCGGCCGCATTGCCGATGCGTGGAAAGAGAAAAAGCCCTGGGGACGCATTCCGGTCATTATGGTCGGAGCGGTGGCCCCGGTGATACCATTGATCATCGCGTTCACGACACCCAACGTCACCTTGTTCTACATCCTTGCGTTTTTCCTGCAGATGCTGGGATCGAGCGCACTCGGTGCAACTGCCGCAACGGTGCAGGATCTCGTCCTTCCCCGTATGCGCGGCACAGCCACTGCGACATTCTTCATCGCTACGACTTTAATCGGTCTCGCGCTCGGGCCGTATATGGCAGGGTTCGTCTCCACGGTGACAGGCAGCTTACGCACCGGGATCTTGTCACTGCTTGTCGTTGCGCCGTTTTCGACGCTGCTATTGATCCTTGCATGGCGCAGCGTCCCGGCGGCGGAGGCAAGCGTAATCGCCCGCGCCCGCGCCGCCGGAGAGGTCATCTAGCGTGCAGTAAAGACCCCGCACGCGATCCGCCCACCGCTGTTCCCGCTGGGATCGGTCTTATAATCATCCGGTGCTGCATGAACGACGATCGACGCGCCATCCGCATCCAGCAAGGCGCTCGCATCACCCGGCAGATCGAAAGATACCGTACCTGTGCCATCTGTCCCAATCTGCAAATTCGGCAGATCGCCACGATGTGCGCCCATTGGATTGTCGCGTCCGTGCATTTTCATATCGGGGTTCCAGTGCGGCCCGGCGCTGGCAAATGCAGGGCCTTCGCAAAGACCAATCGTATGAATATGCAAACCATGGTCGCCCGGCGGCAGCGCGCTGCCCTCTACGATCACCCGGGTCGCGCCGCCAACCCGTTCGATCCGCGCTGTGCCGTGCGTTGCGCCGCCCGCATCGCGGAGTTGCGCACTCGCGACGACATTAGCCGTTCCGCGCGGTTTCATTTGCGCCATGCAGCCACTCAACAACGCCGTGACCGCAAGCCCTGCTAATAATGCCGTCGATTTCGCCATCTTTCGTCTCCCCAATTACTACATTCAGCATTGCACGGCGGATACATCCCGCCAAGCGCTTCTGGCAAAACGCCCCGCTTCGCCATATGGCTACATCGCAATGCTAGAGGGCGGCAGGGACATTTCTGATGACGCGTATTCTGATTACCGGTGGGGCTGGATTTATCGGACACGCGCTGACGCAAATCCTGCTCGCACGCGGGGATATGGTTTTTGGGATCGACAATCTTAACGATTACTATGACCCGCAGCTAAAGCGCGACCGTTTGGCTTCCCTGACGTCACAAAATTTCACATTCGCGCAGGTAGATTTCGCCGACCGTGTAGCACTCGATACGGCAATGGCCGGGCAGCATTTCGACACGATCGTACATCTCGGCGCTCAGGCGGGGGTCCGTTACTCGATCGACAATCCGCGCGCCTATGTTCAGTCGAACCTTGTTGGTCATCTGGAAATTCTCGAACTCGCCCGGACGCGCGCCATCCCGATGGTCTATGCCTCTTCGTCGTCGGTCTATGGGGGAACACCCAACTGCCATTCCGCGTCGAAGACCGGGTGGACCGGCCGCTGTCGCTTTATGCCGCGACGAAAAAGGCCGACGAATTAATGAGCGAAACATACGCCCATCTCTATCGCCTGCCGCTGACTGGATTGCGGTTTTTCACGGTTTACGGGCCATGGGGTCGCCCCGACATGGCGATGTGGATGTTCACCGACAAAATTCTGCGGGGCGTGCCGATCCCCGTCTTTAACAATGGTGCGATGCGTCGTGATTTCACGAATATCGCTGATATTGTCGCCGGTATCGCCGCCTGTATCGACAACCCGCCTCTCGACGATGGCGCGATCAAACCCGGTGGCAGCGTCGCGCCGCATCGGATTTACAACATCGGCAATAACCGGTCGGAGGATCTGATGACAATGATCCGGCTGATCGAAACCGCTTGTGATCGAAAAGCCGTGATCGAATACAAACCCATGCAGGACGGCGACGTTCACGAAACTTTCGCCAACATCGACGCGATCAGCGACGATCTGGGTTATGCGCCGACCACAACGATCGAAACCGGCATTCCGGCCTTCGTGTCGTGGTTCCGAAATTACCGGGGAATTTAAAGCGCTTGTCGTTCAACGGGGTGCGGGTCGTCCGACGCATTCATACTCAATACCGAGCTTAGCCATATCGTCGGCATCGTAGAGATTGCGCAAATCGACGATGCGCTTTTCGACCATCAAGCCGGTAAGCCGCGCCAGATCGAGCGCCCGAAACTCATTCCATTCAGTGACGATCGCGATCGCGCTCGCGCCCTCCGCAACGGCATATGGCCCGTCGCAATAGACGACATCCGGCATCATCGTCCGCGCAACGTCCATCCCCTCTGGATCGAACGCGCGGACGGTCGCACCGGCATCGAGCAACGCTTGAACAATCGCCAGTGAAGGGGCATCACGCATGTCGTCGGTATTCGGCTTAAACGTAAGCCCAAGCAAACCAACCGTCTTGCCGCGAACATCGCCGCCCATCGCTGTGATTATCTTGCGCCCCATCGCGCGTTTGCGACCGTCGTTTACCTGAACCGTCGCCTCGACAATGCGCATCGGCGTTTCAAAGTCCTCGGCAGTCTTCAGCAGCGCCAGCGTATCTTTGGGAAAGCATGACCCGCCATAGCCCGGTCCAGCGTGGAGAAACTTCGACCCAATGCGATTGTCCAGTCCTATCCCCCGCGCAACATCCTTGACGTCCGCGCCCACCGCTTCGCAAAGATCGGCCATCTCGTTGATAAAGGTGATTTTGGTCGCAAGAAACGCGTTCGCTGCATATTTGGTGAGTTCGGCCGTGCGCCTGCTCGTAAACAACAACGGCGACTGATTAAGATACAGTGGGCGATATATATCACGCATTACGCCACGTGCCCGCTCATCATCGGCCCCAATCACGATACGATCGGGCCGTTTGAAATCATTGATCGCCGCACCTTCGCGCAAAAACTCCGGGTTGGAGACTACAGTAAGGTCGATGTCGGGCGCGACCTCCCTAAGAATACGTTCGACCTCGTCACCCGTACCGACCGGCACCGTGGATTTGGTAACCACGACAGTCGGCTTGGTAACGGCAGCTGCAATGTCACGAGCAGCCTGAAACACATAAGTCAGGTCGGCATGACCGTCGCCACGACGCGATGGGGTTCCGACCGCGATAAAGATCGCGTCTGCATCGGAGGCCGCACTGGCCAGATCAGTCGTGAAACTGAGTCGGCTGGCGGCAACATTGACCCGGACCAGTTCAGCCAGTCCAGGTTCAAAGATTGGCATTTTTCCAACATGCAGCGCGTCGATCTTTGATTGATCGAGGTCGACGCAAATGACCGAATGCCCAAAATCTGCGAAACAGGCACCGGACACCAATCCGACATAGCCCGCACCGATCATCGCTATCTTCATTACATGCTCACTTGATGATTGCGCATTGAAAGCCGGGTTGTCTCTGTCGCCGATTATCCGGCGTTCGCCAAGCCGTGCACGCCGTTTTGGCTACAACGAAAAAGAGCCGACCTTTCGGCCGGCTCTTTCCCAATTCAAATCCTGTGAAGGAATTGAAAGTATTAGTTGCCCGAACCCGGACCGTACGTGATTTCCACGCGACGGTTCTGCAGTTCGCGAACACCGTCTGCGGTCTGAACGCGCAGGTTGGTTTCGCCGAACGCCTTGCTGGTGATGACACCGGCAGGAACGCCCTTCGAGCTGACATAGGCACTGACAGCATCGGCACGACGCTGCGAGAGGCCGAGGTTGTACTTCGGTGTACCCGACGTGTCGGTGTAACCAGCCAGCATGACCTGAGCCTGACCGCAATCGCCATAAGCGGTTACGGCGTTGTCGAGGATCGACGCGGCTTCAGCTGTGATGTCCGACTTGTTCCATTCGAAGAACACGATGTACGGCCCAGGCGTGCACACAGCAGCCACTGGTGGCGGCGGTGGAGCAGGCTCAGGAGCCGGTGGTGGCGGTGGCGGTGGCGGTGGTGGAGCCGCTGGTTCACCGAAGTTATAGATCAAGCTTGCGAGCAAGCTGTGCGAACGGAACCGAGTCCGCTGGCTGACACCGTCGGTGTTGATCAGATCGACGCGGTTTTCGTTGAAGAAGCGATACTTCAAACCAACGTCAACGTTCGTCGTGACGGGATAACGGACGCCAGCAATTGCCTGATAAGCAAAGCCAGTATCTGAATCGTCAGTCAGAGTACCCTGCGTACGGATACCGTAGTTACCAAGCTTGACACGACCAACACCGGCACCGCCGCCGACGAACCCGCTAAGGCCATCGTCGCTGCCGAAGTCGAGCAGACCGTTGACCATGAAGCTAAGTACCGAAGTACGGCCGAACGAGTCATTGACACCCTGAGTCGAGATGCTCTTCAGGATAGCCTGCTTGTAGCCAACTTCACCTTCCAAACGGAAAGGTCCAAAGTCGTAACCGATGATGCCGTCGACATCGAAGCCGACCTTCTGCTTCGACTGAGCGAGGACGTTGTCGATCCTGTAGTCAGCCTTCTCAACAAGCATCCCGCCACCCTCGGCGCCGATGTACCATGCATCATTACGCGCGAGCGCGGGTGTTGCCATGGCGGTTGAGGCGAGCACGGCGAGTATAGCCAGCTTCCGCATATAAATCCCTTTTCATGTTTGTCACTTGAGACAGCTTTAACGCACTAGCCAAAGCACGGTTTCCACGCAAGTATTCAAATTAGCCGAGTGTGGCTAATTTGACACAATAGGGAGCCGCTACTCTCTAGTCGAGGCAGCAACGAGTATTGGATCAATTGGTTCCATAAAATTATGTCTTCAGAAAATCAGGCCATGACTTGCCAGCGTCTCAAGCATGGCAACCACCGCAGCGCGTGCCTGTAAATCGACGATCACCGCTCCAGTCGGTGCCGCAACCGCGGGGCGTCGGGCACCCACCACCTGCTGACCTGCAATCTATCCGGTCTTCACGCCGCGACCCACCTTCCCTGCGTGCTCTCTGAATGCCAGCCTGATAATCACGACCGACCTCATAATAGGCGACACTTAAAACCTCGGGGATAGTCGCCGCCGCCCGGCGGTTCTCGACGATGCGCGGCTCCGGCTTGAACCCTGCCGTCGCTCGGAACTGTTCCACGTCCAGCACCCGAACAGTGCCGTTCCCGTCGGAAAGCATCAGCCGCCCCCCCCATATCCACCAGCGAAACCGGCAGCGCCGCCGCCAGCGTTTCCGCAACTCCCCGCACACTGTCGCCCTGAACCGCCAGCCCCTGCATCAGCGCCGCCGTTTCCCCGACGACTGCCCCACCACTAAGCGCACCCAATATAGAGCCGACCCCAATCGCTCCCTCATCGGCAACAATCTCGAAACTCAGCGTCGGTATCCGGTTGCCATAATCGGCAAGCTGAAAATCCTCGAACACAGCCACCGCGCACCCCCGGTAAGCGGGCGTAACCCCCAGCCCCTCTGCCGAAGCGATCAGCGGATCGACCGCCTGATCCTCCCCACCCAGCAACAACCGAAACCCCGTCGCAGTCTTGAAATCGCCCCCCGCCCCGCGCAGCAGATTGCCATCCGCCCAGATCCGCCCCACGCGCATCACCGCCCGCGCCGACAGCGCCACCGCAAACGACGCCGCATAGTTGAACGTCGTCGTCTTCGGCTTGCCCTTGCCGTTCGACTGGCTCCCCCGCGTCTCGATCAGATCGGTCGACCAGATCACCGTCCCCGCCGCCCGCACCGTCCCGAACACGCGCGGGATCGGCGAACCGTAGCTCGAAGTCTGCACCGACAAATCGCCCAGCCTCGGCCCCTGCCTACCCTTTGGCGCAAAGATCCGCTGATCCGCTGCCTGCCCCAGTATCGCCCCGATAGCGCCGCCAATCGGTCCGCCGATAGCGGTCCCGACTGCCGTCAACAGCAATGTCGCCATGTCAGTTGTCCCTTTTTCGCCAAGCACCGATCATCGACCAAACCGGTATCCCCGGCGTCTCCACCACGCGCCGCAACAGCGCACACGCATGGACAAAGCCCCGCCCCGTCATCACCCCAAGATGAAACTGCGCCGGTCCCGCCTCGAACAACAGAACGTCACCCGCCTCCGCCACAGCAACCCGCTCAAATAATGCTGCTTCCCCTGTGGATAGCCCAGCCGCGCATTGACCGTTGCCAACCCCCGCGCACTTGCCCCGGTATTGCCCGCTGTTACCCAGTCGTAATCCTCGACCTGCAACACATCGAACGCAGGCGACGCCCATCCCACCGGCACATTCGCCCGCACAGCTTCCGGCGGGTCCAATACCGTCGGCAGGAACACCAGCATCAACCGCTCGGTCGCCGGATGATCTGCGCGTACAGCCGCAAACAAAGCCGCCGTCGAAGCCGCCAACACCGCCCCGCCGCATCCAGCGTCGCCTTCTGCGCCAGGCTCAAAACTCCGCGACATCGGCAATCGCCACCAGATTGAACGCCGCCACAGCCGCCGCGTCGTAAAGGCAGATCCGCCCACCCGGCAGGGTCCACCACCACGGCTCACCGATCTGAAAACGCGGAACCTGCCCCGCTGCCACCGCAATGCCGACAAACGCCCGCGCGACCGCCTTAAGATACGCCATCGCGCCCGCATTCGACGGGGACAGCACCACCGAAGGCGGCGCATATCCCAGATCGAGCGCCGCATCCCATGCCGTGCAAAATGCCGGCGACCGCTTGCGTAATTTATACAGGCCCGTCTGCGACATTCCCGCCTCGACAAGGCTCAACGAAACATTGCCGGTCACCGCAAGGCTGGTCACGAACATCTCCTGCTTGCGCGCGGTCCATCGCTCCCTCGGTTTCACCACAGTTCTTAATGCCGGTTTTTTCGCCCGGACCCTTTTTGCCTTGGCCCCATCAGTCGCGATCGCAGTCTTTCCGTCCGTCATCGCGCGCCCCTCCTCGACAATTTGAATATTCAGCAGCGCTGGCTCGATCCGAACGAGCCACCTCTCTGCCTTGTTCACGTTTTGTACCGATGCAACCCGTAAATGTCAAGCAAAAAGTGCCTATTTGGTTATTATCAACTGCTGATAGCTGTTCGCAACCGGAACAATCCCGCTCCCTGCGCTTTCACGGTGAATGGAAATCGCGCTCCCCGTTGTTGAAACTACCGGCGCGCGCAAATTTGCCCCTGTCCGTATCGGGCTCACATATTTGTGGCGCCATCGCCGCCTGCCCGACTTCATCACGCCGCAGACCTTCACCGAACTCGTGCAGCACCGCAAACTCCACGACCGCGATGCTCGCTTGCCGCTTCTCGCGGACAAGGTGCGGGCAAAGGCCGTCGTCGCCGATCGCATAGGAAGTGAATGGATTATTCCGACATTGTGGCACGGCACCACCCTGCCCGAGCGCCCCGACTGGCCGCTTCCATTCGTCGTAAAGTCACGGCACGGTTGCAATCAGATCAGCTTCGTCCGCGATTGGCGGACAACGGACTGGAATGCCCTGACCGCGCGCAGCCGTCGCTGGATGCGCGCCGACTATGGATTTTGGCTCGATGAGTGGCTCTACAGTCGCATTCCTCGCGGCATAATTGTCGAACCATTCGTCGGCACCGGCCCCGGCCTCCCCATCGACTATAAATTTTATGTCTTCGATGGTCGCGTCGAATATATCCAGATTCATCTGGATCGTGGTGCGCGACATCGCTGGATCATTATGGATCGTTCCTGGC
This sequence comes from Sphingomonas paeninsulae, assembly GCF_003660165.1. Classification (NCBI taxonomy): domain Bacteria; kingdom Pseudomonadati; phylum Pseudomonadota; class Alphaproteobacteria; order Sphingomonadales; family Sphingomonadaceae; genus Sphingomonas; species Sphingomonas paeninsulae. Next base: position 557,270 of record NZ_CP032829.1, read on the forward strand.
GCCGTCGATCTGCTATTACCACAGACCCCGACCCTGCTCGCCCCGACACCCTGACACGCATGATTGCCGCGGCCGAAGAACTCGGCTGCGGCCTGGAGTTTGCAAGGGTCGATCTGTATGAAATCGATGGACATCCCTTGTTCGGGGAAATGACCTTTTACCCCGGTTCCGGTCTCGATCCTTTCAACCCTATTTCGCTCGATCAAGAGATGGGTTTTCACTGGCTGAACGCGAAGGCTTCGTTATCGCCTTAATTGAAAATCGATCACTCCGTTACTGTAAAGAATAGTACACAACCTCTGTAATAACACGAACCTCGTGGTCGGATTTTGGCCTTTTCGGACTTATTACCGCACCACAACTTATAGGTTCATTTTGCATTATATTCTTAAACCGCTTTTACATCATCGTCGGATAATCAAAGTTCAGGGACCGCGTTAGGCCGAACCCAGTTAGTCAGGATGCTCAATGGCCGCAAAGCCCGTCCCTCTCTCGATCCCACCCGATATCAAAGACGATCGGCGTGATTCAGAACGGCACATGACGATCTTTCGCGCCGGCAAGATAACGCACGCAAACCGCGAAAACCTTTGCCTCGTCAGGAATATATCGAGCAGCGGCGCGATGGCGCAGGTTTTCCAGCCCTTGCAGGTGGGCGACCAGATTTATCTCGATTTGCGGCTCGAAGAACGGATCGTCGGTCGCATCGTCTGGGTGCGCGGCGAACACGTCGGCATCGCCTTTTCACTCAACATCGCCCTTTCCGAAGTCCTGCGCTCCGAACTCGATCGCGGCCACCGCCGCCGCGCTCCCCGCGTCAACGTCGAAGCCACTGGTCGGCTTCAAATCGGTGACGATTTTTTGCCCGTCGCCATCGACAATGTCTCTCAAACCGGCACCCGCATCTTTTGCACCCGATCGCTGGCAACCGGCTGCGAAGTTCGTTTGTGGGTTGATGGTCTCGGCGCGATGCCTTCGTTCGTGCGCTGGACAAAGGACGGCATTGTCGGCCTGGCTTTTCTAAAATCGCTGTCCATCTGGGATCTTACCACTTGGGTTCGCGACCTCACGCTTGCGACGATCGGGCAAAACAAGGCGTAACCGTCGGCAAACCCTTGCCTTCAAATCCGATTTGTACGACACCGGAATCCTGAATGGTTAATCAGGGTGCCACCATGATCACACGTATTCGTGAAGTCCGTCGCGCTCAGGGACTTACCTTACTCGACGTCGCGAACAAATGCTCGCCACCGACCACCGCGCAAACAATAGGCCGTCTCGAAACCGGAACGCGCACCGTATCGGTTGGCTGGCTGAACCGGATCGCGGCAGCACTCGGCGTCACTGGCGGCGACCTCGTCGACCTCCCGACCCAACCCGACTTGCCCGTCGCCGCAACCCTCGGCTTCGCCGGCGTCAATGCCCCCCGACACAACACCGTCGTCGCCCCCCTTCACCAACGCCCGGCATGGTTGCAATCACCGTGGACGGCAGCGTCGGCGAATACCGGAGCGGCGATGTCATATGGTGCGAACGGATTGCGCCCGACGGGTTTGCCGCCCTGCTCAATCGCGACGTCCTGATCCCCCGCCCCGCCGGACGCTTCGTCTTCGGGCGCATGATCGGCCGCGACGGCGATCGCGTCCAGATTTTACCCTTTGGCAGTGGCAGTCGCCAGCAAGTCATCAGCGATCCCGCCTGGGCCGCCGTCGCGGTCAAACTCATCCGCCCAATCTGAACGACCATCCAAATCTCGCGTTCTTTTCGTTTTACGCGCGTCGAGCCAGTTCGATAATGGACGCTGTCCCATCAGTGGTTGCTCGATCACCTTGAAACCTATGACCCCGACGCCGATCGAAAGAACTGCACTGAGCATTATGACCCCGATCAGCTCGACCATGCCCATAGCGGGATAGCGACCGACACCGACAATCATATGGCTGACAATCCACAATGAGAATGGATGCAGCAAATACAGGCTGAAACTAATATCGCCCAGCAACCGCAACGGCCGCATCCCGAGCAACGCGAACCATCGACGGCCCTGCAATACGGCGATGAAAAAGGGAGTGAGCAGAATTGCCTGCGGCCATGCGCGACTGTCATGATAGCCAAACAGCACAATCAGAAACCCGGCCAGACCCAAAATCTGCCACAAAGTTTTTCCGCGCGGGCTATCGCAGCCGACGAGCACCCATGCCGCAGCACCCACCACAAAAAAGCTGAACAGCGGATTATATACCGAGCACACAAACAGCCCGAAAAAAAGCGGCCATGGGGATCGAGCGATCCGCATGAAATAGCCTAAAATCGGCAACAACGCGTAAAGCATCCATTCAAAGCGGAGCGTCCACACCTGCCCAAAAAAGTGTAAAATGTTGGCGGTATTTACCGGGTAAATCTCGACGAAAGAGAAAAGACCCAATCGCACAATAGACGTCACAATTTTTTGCGGCGAGACGAGCAGGGTAAAATCCGTCAGGTAAAATGCGCAAAAAACTGTCAGGCAAACCAGAACGGAATACAGCGGAATAATCCGCCACAAACGACTTTCAACGAACTTCACCAGATCCAAACGGCCATCATTCCTGATAAGCGCGCCGCAGAATAGATAAGCTGAAATCATGAAAAATATGGCGACCCCGGTCGAGCCAAGCTGGTTTTGAAAATGACTCTCCGGAGCGCCAGTCCGCCCACGCGCCTGCTCAAGATAAGTCATTATCGCGTGGTGAACGACCACCCCTAATGCAACGACGCCGCGCAATCCGTCGAGCGTGTGAATTTTGGCCGCGCTACCCTTCACCATGGCATCAGACGGCAAAGGCAAAATGCGAATCACAAGCGCCAGCACCGCTATCGTCAGAAGAAACGCAAAGGCCGCCGCCCCGCTCACCCAATCGATCATTCACAAACCTTATCGAGGGTAAGCTAAATTTGAGAGCAGCCGATGCGAGCCCGGCATCCAAACCAACTCAGCCGTTCGCGCCGGATATCGTCATATTGTTCCGATATCGCAACGAAAATCTTTATAGCAATTTAACCGATTGTTCGTCTCTCACAACTAACCTCGCCCAATAACAAAAAATGGCAAATCGGGCATGTTGGTTTTCGCGGCGCTAAATTTATCTCGAAACGTGCAGTTCCACCTGAACATCGTACCCGGTGTCGCAGTATCCATTTGCCATTACCCCGCGCGTGACTGCCGGAGCCGAAAGTAATGGCTATTACTCTTGTTTTCACTTTGATTTTGGCGCTGTCGATATGGATCGTGCTCCGCGAACGCGCGATCAGGGTGCTGGCTGACCGACTTGAAACCATAGTGAATGCACCCGATCGTCAGGACCATGCAAAGTCTGGCGCTCTGCCTCGCCTGAGTAACGCCATCGGCATCATGGTCGCGCAACTGGCCTCCGTCGGACATCGTTTGCCACAACGCCACCCGATAACCGGCATGGCAACGCGTGAGCTGCTGATCGACGCGATCGACACCAGAGGGCCGGGCCATTCCGAAAGCTGCCTCGGCGTGATCGAAGTCCTCGACTTCGATCGACTTTGCGCCTTCGATGCTCAGAGTGCCGAACAACTTATCAAGGCGATCGCAACGCGGATCACAGATATGGTCAACTCCAGCCGCGTGGTCGCACAGATCGACCGCGGTCGCTTTGCCATCTGGTTCGGCGCAACACCGATGTCCGATGCAAGGGCAGAATTCGATGCTCTGCTTTATGCCCTGCAAAACAGGGTGACGGCGGACACGATCGACCTCCTTCCGCAATTCGCCTGCGGTCTGGCCATCGAACAGGGTGAAAGATTGCCTGGAACCGAGTTCTTGGCGCGGGCAATTGCGGCGCTGGTTTCTGGAACCGGCGATGGGGCTGCTGACGGCGATGTCCGGATCGTATCGGCCAAGCAGCGCTTTGTGTTCGAACAAGGTCTTCGTCAGGCGATTGCCCGGCACGAATTTCGGCTGGTCTATCAACCGTTCGTCAATGCCGATGAGGAACGCGTCAGCGGAGGCGAAGCCCTGCTGCGGTGGGCAAGCGCGGAACACGGGGACGTTCCGCCAACCACATTCATTCCGATCGTCGAAGCTGTCGGCATGGCCGAAGAAGTCGGCATGTGGGTTTTGAACGAGGCGTGCGACGAAGCGGCACGCTGGCCTTTTTCTGGCCTCAGCGACCTGAAAGTAGCGGTCAATCTTTCGGCTCTGCAACTTGGTCGCGGTGACTTCGACGCGGTCGTCGAACGCATGTTGAAACGGCACTCCATGCCTGCCCGTGCGCTGGAACTGGAATTGACAGAGACCGTAGCGGCGGGAAAATCGCTCGGAATCGGCAATCTTTTCCAGCGCCTGCGCGCGCTGGGCGTATCGATGTCGATCGACGATTTCGGTACGGGATTTTCCAGTCTCAGCTATCTGAAGAACCTCAAATTCGACAAACTCAAGATCGACCGTGAATTCGTCACCGATGTTCATCGTCAGCGCGACAGTCAGGCAATCTGCCAGAGCATTATCGCACTCGGTCGCGGTCTCGGCATCGAAGTCCTTGCCGAAGGCGTGGAACAGTGGGACGAATTCGCCTGGCTGCGTCGCTACGGTTGCGCGCTTTACCAGGGTTATTATTTTTCCAAGCCGCTGATGCCGCGTGAATTTCTCGCTTTCGCATCCGACAAGGATCACATCCGCTCGCTCGTCGAAGTCGGCCCAACAACATTAAAAAACCGCATCAACGAGCATATGACATGACTGTCTCTCTTTCTGTTTCCCGCAAAAATCTGCGGGGATATCTCGCTGTTTCGGCAATGATCGCGCTTGCCGCGTGTTCGTCATCGTCGGTCATTCATCGCCCCGACATGATCCAGCCGATCAGCAATCGCGCGCAGTTCGACGATGCGGTCGCGTTGCTTGTCGATGGCGACGTCAAAGCCGCACGCAAGATGTTGTCGATGATGGCAAAACGCGACCCCTCCGATCAACAAACAGCGGCGTTAATCGCGAGTCTCGATGCCGATCCAGTGGCTGCGCTCGGCACCAAGAGTTTTGCTTACCGGGTTCAGCCCGGCGACCACATGACCTCACTTGCCCAGCGCTTTCTTGGTGATCGGCTGAAATTCTATTTGCTGGCGCGGTACAACAGCATTGACGTTCCGAAGAAGATTGTCACCGGGCAGACCCTGCGCATTCCGGGCACCGCGCCCCCGGTCGTGGCCGCTCCGCCGCCCCGGCCCATCGTCAACGTACCTGTCCACCCTCCTGTCGCGCCGCCTGTCGAAGCCAAACCAGTACCTAAGCCACCAGTCACCGCACCCTTGGCAACCCCACTCACGCTTCACCGCGCGGCTCAATTGCGCGGGGCGGGGCTTGCGGCTCTAAACGCGGGCAAAGTCGATCGCGCGGTGACGCTGTTGCGACAAGCGGCGGCGCTCGACCATGACAGCCCGGCGATCCGAACCGATCTGGCACGCGCCCTGCGGATTCAGGCCACTGTGGCGGCGCGCCGATGACCCGGATCGGCCGCTACCGCATCGGAGCAGCAATCGGCGAAGGCGCGATGGCTCAAGTATTCCTTGCCCATGATCCGAGCATCGAACGCACCATCGCGATCAAGGTTCTGCGCCCGGAACTGCGTGGCGACCCCGAGGTGGTACAGCGATTCCTGAAAGAATCACGCGCCGCCGGAATGTTGTCACACGCCCACATCGCAACGATCTATGACGTCGGCCAGTCTGACGGCATTCCCTATATCGCGATGGAACATGTCGACGGCGATTCGCTTGAGACGATGCTCACTCATCAGGGTCGGCTGACGACGGAGCGCGTTCTGGCACTCTCGGTGCAGATTGCCGATGCGCTCGATTTTGCCCATCGTCACGGTGTCATCCACCGCGACATTAAACCATCGAACATCCTAATCACCGATAAGGGACGCAGCGCCAAACTGCTCGATTTCGGCATCGCGCGCATCGAAATTCTGGGCGAGGCGCGGGCCGAACGTGAGGTATCCAGAACGGTCGTCGGACAGATCATGGGAACGCCGCGTTATATGAGCCCCGAACAGGCGATGGGATTGCCCGTCGATCATCGTTCCGATCTGTTTTCGCTAGGATCTGTCATTTATGAAATGACCGTAGGCAAGCCGGCGTTTCCCGCCAATGGTCTCGCCAGTCTGGCTATTCAAATCGCGCAAGGTTCGCCGATCCCCATCGAACAAGCCATAACGGATTGCCCCCGCGGGCTGCGGTTCGTCATTGCCAAATTGCTCGCCAAGAAACCGGCGGATCGGTTCACGAGCGCTGCTGCCGTGCGTGACGTTTTGAAGCTTGAGCTAGAGGCTGTGCAGCAGGATCGCGATGTTCGGCGGCGCGGGCTTGCGATGCGCACGAAACTTTCGCTGACGATGGCGGCAACGGCGGCAGTCGCGCTGGGATTGAGCGTCGGCTTCGTCCTCGATAGCCAGAAATCCGCGCTGGAGACAATGGCACTGACATCTGCGTCGTCGATGACCAGTTTCGTCGCCCGCAACGTCGGCGTTCGTATGGCTGAAAACGCGGACCTTCCCGTCGCCGAACAGGACTGGCTGCCAGTACAGGCATTTGCCGAAACGGCGGCGGCACAGGGTAATGTCCGCCTGCTGACTGTGGCCGACGAGGGTGGAGTTATTCGCGCAGCGGACGACAAAGCACTGATCGGCAAACGGTATGTGGCCAGGGGAGCCAGCGATGCGGCGATCGTCGGCGACAAGGGTTTTCGGATCACCCGCACGGTTCGTTACGCGGGGCATAATTTTGGCAGGGTCGATATGGTTATCGGCCGTGGCGCGCTCGACGGTGCGATGCGCACTGCCGAGATTTTGTTGTTCGCACTGTCGCTTTTCGTTGTCCTCGTCGTTGCTGCGGTTGGTTATTTCAGCGCCCGGCAATTGTCCGCTCCCCTCCGGCGGCTGAACAAGGCGCTGACCGATGTCGCAGGCGGGAATACCGCATTTCGGATCTCGCATCGACGGCGCGACGAAATCGGCAGCCTGTTCGACACGTTCAACGATCTTGTCGAACACATTGAACTGAGCCGAAATCCCGATGCTACGGGTGACGGTCCCGTCTCCGATGCTACCAAGATCGTCGTAGCACCGACCCTTCCTCTCAAACGCCGGGTGGCCTGATGTCTGCACTTTATATTCTCAAGATGTTCGAAAACGCCGATCTGGCTCAGCCGGTCGATGCCCGTCTGCTGCGAGCGGGAACGATCACGATCGGGCGCGACCCGGCGAACGACTGGGCAATTGCTGATCCGAAATGCGAGATCTCCCGGCGACATTGTCAGTTCGATGCGACGGACGAGGGGCTGACGCTCACGGTTCAGGGCGCAAACGGCGTTTACGATGCCGATACGCAGGTGCGCTTACCGGATAATGTCGCTGCCCCGGTTTCGGTGCCGAGCAGTTTCCTGATTGGTGACTACCGCATCGTCGTCGCGCCCGCACCGCAGACCAACGATGGCGATCAGCGCGAGGGGCAGACGCTCATCCTTTCGCCACCGCTCGGGACTTCGATCGACATACCCGCCGACTATAACGACTCCGAATATAAATCGGGGCAGCCGGGCGACGGCTCGCTTCTGGGCGCGTTTTGTGAAGGTGCCGGGCTGGACGTCTCGGCCTTCGCTCTTGAAGATCCCGATGTCATCATGCGGCGCGCTGGCGCGGTTTATCGGCAGATGGTGCTGGGCCTTGGCGATCTGATGGTCGAGCGCGAACGCGTTCGCCAGCAGTTCCGGATCGCGCGAACGACGATCGGCAGTGCCAATAACAATCCGTTCAAATGGGCACCCACGCAGCGGCTGGCGCTCGACCTGCTCCTGGCCGAGGAACATGGGTTTCTGAGCGGCCCGGCAGCACTCAAAGCCTCGTTCAAGGACATTAAAAAGCACCTTATCGCGACCTTCGCAGGGCTGCACAAATCGCTCATCGCGGCCGTCAAAATGTTCGATCCTGAAGTGATCGACGCTGCCACGGCCAGTCAGGGGTCGCTGCTGAAACCCCGGTCCACGATCCATGTCGAGGAACATGGGCGGCGGCACCGCGATCTCATGCGCCAGATAGAGGGCGGAGAAGACGGCACGCTGAACCACGTATTCGTCGCCGAATATGATGCAATATCCGCCGATCTGGAAAGCCGCCTCGCGTGATCAGACCGGCGAGCATCGGGTTAGAGGCCACGGTGTTCGACACCGCGTCACGAACCCATGTTGGCAAGGTCAGGGAGATCAACGAAGACCGTGTGCTGATGCAGTCCGAAGTGGGACTTTGGGCAATCGCAGACGGAATGGGCGGCCACAGCCTTGGCGATCAGGCGGCAACAATAGTCGTGCGCGCGCTGGGTTCCATGAATCGCGCAACGCCTGATCAACTGGCCATCGGCGCTGCGCTCCAGTTTGCAAATGATGCCACGCTGGAACTGGCGCAGACGGCTGGCGTCACTTGTGGATCGACGGTTGCCGGAATTTGCATCTCGAACGATGACTGCATGGTCTTTTGGGTGGGGGACAGCCGCGTCTATCGTTTGCGCGGCGACAGCCTGGTTCGGCTAACCCACGATCATAGTTTCGTCCAGCAGCTAACCGACGCCGGCGTCATGACCGAGCGTCAGGCCCGCGCCGACCCACGATCGAGCATCATCACCCGCGCACTTGGCATCGCTCCCATCTTCGAAATAGATATCGTGTGGACTGATGTCGTGACCGGCGACCTGTTCCTGATCTGCTCCGATGGCCTAAGCGACATGATCGACGACGCCGGAATATCGTCCTTGATTGCCCACGGCCACCCCGAAGACATGGCCGACCGCCTGATCCGCGCCGCGATGGCCGCTGGTGGAACCGACAACATCAGCGTCGCAATCATCATCTGCAACGGGTAAATTTCTGCGCGTCTAATTCGGCCCCGTTAACAACCGGCACCTCGTTCACACCGCGCTTGGCTCAATGGCGAACACCAACAGCGTCGAAGTCGCGGATGCGCACAGGCGTCCCTCGGCATCTTTCAACGTCGCCTCGGCAAAGGCAGCACGTCGGCCGATCGACAGGATGCGACCCTCGGCGCGTACCGGTCCGCTCATGTCGCTCAAGGGTCGGTGGTAAGCGACCTTCAACTCCAGCGTCGTGTAACCCTGTTCGGCGGTAAGCCGCGAATGGACCGCACAGCCGCACGCACTGTCGAGCAGCGTCGCCGCATAGCCACCGTGAACCGATCCGATCGGATTATAGACGCTGTGGTCGGGATGCCCCTCGAACACGGCGCGCCCTTCCTCGATCTCGACCAGCGAAAAGCCCATCGTCACCCCGATGGGCGGTGGCGTACCGGCATCGATCAGCGTGCGCAGTTGTTCCAGCCCGCTTCGGCCAGCCACATTGTTCTTAATCACGTCCATAGCCGCGCTCCGTTCTAATCAGTTGGCCCCCTTTACCCGCGTGGTCGCCGACTGACAGGGCATTATACTTTCTTAACGCCGGGGCATTCCAATCCCCGGCGAACCTTAACGCCATTCGCTGGCATGGGTCGCGTCTGACTTAATGACAGGCGGACCCATGCCCATCGATTTAATGCTCGGCGCGATCGTCGCCGCAATCATCCTGTTCTACCTGCTGGCCGTGCTCGCACGCCCCGAACGATATTGAGGGAGCGCACGACATGACACTCGTCGGTTGGGGGATGATCCTCCTGTTTCTTGCGCTAACTGTCGCACTTGCCCGGCCTGCCGGGGCGTGGATGTACGCGCTGTATAACGGCAACGATCTGCCGCTCGCCCGCCCGCTGATGGCAATCGAACGCGGGTTCTACAAAATCGCCGGTATCGACCGGAATAAAGAACAAAGCTGGGTTGGCTATGCCTGTGCAATGATGGTCTTCAACGTCATGGGCCTGTTGTTCCTGTTCGGCATCCTGAAGCTTCAGGGCGTTCTCCCCCTCAATCCCCAGGGATTTCCGGGGGTCGAAAACGACCTCGCGTTCAATACCGCGATCAGCTTTGTTACCAACACGAACTGGCAGAATTACGGCGGCGAAAGCACATTGTCGCATTTGTCGCAGATGCTGGGTCTGACGGTGCAAAACTTCCTGTCGGCGGCAACCGGCATCGCTGTCGCCTTTGCCTTCATCCGCGGTTTTGCGCGCAAACAGGCAAACGGCATCGGCAATTTCTGGGTCGATGTCACCCGCATCACGCTTTACCTGCTGCTGCCGATCTGTTTCGTTTTGGCGCTGGCCTATGTCGCGCTGGGCGTGCCACAGACATTTGCGGCTTCGGCGACGGCCACCACGGTCGAAGGTGCCAAGCAAGTGCTCGCACTCGGCCCCGTCGCATCGCAGCTCACAATCAAATTGCTCGGCACCAATGGCGGCGGTTTCTTCAACGCCAACTCGGCTCATCCATTCGAGAATCCGACGGCAATCACCAACTTCATCGGAATGCTCAGCATCCTCGTGCTTGGCGCTGGCCTGACGCTGACTTTCGGCAAGGCTGTCGGCAACATTCGCCAGGGTTATGCGATCCTGGCCGCCATGCTTCTCCTCCTCATCGGCGGAATCGCGATCACTTATGGTGCCGAGGCTGCCGGCAACCCCATCCACCATGCGCTTGGTCTTGTAGGCGGGAATATGGAAGGCAAGGAAGTCCGCTTTGGCGTCGCAACCTCCGCTCTATTCGCCACCATCACCACGGCCACATCGACCGGCGCAGTTATCGCCGCTCATGACAGCCTGATGCCGATCGGCGGGTTGATCCCGATGTTCAACATGCAGTTGGGCGAACTCGTCATCGGTGGCGTCGGATCGGGGCTTTACGCCATTCTGATCTACTCCATCCTCGCGGTATTCATCGCCGGGCTGATGGTCGGCCGCACGCCCGAATATGTCGGTAAAAAGATCGAATCGCGTGAGATGAAGCTGGCGGTTATCGCCATCGTCATTCCGCCGTTGATGACCCTCGGGCTAACGGCTGTGGCAAGCGTATTGCCCGCCGGTCTCGCGGGACCACTGGCTAAGGGGCCGCACGGGTTTTCCGAAATCCTGTACGCCTTCACCAGCGCGACTGCGAACAACGGATCGGCGTTCGGTGGGCTGTCGGGCAACACGCCCTTCTATAACCTGCTGCTCGCCCTTGCCATGTTCATGGGACGCTTCGGGGTGATCCTGCCGGTTCTTGCCATTGCTGGCGGTCTCGCAACCAAACAACGCATTCCGGCGGGCGCGGGATCGTTCCCGACAACGGGTGTGCTCTGGGTCAGCTTGCTTGCGGCAGTCATCGTTATCGTCGGGGGGCTGACATTCCTGCCCTCGCTCGTCCTCGGACCGATTGCCGATCAGGTGCAAATCGCCGCCGGCACCGTCCTTTAAGGGTATTCGAAATGGCTAATCAAACCTCGCTGTTCACCGGCCCGTTAATCTCGGCCGCGGCCCGTGACAGCTTCGTAAAGCTCGATCCGCGCACATTGATCCGTAACCCGGTGATGTTCGTGACCGGGCTGGTCGCCGCGCTTTCCACGGTGTTGCTCGTCAAGGGCATCTTCACCGGATCGACCAGTGTCGCATTCCAGGCGCAACTGGTGTTCTGGCTGTGGCTAACCGTCCTGTTCGGTAACTTTGCCGAAGCGATGGCAGAGGGTCGTGGCAAAGCTCAGGCTGCGTCGCTTCGTTCGACCAAGGCCGATCTACGCGCCAAACTTATGCTCGGCGTTGGAGAGACATGGGAGTTGGTTAACGCGACCACGCTCGGCATCGACGATGTCGTACTGGTCGAAACCGGCGACCTGATCCCCGCCGACGGTGAAGTCGTCTGGGGCGTCGCCAGCGTCAACGAAGCGGCAATCACCGGCGAAAGCGCGCCCGTTATCCGCGAAGCCGGCGGTGACCGTTCCGCGGTCACGGCGGGAACGCGGGTGATCTCGGACTCGGTAAAGGTCCGCGTTACTGCGGCCGCCGGTCAGGGCTTTCTCGACCGGATGATCGCGCTTGTCGAAGGGGCGAGCCGCCAGAAAACACCGAATGAAGTTGCCCTGACGATCCTGCTCGCCGGCCTGACCCTTGTCTTCCTGATCGCGGTCGGCACTTTGCCCGCCTTTGCCACCTTTGCTGGGGGCAGCCTTGCAGTTCCCGTTCTCGTCGCGCTGTTCGTCACGCTCATCCCGACGACGATATCGGCATTGCTGTCGGCCATCGGTATCGCGGGCATGGACCGGCTCGTCCGCTTCAACGTGCTCGCCAAATCGGGACGCGCGGTGGAGGCCGCTGGCGATATCGACGTGCTGCTGCTCGACAAGACCGGCACGATCACCATCGGCGACCGTCAGGCAACCGCGTTCCTGCCCATTCCCGGCGTTTCCGACCGTGACCTGATCGCCGCCGCCCGGCTTGCCAGCCTTTCCGACGAAACACCCGAAGGCCGCTCGATCGTCGCTCTGGCGGGCGAAGGAGAGGCAATGCCGACCGGTGCCGAACCGATCAAGTTCACCTCGCAAACCCGCGTCAGTGGCCTTCAGATCGGCAACCGCTCGCTGGTTAAAGGTGCAGTCGATGCCGTCCTGAAACGTCTCGGCAACACGGTCGATCCAGTCGCCGCGACCGAACTGAAAAAGATCTCCGACGAAATCGCACGTTCGGGCGGAACGCCCCTCGCCGTTGCCGACGGCACCCGCTTGCTCGGCGTCGTGCATCTGAAGGACATCGTGAAGGCGGGCATCCGCGAGCGGTTCGGTGAATTGCGCCGCATGGGCATTCGCACGGTGATGATTACCGGCGACAACCCGCTGACCGCCGCCAGCATCGCCGCCGAAAGCGGCGTCGATGACTTCCTCGCCGAAGCCACGCCCGAGGACAAGCTGGCTCTGATCCGCAAGGAACAGGAAGGCGGCAAGCTGGTCGCCATGTGCGGAGACGGCACCAACGACGCCCCCGCCCTCGCGCAATCCGACGTTGGCGTGGCGATGAACACAGGCACACAGGCCGCGCGCGAAGCCGGGAACATGGTCGATCTCGACAGCGATCCGACCAAGCTCATAGAGATCGTGGGCCTCGGCAAACAATTGCTGATGACCCGTGGTGCGCTGACGACATTCTCTATCTCGAACGATGTCGCCAAATATTTCGCGATCCTGCCCGCGATCTTCGTCGTCCTCTATCCCGGCCTTGGCGTGCTGAACGTCATGGGACTGGGCAGTCCACAAAGCGCGATCCTGTCGGCGATCATCTTCAATGCGCTGATTATCCCGGCACTTGTTCCGCTCGCGCTGAAGGGTGTGAAATACCGGCCAGCGCCTGCCGGGACGCTGCTCGCCCGCAACCTTGCGGTCTACGGCGTCGGCGGCCTCATCGCTCCGTTCATTGGCATCAAGCTGGTCGACCTCGTCGTCAGCGGCCTTCACCTCGCCTGAGGATATCACAATGTTGACCGAAATCCGTTCCGCTCTCCGCCCCGCTATCGTCCTGCTTTTGCTGTTGGCGGGCATCACTGGCCTCGCTTTCCCGGCAGTTATCACCGGCATCGCGCAGGTCGTGTTTCCCGCTCAGGCCAATGGCAGCCTGATTGTCGACGACGGCAAGGTGGTCGGCTCCGAACTGATCGCTCAGGGTTTCACGGGTGCCGGCTATTTCCACCCACGCCCCTCCGCAGCGGGCAAGGGTTATGACGCGAGCGCATCGTCGGCGAGCAACCTCGCCCCCGGCTCAAAGGATTTGCGCGATGCCATAGCGACCCGCGTCGCAGAGGCTCGCGCTCAAGGTATGACGAGGGATATTCCCGCCGACCTCGTCACCACTTCCGCTTCCGGGCTGGATCCCGATCTCAGCCCGGAAGCGGCCTTTTCGCAAGTCGCACGCGTCGCTAAGGCGCGGGGAATGTCCGAAACCGCCATTTATGCGCTCGTTAAGGATGCAATTTCTTATCCTGCGCTGGGCCTGATCGGCGACCCTCACGTCAACGTTCTCATGCTCAATCGACAGGTCGATAGGAGTTCGGCTAAATCGCCTCGGTGAACGAACCTTCCCGCCCCACGCCCGAAGCGCTGCTGAAGGCCGCCAAAAAAGAATCGCGGGGGCGGCTGAAGATATTTCTCGGCGCTGCACCGGGCGTCGGCAAGACATATGAAATGCTTCGGGAGGGGGCAGAAATGCTCCGGGGCGGCGTGGACGTGGTGATCGGCTATGTCGAAACCCACGGTCGCCCCGAAACAGAGGCCCTGGTCGCTCCCTTCGAAGTGATCGAACGCACCGCCGTCAGCTATGGCGCTCAAAAGCTTCAGGAATTTGACATCGACGCCCTGCTGGCTCGCCATCCGGCGGTCGCGCTGGTCGATGAATTCGCACACTCGAACGTGCCCGGCAGCCGCCATCCCAAACGCTGGCAGGATATCGAGGAACTGCGCGACGCAGGTATCAACGTCCTCACCACCCTGAACATCCAGCACGTCGAAAGTCTGAACGACGTCGTTGCCGGATTCACGCGGGTCCGGGTTCGGGAAACTGTTCCCGACGCGATGCTCGACGATGCAGAACTAGAGGTGGTCGATCTTCCGCCCGACGAACTGATCCAGCGGCTAAAGGACGGCAAAGTTTATGTCCCCCACGAAGCGTCGCGCGCGCTGGGGCATTTCTTTTCAAAGACTAACCTGTCCGCACTCCGCGAACTCGCCCTGCGCCGCGCCGCACAAACCGTTGACTTACAGATGCTTGATCATGTCCGGCTGGCAGGCGAAAGCGGCAATTGGGCAGCCGGCGAACGCGTCGTGGTTGCTGTTGGAGATCAACCCGGCAGCGAAGCCCTGATCCGCGCCGCCCGCCGTCTGGCCGATGCCCTTCGCGCACCGTGGACTGCGGTAAACGTCGAAACCCCGCGCACCGCCGCTCTCGGCCCTCACGCACGCGAACGAATGGCAAGCGCACTCAAATTAGCGGCAGCACTCGGCGCCACTATCGTCACAGTCCCCGCCCGCACCGTCCTCGCTGGCCTATGCGCACACATCGTCGAAACGCGCGCGACCGCCATCGTGATCGGCAAATCACAGCGAAGCTGGTGGTTCGAACTCCGCCACGGATCGGTCGTCGATCAACTCGTCCGCGAACTGGACGGCGTCGCGATTCACGTCGTTCCCGTAAGCGATGCCGTCGCCATTCATGATGACATTCCCGTCGCACGTCGCGGGGCAACGCGCGGCGTCCTCGGCGGCCTCGGCCTGATCGCACTGACAACGGCGCTCGCCAGCATCGTGGCGCCTTTTGTCGGCGCAAACTCCATCGACCTGATCTACCTGTTGCCCGTCATCGCCACCGCAACCCTGTTCGGATTGCGGTCATCGCTGATCGCCAGCTTTGCAGCAGCCCTCGCCTATAACTTCTTCTTCCTGCCACCGCTCTACACCCTCACGATCAGCGATCCCGGCAATGTCGTGACGCTGCTGGTTTTCGTGATCGTCGGCACGGTCGCCAGCCAGATGACAGGCCGCCTGAAACGCGAAGCAACGATCGGCGCACGAACTGCGACCGAAAACGCATCTCTCGCGGCATTCGGGCAACGTCTGGCGGGTGTGTCAGATGAGAAAGGCACGGCCGAAGCGGTCTGTGAAGAGATCGGTGCAATGCTCGATGTTTCGACTGTGCTTTTCACCACGCGGACTTCACCCCTTGTCGTCACCGCCGCCAGCCCCGTCGACCCGCCACTGGGTCCGGTTGATATCGCTGCCGCCGAATGGGCGTTCGACCGGGGCACCGTGTCGGGTCGCGACAGCGAGACACTGAATGCCAGCGACTGGCAGTTTCACCCTCTCGTCACCGCCCTTGGCACGCTCGGCGTTCTGGGCATCGCACGCACCACTTCGGGCGATCCCGTTCCCGCCGAAAAGCGCATCCTCTTCGCCACGCTGATCGGTCAGGCGGCTCTGGCGCACGAACGCCTGAAACTGGAAGCCAACGCACGCGAGGTCGATGCGCTGACCCAACGCGACGATCTTCGCGCGACGCTGTTGTCATCGCTCGGCCACGATCTGAAAACCCCGCTGACGGCAGTCGTTGCTGCGGCAGATGCACTTGCAACCGAACATGGTTCTTCGGCGACATCCGACACGCTGAAAAGCGAAGCCCGGCGATTGCGCCGCGTTTTCGACGATCTGGTTGAAATGACCCGCCTCGAGGCAGGCGCGCTTGTCGTCAGGCGCGAGGCTACCGATCTGGTCGATGCCGTCGCATCGGCGGCTCAGGATCTACGCGCCGAACTTTCCGCCTATAAACTCGTCCTCGACGTCGCCCCGAATTTACCGTTCGTCGAGGCCGATCCACGCATGCTGCATCACATATTGATAAACCTGCTCAGCAACGCCGCCAAATTCTCCGATACCGGCAGTCGGATCACCGTTTCTGCGATCCGGTCGCGCGACGGCTTGCGACTGATTGTGGGTGATGAAGGGCCGGGGCTGCCGGTCGGTCGCGAAGCCACGATGTTCGAACGGTTCACCCGCCTCGACGGCGATGACCGCAGTGGGGGAACCGGCCTCGGCCTCGCTATCGTAAAGGGTTTTGCCGATGCGATGGGACTGATCGTGCGCGCGTCGAACAGCGAGGAAGGCGGCGCGCGGTTCGAACTCGAATGGCCCGAACCCATGATCCGCCGCGCCGTCTCAACCCTGCCATGACCAAACAAATCCTGATCGTCGATGATGAGCCGGCAATCCGCCGACTGGTCAGCGCCGCGCTCGGTCGGGCAGGTTATGCCGTTGAGGAAGCCCCCAACGCTGCCGATGCGCTGATCTTTGCCCACCGTCCGGGGTGCGAGCTTGTCCTCCTTGATCTCGGCCTCCCCGACCGCGACGGTCTGGAACTGATACCGCTCCTGAAAGCGATGGATCGGGAGGTCATTGTGCTGACGGCCCGCGACGATACCAGCGAAAAGGTGACTGCACTCGACCTGGGTGCTGACGATTACGTCGTAAAGCCATTCGATACCGAGGAACTACTGGCGCGCGTGCGAACCGCGCTTCGTCGCCGCAGTCCCGGATCGTCGGTGAGTGGGCCAGTGATTGTCGGCGACGTCGTTATCGACATGGCCGCCCGACAAGTAAGCCGAGATGACAGGGAAGTGCATCTGACGCCCAAGGAATACGGCGTTCTGGCCGAACTCGCGCGGCACCTCGATCGCGTTATCACCCATACCGAATTGCTGGCAGTCGTCTGGGGCGCGGCGCACAAAACGGACGTCGAATATCTCCGTGTAGCGGTCCGTGGCCTGCGTCTGAAACTCGAACGCGATCCGGCAAACCCCGAATTAATCAGAAACGAGCCCGGCGTCGGCTATCGACTGATGGCGTCCCCTCGCTAGCGCCCCCGCTGGCTCAGTGTGCGTGCTTTTTGCCGCCAAGATAGGTCCGCACCAACACGAAGAACATTGGCACAAAGAAGATCGCCAGCAATGTCGCAGTCAATGTCCCCCAACGACTGCAGTTCCGATGGCAACACGGCTCTTGGCACCCGCGCCGGTGGAGATGGCAAGCGGCATCACGCCAAAGATAAATGCGAGGCTGGTCATTATGATCGGACGCAGACGCAAGCGCGCCGCCTCCAGCGCCGCATCGAAGGCGCTTTTGCCCTCTTTTTCCGCCAATTCGGCAAATTCCACGATCAGGATCGCGTTCTTTGCAGACAGGCCCATCGTGGTAAGTAGCCCGACCTGAAAGAACACATCGTTATCCAGCCCGCGCACGGCGACAGCGATAGCCGCCCCGACCAATCCGAGCGGGATCACGAGCATCACCGAAATCGGAATCGACCAGCTTTCATACAGCGCGGCCAAACACAGGAAGATCACCGCCAGCGAAAGCGCATAAAGGTAAGGAGCCTGTGCGCCCGACAACCGTTCCTGATACGACAGGCCACTCCAGGCGATCGTCGTGCCAGGCAATGTTGCCGCGATCGCCGTGATAATGTCCATCGCCGCGCCCGACCCGACGCCAGTTGCACCCTGCCCCTGTATCTCGAACGCGGACAGCCCATTGAAACGGCTCAGCGTTACCGGAGCAATCCGCCACGACGTCGAGGAAAATGCCGAAAATGGTGCCATCGCGCCATTCGTCGATCGCACATACCAATTGTCGAGATCCTCGGGCTTGCTGCGGAACGGCGCATCGCCCTGAAGATACACGCGCTTCACTCGCCCGCGATCGACGAAATCGTTGATGTAATTTCCGCCCCATGCAGCCGAAAGCGTCGCATCGACCTGCGATTGATCCAGTCCAAGAGCGCCTACCTTTGCCTGATCGATATCGACGCTCAACGTCGGTGTGTCATCGAGCCCGTTCAGGCGAACGGCAGTCAGGCGATCATCCTTGGTTGCCGCCGCGATCAAGGCATCCTTGCGCCCAGCGAAGTCCGCACGATTCAACCCGCCACTGTTCAGCAACTCCACGGTGAATCCGGTCGAGTTGCCAAGCCCACGGACCGTCGGCGGATTGAGCGCAAAGAACTGAACATCGCGCAAATTGGCAAGGCTCGCGGTGGCGCGTCTCACGATACCGGCCGCACTATTCTCTTCACCTTTACGATCGTCCCAAGGGGCAAACGCGATAAACCCACGTCCTGCGTTCTGACCGCCGCCGCCCTGCCCCTGCCCGGCGACAGCATATACGAGCGGAACGTTGTCTTTCTCCTTGGTGAAGAAATACTGCTCGATCGCCTGCGCCGCCGCGACTGTTCTGGATAAAGTCGCGCCCGGCGGCAGCGTAAATTGCAACTGCGCGCGCCCCTGATCCTCGCTTGGCAAAAAGCTTGTCGGCAAGCGCACGAAAACCACCACGAGCAGCCCAACCACGACCACGTAACCGATCAGCGCAATGACTCGGCGCTCCCAGATTTTCGCGACTGCCCCACGATATCGATCGGCGGTGCGATTGAACCAGCCGTTAAACTTTTCGCCTACCCGGTGAGCCCGTGCGCCGATGCCATTGCCTGCGGTACGCGCCTCATGGTCGGGACGCTTCAGCAAAGTCGCTGCCAACGCAGGCGACAGGGTCAGCGCAACCAGAACCGACAGCGCCATCGCCGAAACGATAGTAATCGAAAACTGGCGGTAGATGGCGCCGGTCGAACCGCCAAAAAACGCCATCGGCAGGAATACCGCCGACAGTACCAGAGCAATCGCGATCAACGCGGTCTGGATTTCGCCCATCGACCGGATCGTGGCATCGCGTGGCGAAATGTCGGGATTTTCCTCCATCACGCGCTCGACGTTCTCAACGACGACGATCGCGTCATCGACCAGCAGGCCGATCGCCAGCACCATCGCGAACAGCGTCAGCGTGTTGATCGAATAGCCCGCCACGGCAAGCACGCCAAACGTCCCGAGCAGAACAACCGGCACCGCGATTGTCGGGATCAGGGTTGCTCGCCAACTCTGCAGGAACACGAACATCACGATTATCACGAGGACAACCGCTTCGAACAATGTCTTGATGACTTCGTTCACCGACAATTTGATGAAATCGGTTCCGTCATAGGGAAAAGCGTATTTGAAGCCGGGCGGGAACGACTTCGCCTGATTTATCACCTCGTTGCGAACAAGCGCTGCGGTTTTCAACGCATCGCCACCCGGTGCCAGTGAAATCGAGATACCAGCACCCGGATGTGTGTTCAGTCGACTGATCGCCGAATAGCTTTCACTGCCCAGTTCGATTCGAGCGACATCGCGTAATCGCACGCTCGATCCATCAGTCTGCGTCTTGACGATAATGTCGCGAAACTGGTCAGGGCTGGTCAGTCGCGATCGCGCCGTTACCGTGGCGTTCAGCATCTGGATGTCGGGTGAAGGCTGACCGCCGATCTGACCCGCCGCAACCTGAGTATTCTGCGCCTGGATGGCGTTAATGATGTCGCTCGGCATTAGTTTGACGCGGGCGAGCTTAAAGGGATCGAGCCACACCCGCATCGCATATTGCGAACCGAAGACGTTGATATCCCCGACACCCGCTAGTCGGGACAAAGAATCCTGCAAATTCGAAACCAGATAGTCGCCAATGTCACCGCTCGTAACACGATCGCTGCTATCGTAGATCGCGGCGATAATCAGCGGATCGCTGGACGCCTTGGTCACGACCAGCCCCTGTTGCTGAACAGCCTGAGGCAGACGCGGCAGCGCTTGCTGGACTTTATTCTGGACCTGAACCTGCGCGATATCGGGGTTAGTCCCCTTTTGCAGCGTCACCGTCACCGTGACCGATCCGGCCGAGCTCGATTGCGATGAGAAATACAGCAACCCGTCGATCGATGTGAGTTGTTGCTCGATAATCTGGGTAACGCTCGACTCCAGCGTTTCCGCTGACGCTCCTGGATAGGTTGCGCGGACGTTGATCGATGGCGGCGCAATATCGGGAAACTGCTCGACCGGCAGCGATAAAATGCCACCGACCCCGGCCATCATCACAATGATCGCCAAAACCCAGGCAAAGATCGGGCGATCAATGAATATGCGGGAAATCAACGCAGCGTCCCCGCACTGCGCGCACGCGCCAGATTATCGGAAATACGACCATATGACATTCGGCGAGCACCTATGTTTGCGAACCACGGTGCCGGAATCAATGCCCCCGAACATGGCCGAAATTACGTTTTGTCTACCCGTCGCCGGTTCAATAGCGGACGCTGTGGATTTTGAAAGGCAGGCTGTCATTAAAAAGCAGCTATATTTTAACGTGAATTCGATTGGGACCGTGGCATAGGCAGGCCGATTGAAACCCTGAAGATCAATTCATGCATCGTGGCCTGTCCATCTATCTCGATCTCCTTCGGCTGGTGGCCGCGCTGGAAGTATTCGTTTTCCATCTGGCCGGCCTTCCCAATACGGGCGTTGCAAGCGGTATCTGGAACGGATTCGGGCATGAAGCCGTCACAATATTTTTCGTGCTGTCGGGGTTCGTCATTCCCTATGCCGCCCAATCGCGCGAACCCGATCCGCGCGCGTTCGCCGTTGCCCGTCTCACGCGCATCTATTCGGTTGCCATCCCCTGCCTCGCGCTGACATTCGTGTTCGACTGGATCGGTCATCGTTTCGACCCGGCAATTTATCAGGGTCTGACACCCGGCGGTTCGACGCTTTTCCGACTTGGCATCGGCGCTGCGATGCTGAACGAAGCTTGGACTTCTGTGCAGATGTTGTCGAACACACCGTATTGGTCGATCAGCTATGAGTTTTGGTATTATGTTGTTTTCGCTGCATTGTTTTATCTGCGCGGGCGTCTTCGGCTGATCGCAACCTTGATCGCGATGCTGGTTGCAGGTCCGAATATCATGCTGTTGTTTCCGATCTGGCTGATCGGCTGGCTGGCCTATCGCGAACGGGCAACGGCTTCATGGCCAAGATGGCTGCTCTGGCTGGCCTTTGCTCAACCGCTGATCGTATTTGCGGCATATCATTACTTTGATTTCCAGGGCATTGGTGGACGGTGGCTTGAGAGCGCGCTGGGCCATGAACTGTGGTGGAATCAACTCGCGTGGTCCCGTTATTTGCTGACCGACACTTTGCTTGGGCTGAGTGTCG
Source organism: Sphingomonas paeninsulae (assembly GCF_003660165.1). Taxonomy (NCBI): domain Bacteria; kingdom Pseudomonadati; phylum Pseudomonadota; class Alphaproteobacteria; order Sphingomonadales; family Sphingomonadaceae; genus Sphingomonas; species Sphingomonas paeninsulae. The sequence goes on from NZ_CP032829.1 coordinate 578,831, forward strand.
CCCTCAACCTGGCCGCCGCGAAAAACCTAGGCCCCACATTCGAAAGTGCACTCGGTTGGGTCAAGCGTCCTATCCGCTGGGGCGTTGCGCGTTCGTTCACGCTCTACCTCTTGCACCAGCCGGCAATTCTCGTCGTGACCGCCTTGCTTTCGACAACCCTGCCTCCTCAATTCAGGGGCATTTCGATCGCAGCCATTTCACTGGTGATCGTCATCCTCGTCGCACAACTGACCGAATTGCGACGGGATGCGCTGAAGCCGATTATACAACGATCGATCGACCTGATCTGCAAGGCTTGGTCTGTCATCACGCAAAAGCTACGACCCGCCCATGCACGCGCCTGACGCCCTCGATCGCTGCTCCGCGCCCTTTAGCGCCAATTTTCCTGCGTAACCGTTATCGGCGTGTCGCGCGTGACGCATCGATGCTCCATCGCCCCGCCCCGACCGTGCTGATGTACAGAAAGACAAAGCAGAACATCACCGCCATCTCGCCGCCATTGGCAATCGGAAACGGTGACTTTGGCATGTGCATCATAAAATAAGCCACCGCCATCATCCCCGACAGAACGAATGCCACAGGTCGCGTGAACAATCCCACCGCAATCAATGCACCGCCGACCAGTTCCAATATTCCCGCCACACCCAGCAACGAAGCCGGCTGAACGATTCCGAACGATGCCTCCATCGGAAAGCCAAAATACTTCTGAACCCCGTGCGCCAGGAACAATACGCCAGTCACAATACGCAGCACTGCAAAACTTTGACCGCTCCACGCCGTAGAATTCATCGCGACCTCCCGTTCGACATGATGTCGTTGCCACATGGTCCCCGTCACATCCGCGCGAGTCAAGATGTCGTTTATTATCAGAGGCTCGGCATTGCCCGGATCGCGGTCAACGGCTTAACCGTGGTTGGACGTCACTCCGTACCGACACGATCGCCGGTGATACTTCTCATATCCGCGACACTCACGGCGACGGTCGTGCCCTGCGGCACATCTGTCGTGATCCAGACATTGCCGCCGATCACCGATCCCTGGCCGATTGTCACCCGCCCCAAAATCGTTGCCCCCGAATATATGATGACATTATCCTCGACGATAGGATGGCGAGCGATGCCCTTGGTCAGGCGCCCGTCGGCCTCGCTCGGAAAGCTTTTCGCGCCGAGGGTCACCGCCTGATACAAGCGCACATTATTGCCGATTACCGCGGTCTCGCCGATGACCACGCCCGTGCCGTGATCGATGAAAAAGCTGTGGCCGATGATCGCGCCGGGATGAATGTCGATGCCCGTCCGTGAATTGGCGATCTCTGAAATAATCCGTGCGACCAGAGGCGCGCCAAGCCGATAAAGTTCATGCGCTATCCGGTGGTGGATGACCGCGATCAGGCACGGATAGCAGAGCAGCACCTCGTCCACACTCCGCGCCGCCGGATCACCAAGATATGCCGCCTGCACGTCGCTATCCAACACCGTCCGCAGGCGCGGCAACGCCCCGGCAAACTCGCCGACGATGATGTTAACGCGGGCCTCGATCGCCAACGCATCAAGTTCGCGGTGAGCGTAAATCAGATTCAGCCGAACCTGCGCACCAAGCTGTGAGAGCGCAGATTCCAGCGTTGCCTCAACAAAGGCATCCTCGTTATCCGGGTTCAGTTCGGGCGGCCCCAGTCGCAATGGAAACAACGCCGCGCCAATCGCGCCGACAATCCGGTCGAGCGAACGACGCGACGGAAAACCATGCGTGCCGAGTTCGGCATGACGCTGATGCGCGGCTCTCCACTCATCGCGCGCCGATCGCAGTCCGATGATGACACCCGAAATGTCGAGATGGTTCGGTGCCTCAGCCTCGACAACGGTAAGTTTATTCTGGGTCATGATCTTGTTTCTCTGTCTGTCTCTCCACTCGATAAAGCCCGCGCCTTATCGAATGAGAAGCTGCATTTTCTGTGCACGCCCAAGGTTAAGTTTGCCCATCGGATTTTGGCGCAAATTCCTCACAGTTCGGCGAACACCCCTTTGCAATTACACGATTTCGGGAGTTACTACACTCGATCGCTAGGAATTGCCCGAGTCGCACCGAAATTGGCGCTTCGGGCTTCTGGCAGCGGTCCTGTGCGAAGTGCCCCCTAGGGCGAAAATACCCACTGCGGTCCGGCCGGTCGGTCGGACCGTATTTTTCAACGAAGGCCCGAAAAGGGTCGCCTAAACAGGAGAAGCGCATGATGTCCCGGTCCACCGTTCTCCTTATCCCTGGCCTGCGCGGCTCCGAACCCGATCACTGGCAAACGCGCTGGGAAGAGGAACGCACCGACTGCCGCCGCATCGATCAGGGAGAAGGCGATCCCGATCCTCTCCGCTGGCTCGCGCGCATTGATGCTGCCGTCGATCAGGTTTCCGGTCCTGTCGTGCTTGTCGCGCATAGTCTCGGTTGTCTTGCGGTGGCCGCCTGGGCGCTGCTGAGTCAGCGCGCCACATCGGGCCGCATTCAGGCGCTGCTGGTCGCGCCATGCGACCCGGGCCAGATCGACGCCCCCTCGGTCATCCGTCGCTTCGGCTGCTTTGCATTTACCAAACTGCCGATTGCGACCACCGTCATCGCCAGTTCGGACGATCCCTATGCCAGCCTTGGTCGCGGCTACGCCATCGCTCGCACATGGGGTGCCAATGTCGTTGAAGCAGGCGAGGCCGGGCACATCGACGCCAACGCCCGGCTGGGATCGTGGCGCTGGGGTCAGGACGTTCTCGATCGCCTGATCGCACGTTCGTAAACAGCCCGGCTTGTGAGGGCGAAAGCAAAACACGCTCTCAATTTCGCACCGACCTTCTAATCTGCCCCGATGTCATCTGAATCGACCAAGGCAAAACGCGGCCTCATTATCCGTCACGTTCCCCACGAAGGGATCGCCGGTTTTCGTGATCCGATCGAAGCGGCGGGTTACGAACTCGACCGCATAGACGTGTGCGGCCCCGAATTCGCGACGGCCGACTTCCTGTCGCCTGACCTGCTGATCCTGATGGGCGGGCCGATGGCGGTTTACGAACGCTACGCCCATCCGTGGATCAACCATGAAGTCGAACGCCTTGCCGAACGGCTCGACCACGGCTTGCCGACGCTCGGGATATGTCTCGGCGCACAGCTTGTCGCCGCTGCACTCGGAGCAGAAATCTACGCCGGCCCAACCAAGGAAGTCGGCTTTGCGCCTCTCACACTAACTGAGGCAGGATCCGCTTCCCCCGTCGCGCATTTGACCGATGTTCCTATCCTGCACTGGCATGGCGATACGTTCGACCTGCCGCCCGGCACCGAGTTGCTCGCTTCTACCCCCAGCTATCCGCATCAGGCATTTCGGCGCGGACGTGAACTGCTCGCGCTGCAATGCCATGCCGAAATGGGTACCGACCCGCGCATCGACGCATGGATCGCGGAGTCCAGCGACTATCTGTCACAAGCCAATGTCTGCCCGAACGCGCTTCGATCGGAATATGACATCACCGGCCCGGTCAGCGAACGCGCAGGACAGCGGATGATTACCGCCTGGCTCACTGAACTGAACCAGCCGCTTCAATCGAATGTATAGGGCACAACCCCGCGATGATCGGGGTCCACGACGATATGCCGCCCTGCCGGGGGAAAGGCGCGCTGTTCGCAATCCCGACGCGGGCAGATGCGGCATGACACCCCGATCGGCGTCGCGCTCCGCTCTCCGTCCACATCAAGTTGGTCGCCATATATAAAGTCCGCCGCATATTCGACCTCGCACCCCAGCGCGACGGCATAGCGGCGGCTTGGTCGCGCATAGCTTCCCGATGGCTTTACCAGCCCCTTCGCCATCGAAACATAGCGCACCCCATCGGGCGTTTCGGCCAGTTGCACCAGAACACGATCAGGAATCGCCACTGCCTCATGCACGATCCACAACGGACACGCGCCACCGAAGCGCGCGAATTGCAGCCGGGTCGCCGAATGCCGCTTGGTGATATTGCCCGCCATATCGACGCGGCAAAAAAAGAACGGAATCCCCGTCGCTCCCGGCCGCTGTAACGTCGACAGCCGATGACACGCCTGTTCGAAACTGACACCAAAAACCAAACGCAGCGCATCAATATCATGGCGCAATTCGCGCGCCGCTGCCCGAAACGGAGCATAAGGCATCAGCAACGCCCCCGCTGCGTAATTGGCGAGACCGACCGACAGTAGTTGAAACGCCTCCTCCGATCGCAACTGCGCATTGCCGATCGTCGCCCCGATCGTTGCCGCCAGTTCCAGCCGCATGAGCTGGTGCGCCAGCAGGAACAATCGGCTCTCGTTCGGAAGCGCGGGATCGACCGTCAACACTCGGGCGGCGACATCGAAACTGCGCAACGGATGGTCGGCTGCAACCGCGCTGCTGATCGTTACCCCGTGCACCCGTTTGAGCCGTTCGGTGATCGCATCAGCCGCGTTACCGCCTGTGAGGATTTCGGCCGCGACACCTTCTGCCTGCCTGTCGATCGCATCGATGTAATTGCCCGATGCGTGAAACCAGTCGCGCACCTCCTCCCACGGCAATGGTGTCTCGCTGCCACTGTCCAGCGCATCGTCGAGCGAACGCAACTGTTCCTGCGAACGTGCGAGCGCCGCGTGGGTCGACACAAGATACCGTGCCAGCAACGGCTGTTGATTGACCGCTCGCCTCATCGCATCCGGCGTGAACTCCGCATCGGCAAACACAGTCGCCTGTACCGCGTTCTCGACCCCCGCCAGCAACGCCATCGTGTCGTCGGCCCCTGTGTCCGCCCAATCGGACGGAAACGCGCGTGCAAAGGCCATGAGGACCGCATCCGTCATCGGCCGGTCATTGCTCTCTATCTGCGAAAGATAGCTGACCGACAGGCCGATCCGCGCCGCCAGCTCAGTCTGGTTCAGCCCATGCCGCGCCCGCAAGGCGCGCGCGCGCTCCCCTGCAAAAACCCGCTTACGTGGCGTCGGTGACATGCTGATGCGCCCCTGTTGCAAACTCCCTCGCTCATTTTGCAAAACTGGCGAGGGAGTCAAGCTGACTGAACGCTATGTCCCCAATATCGGCAATGTCCCGATCGAGTTAACTTACGCCCCAGTCCATTTCGCCGGTCGCTTTTCGGAGAACGCAGCCATGCCTTCTGTCTGATCCGCCGTACCGAACAGCCCGTGGAACAGCCGTCGCTCGAACGAAATGCCCTGCTTCAGCCCAGTCTCGAACGCGGCATTGACCATTTCCTTGTTCGCCAGCACCGCCAGCGGCCCCATTCCGGCAATCGTCGTCGCAGTTTTTACGGCTTCATCGACCAGTTCGGAAACGGGCACGATGCGGCTGACCAGGCCCGAACGCTCGGCCTCGACCGCGTCCATCATCCTGCCGGTCAGGCACATTTCCATCGCTTTCGCCTTGCCGACAGCACGCGTCAGGCGCTGCGAACCGCCCATGCCGGGGGTCACGCCCAGCTTGATTTCAGGCTGGCCGAACTTCGCATTATCGGCCGCAAGGATGAAATCGCACATCATCGCCAGTTCGCATCCGCCGCCCAGCGCATAGCCCGCCACTGCCGCGATGATCGGCTTGCGCGTGGCGGTAACGCGATCATATCCGCTGAAGAAATCACCACCGAACACATCGGCAAAGCTCAGCGTCATCATCTCCTTGATGTCCGCGCCCGCCGCAAATGCCTTTTCGCTGCCCGTCAGGACCGCGCACCCCTGTCCCGGATCGGCGTCATAAGCGCCCAGCGCGGCAATCAGGTCGGCCAGTATCTGACTGTTCAGCGCATTAAGCGCCTGTGGGCGATTGAGCGTGATAAGTGTGACCGGACCGCGCGTTTCCACGAGCAGCGTTTCGTAAGTGGGAATAGGATTTGTCATGGTAGAGCGTTAGTCGGTGAACCATACGCGATGCAATATCCGGGACAATATCAGTGGCAATTTTCGGAAAACGATCTTGAACGAACTTCCAATCCTCTACAGTTTCCGCCGCTGCCCCTATGCCATGCGGGCGCGGATGGCGTTGCTGGTCAGTGGCACCGTCTGCGAACTGCGCGAAGTGAAGCTGAGCGACAAACCCGCCGAACTGATCGCGCTGTCGCCCAAGGCCACCGTGCCGGTCCTGCTCGCTCCGGGCGCAAAAATCGTCGATCAAAGTTTTGACATCATGCACTGGGCGCTGACCGTGAACGACCCTGAAAACTGGCTGGCGAGCGTCGACGATCCCTTGATCGCAGCGAACGACGGCCCGTTCAAATTTCACCTGGATCGTTATAAATATCCCGACCGGCACCAAAGCGACCCTCTGGAACACCGCGCCCTCGCCGTCGGCATATTGCAAACTTTGGAAGCCCGCCTGCAATCTTCCGATAACCTCTGCGGCCCGCTCCGGTCTTTCGCGGACATGGCGACCATGCCGTTCGTGCGCCAATTCGCGAACACCGATCGGGCATTTTTCGACGCTCAGGAATTACCCCGTGTTCAGCACTGGCTGGCATCCCATATCGCCTCAGCGCTTTTCGAAACCACCATGACCAGTTATCCGCGATGGTCTGCTTCCGCCACCGAACCGATCTATCTCACCATTGGCTGAAACATTTTTACCACCTGGCAATGCCGCTCAGACTGACGATCGTCACCTGCCCGCAACCGGCAAGCTCGCCCCGATCAGTGACAGTGCCTGCGTATAAGTCGCACAATCGTCGATCGCGGAACTCCTGGAAAATACGCGCTCGAAATGCTCCTCGTCGTTCACATTGCGATCGTGCACCGTGTAGCAATAACCCATCGGGTAATCGATTTGGACCAGCGCGTGCAGCGCGGCCATCTTTGCGACCACATAGAAATCTTCTTCGCGAGCCAAGGCGGGAAAAACCGGCACAACCGACCGGTCCGCAACCATCGACCCCTCCCATGTTCGCCCATAGCTCACCCGCAACAGTTCGCGTTCAGGCCACCAAAGCAGCAGCCGGGACAGGAAACATGCCTTTGCTCCGGTCGCCGCAATCGCCGCCATCTGGAGCGCAAGCCGGTCTTGATGGTAAAGGTCATCATCGTCCCAGTGACACACAAAATCGCCGGATGCCTGCGCAACGCTGAAGTTACGTAATTCACCCAGCACGCGATCCTCGACCTCATGGCATCGGATCGTAGGATCGTTCAGTTCGGCAACCAGTGCGCCCACGGCACTGTCGCGTTTTGCCGTCACGATCACCAGTTCGCGGTTCGCATAGCTCTGCCGCCGATAGCACTCAATCGCAGCCGCCGCCGGAGACGCATCGCCGCGCGAAACCATCAGGCAGGACACCAGCGGCCCTGTAACGACCTGCCCTTCGCGCAATCGTAAAGTTCGATGAAGCGCCGGTGTATATGGCGCCGAAAGCTTCATTTCGAACGTGAGCATTCAAACGCCGCCACGCGCGAGAAACCCGGCATAGTCTGCCACCGGAACGCGCGCTCCGGCCGCGGCCAGTTCACGGTTATAATCGACCTCGGGTATAACAAGGCTCCCGGCTTCGAACCGCCGTTCGAAATGCGCCGCTCCACACGCATTCAAGCCGTGATGCACATAGAAATAACTGTCCGGTGACAGGATCAGACACGACCGGTGATGCCGTTCGAGCATTTGCGCGACACGGGTATCCTCCGCCAGATTTTCGGCGGCATAGATAGGGATCGCCTCGCGCTTGACGAGCATGGTGTTTTCCCATCCCCGCGCTTCCGATTTCGCCAGCCACCGTCGCGCAGGCCACCACAATGTGATCGCTCCGAAATAGCAAGCCGTGGAATAGCTCTGCGCTAGTGCCGCTGTCTGCAGCTCAAGCCGGTCAGGAGCGCTCAGATCGTCGTCGTCCCATTGGCAGATCAGCTCGCCCGACGATTGCGCGATACTGATATTGCGCAAATCGCCCAACGAAGCCGGAGCCACAGATACAAATTTGATCGTCGGGTCGCCGATTTCCGCGATCATGTCGCGGAGACTGGTATCGGCGGCTGCGGAAACCACAATCAGCTCGCGATTGGCATAAGTCTGCCGCCGGTAGCATTCGATCGCGAATACCGCTGGATAAATCACCCCCCGCGACACCATCACGCACGAGATTAATGGCCCAGCAACTTCGAAACCGGCGGCCACGGTCATCGAGCCCTCTATCTTTCGACCATCGGGTTCACGCAACAGGACCGGAACCACCCGCGTCACCACGCAGTGCCGTCCGCCAGATGAGAGGCATAGTCTGTCATGGGCAATGACGACGCCAGCGCGGCGATCTGCGCGTCGTAGCGATCTGCCGAAATGACCTCGCTAGCCCAACTCACCATGGTTTCGAAATGTGCATTCTCATAGCTATTGGCTCCATGGACGATGTAGCAATAGAGCGAAGGCCGGTCGATCAGCAGCGTCGCGTGCATCGAACAAAGGCGCGCTATCGTGATATTATCCTCCGCCAGCGCCTGAGCTGGATAGGCTGGCAATACATCCCGGCCGACCAGCATACTGCCCTCCCATGTCCTGCTTCCCGACACAGCAAGCTGACGCCGCGCAGGCCACCAGATCAACCAGCGCTTCAGGAATACCGCGGCAACATCGTGGCTGAGCAGCGCTGCCATCATGAACTCCAGCCGCCCGGCATCGTAAAGGTCATCGTCGTCCCACTGGCAAAGAAAATCACCGCGCGCGTGTGCAACCGATATATTGCGCAACTCACCCAGCGAAGCAGGGGCGGCTTCGACATAACGGATCGTCGGATCGCCCAGGCTGGCGACTAACGCTTCGATCGCACTGTCGGCAACATCGCAAACGATCACCAGCTCACGGTTCCGCCAGCTTTGTCGCCGAAAACAGTCCAACGCGAATGCAGCGGGCAGTTTGCCACCGCGCGTAACCATCAGGCACGATATCAGCGGACCGGAAACCCGTTCACCCGCCTCGAACGAATAGGCCCCACTCTGCGGTGACTTCGCGGGGGCAAGTCTGATCGTAGAAACCGCTATGGCCATCAGCCACCCTAACCGACCCGCGACCGGCGGCAAGCCTGACATGGCAATCAGCCAATGATGATTTCTGACAGTATAACGCGTTTGCGCCACGCATGGGCGACGGACCAACGCCATGTTCTTCTGTCCGCGCTAGGGTCCATTGCACAGCGGGTTGCTACACAATGCTAGGTCGTTGTTAATCTTCTGTCGGCAGCATGGGCTGGCAACGCAGAAATCCGGGATCGCGATCATGAAATCGAAAACGAAATTGATATGTGGCATCTCGGCGCTGATCGTTGGCGTGGCGGCTAGCGCACAGGTCGCGACGGTGAAAACTGCCGCCCAGACAAGTAAAGTTGCCGCCCTGCTCAATGGCGCATCCCGCGCGCTCCTCGCCCCCACCCCGATGGCAAATCCGGCAGCCGCGGCAACGCCTGCCGTTGCAGCACTGCCGCCCCTCGATCTTTCCGATATGCGGATGTGGAACTGGAACGGGAAATGGCTCGCGTCCGAATGGGACAATGTGAACGGCCCAATTCCGTGGCGCTACAACCATATCGTCCAGAAATCGGGCAAGGATACCGTGTTCACACTCGACGCTACGGGAGCACCACAGCTTCAGGGCATGAACGGCACGCCAGCCTATACGCGCGGGCTTTGGGAAACGGAGGTCACGCTGCCATCACTGCACGAAGGCGTAATCGTCGCGCCACTCTGGATCTACGACACCGGCAGCAAGGACGAAATCGACTTCGAATTTGCAGGGCGCAGGGGCCTGGACGTGTCGATGCACGTTTACGTCAACGGCGTGCATCAGCAGAACACCGTCCGCCTGTTCGCAGGCACTGATATGTCGGGACAGCGCCATCGCTTCGGCATCAAGATCGATGAAACTGCGGGCTATGTCGAAATGTATGTCGACGGCCAGCGCGTCCACCGCTGGGAGCGCAGCAGCACCACGTCCTTCATCTCACATCCTATGAAACCGTGGATCGAGATGTGGCCGACCAACCCCTCGAACGCGGGCTTTGTGCAATGGGCCGGACAGTGGAAAGGCCTCGCCCCCAATGAAAAGCTGACCATGACGGTTCACGGCTACGGCTACGGCTACACCACAATCCCCTGATCACGGGGCCGTTCACAGAATGTCTGGCTGGGGCGGCAGGATTCGAACCTACGAATGGCGGCATCAAAAGCCGCTGCCTTACCACTTGGCGACGCCCCAACAGAGCAAGCGCCCTTAGCCGGGGCGAATGCTGCTGAAAAGGGGGTGTAGAGCCTGTTTCAAAAGAGTCTCTCGACCCAATTGTGCGGATCGGGGGCCAATCCACGCTGAATATCGACGAGCCGCGCGCGCAGTTTCTCGGTCAACTGGCCGGGACCACCACTGCCAATCGTGAACGACTGGCCCTCATCCTGCACGACGCCGATCGACGTGACGACGGCTGCGGTCCCGCAGGCGAAAGCTTCAGTCAACCGTCCGCTCGTCGCATCGGCGCGCCATTGGTCGATCGAATAACGCTCCTCACGCACCGTCAGACCTTCGTCATGAGCCAGTTTGATGATCGATTCGCGCGTGATGCCGGGCAGGATCGTCCCTTCCAGTGGGGGCGTCGAAATCGACCCGTCATCGAACACGAAAAACGTGTTCATGCCGCCCAATTCCTCGACCCAGCGATGTTCGGCGGCGTCGAGAAACACCACCTGATCGCATCCCTGCCGCACGGCTTCAGCCTGAGCAATCAGGCTGGATGCGTAATTTCCACCGCATTTGGCGGCGCCCGTCCCGCCCGGTGCCGCGCGGGTATAGTGACGCGACACGCCGAGTGAGATCGCCTTGGCACCGCCCTTGAAATAGGCTCCCACAGGCGATGCAATGACGATAAACAAATATTCGTTCGACGGCCGCACGCCAAGGAACACCTCGCTCGCGAACATGAACGGGCGGAGGTAAAGCGCCCCACCCTCACCATGCGGAATCCAGTCGCGGTCGATCGCCACCAGTTTGCGCACCGAATCGAGAAACAGCGCTTCGGGCACTGGCGGCATCGCCATGCGTTCTGCTGACTGCGCAAAACGGCGGGCGTTGGCGTCGGCACGGAACAGCGCGGCACCGCCGTCGGCCAGCCGATACGCCTTCATCCCTTCGAATATTTCCTGCGCATAATGGAGAACCGCAGTTGCCGGGTCCATCGGGATAGGCGCACGCGCAGTGATTTGCGCATCGTGCCAGCCTTTTTCACGCGAAAATCGAACCACCGCCATGTGGTCGGTAAAGACCTTGCCGAACCCCGGATCGACCAGCAGGACATCGCGATCGGCAGCGCTGACGGGCGAGGCATGGGCTTCGGTCCTGAACTCCAATGTGTCGCCGCCATCCATCAAAACTGTCCTCGAGTAATCATTTGCGATTTCGTATCCCCACTGGCAAAAAGGGTCAACATGGCTGGCCAAACTTCTACCACCGGGGCGTCCCCGTTATTTTTGCGAGATGCCGAAATCCGGCGCGGCGGAGAACTTTTGTTCTTTGGATACAGTCGCATGACGCGCGCGCTCGACGAACAGCTTATCGAACAGGGTCTGGGACGCGCGCATCACCGGGCACTGTATTTCATTTCGCGCCACCCCAATCTGACGGTCGGCGAATTACTGCGCATGTTGCTGGTGACTAAACAGTCGCTGGGCCGCGTGCTGACCGAACTGACCGAACGTGGGTATATCGAAACCCGACCCGGCCGCGACGACCGTCGCCAAAAGCTTCTACGTCTGAGCGAAACCGGCACGGTGCTGGAAGCCAAGCTGTTCGAATCGATGAAGGAACGCATCGGTGCCGCCTATGCCCATGCCGGACAGCACGCGGTAACAGGGTTCTGGCAGGTGCTGGAAGGGCTGATCCCTCCCGAAGACCGCGCCCTGATGGCCGACATCAACCGGCGCGGCTAGCCGCTGCCATTTCGGCGTTACGGGCCTGAGCAGCCGCCAGCGTATCGGTCAGCAACCGAATCAGCGCGCCGTCGTGATCGAGGACATCCAGCCCCTTGCGGGTCGATCCACCCTTGCTCGCAACCCGGTCGGCCAGCACTGCGGGGGACACATCCGAAGCGGCCGCCAGCAGCCCCGATCCCTCGATCGTGGCAATCGCCATCCGCTGCGACTGATCCCCGACAGGCCAATCGCCACGCCCGCTTGCGTCAGGGCGTCAATAAACCGGTACAGGAAAGCCGGGCCGGAACCGGCAAGCGCGGTAACGGCATCGAACTGATGCTCATCTGCGATCCATTCTACCAACCCGAGCGGCTGCATAAGCGTATCCACTTGGGCGCTATGGTCGCCATGCAAGGCAACCACGCCCTTGCCGATCGTCACGGGAAGGTTCGGCATCGCCCGCACGACCGCCCTCGCGACGGGGAAACAACGTCGCAGCGTTGAGGTTTCGGTGCCTGCAAGGATCGAAATTACGGTCGCACCGGCACTCGCCGCTGACAGTTGCGGCGCGACGTCGAGGAGGTGAAACGGTTTGAACCCGAGCATAAGAATCGCCGGGGCTGGTTCATTCGGCACTTCGGTCACCACCCGCACACCGTTTGCAACCGGCTTACCGCTTGGCCGAACCACAGTGACGCGCGACGGGTCCAGTCCCGTTTCCAGCCAGCGAGACAGCATCGCGCCCGCCATATTGCCGCAACCGATCAGCCAGATCGCACTTATGCCCGCCTCGCTCATGCTTCGCTCAAGCCTCGCCGCGCGTTTCGACCATAGCGGCTGCGATCGCATCCTTTGGCGACTTGCCACCCCACAGAACGAACTGGAACACCGGATAAAATCGGTCGATCTCGTCCACGGCAGTCTCGATCAGCGTCTCCGCCTGATCGAGCGAAAGCACGCCATCGTCGGTCAGCAGCGCGGCGTGACGGAACAACAGGCTGCCGTTACCCGCCCAATACTCAAAATGCCCGATCCACAACTGCTCGTTGATGAGGCCGATGGTTTCATAAATCACAGCAGCCTGATGGTCGGGCACGCGGATGTCGGGAAACGCGAGAAACTGCAGCACCGCATCGTCATTGCGATAAACGCCGCGCAGTTCGTAACTGCCCCACGCGCCCGCAGTAGAGGCTACGATCTCCTCGTCGCCGACACGCTCATTGGTCCAGCTATGCGCGTCGAACCACGCCTCGAGCATCTCGATCGGCTCGCTGCTGTTTCCGTCTTCGTCGATGGTGCTCACTCTCATGCCGTTACGGGTGACGTGGAGTCGTCCGCTAGGCAAGCACCACGCCAATGATAACTGTGGATAAAACCGACTATTTCTTGCCTGCTTCCAAAGCAGCAAGGCGCGTTTTCAGTTCATCGACCTCGTCGCGCGCAGCGGCCGCCATGGCTTTAACGGCTTCGAATTCATCGCGGCTGACGAACTCCAGTCCGCCGATCCATTCCTTGGCCTTCTCGCGAACGCCGGCTTCGGCCTCACGGGTCATCCCGGCAACAGTGCCGGCCGCGCCGTTGAAGAACTTTGAAACGTCGTCGAAAAACTTGTTTTCGGTCTGCATGGGTAAAGCCTTTCCCGGAAAATCGTCAAAGCTCTATTTGGGTATGGGGACGCGCTGGCACAAGCGTTTCTGCATTAGGATTCAGCGAATGAACCTGCCAGTTGAGAATGCTGGCAAAACACAACCACGCCAGATACGGAACCATCAGCCACGCCGCCGCGGCCCGCACCCGCCCGAACGCGAATGTCGTCGCAACGGCGAGCGCGAAAATCAGCAGGATGAGCACAAACGACACGACCACCTGATGGGCGGCAAAAAACAGCGGCGACCAGGCAAGATTCGCAATGAATTGAAGCACGAACAGCGCAATCGCAGGCCCGCGAAATCGAGCGCGCCGCGCATTCAGGATCATCGCCAGCGCAATGCCCATCAGAATGTAAAGCACCGTCCAGGCCGCGCCGAACGCCCATCCGGGTGGCATCGCGGCGGGCCGAACCAGCGCCTCAAACCAGCGGTTGCCGGCACTCGATCCCGCGACCCGCCCCGACAGGAATCCGAGAAACACGAGCAGAGGCACCGTAAACAGCACCCACCGCACGAACGACATACGCAACTGATCGCGCGATGCTAGTTCACCCATTCGTCTATCCTAAAGGGCGATTCGTCGCGCGGTCAAACCATCGCGTGTGCCGCAATCAGAAATTCCACATTTCCTTCGGGTCCGGTGATCGGGCTTTCGACGATTCCCTCAACGCGCCACCGTTTGGCCGTCACCCATTCGGCGACGCCTTCACAGGCGGAACGGTGTAATTCGGGATCGCGAACCACGCCCCCCTTGCCCACCGCATCACGTCCGACTTCGAACTGCGGCTTGATCAGCGCCATCAGTCGCGCATTGGGTTTTGCAAAGGTCAGTGGCCGTTCCAGCACCTTTGCCAGCCCGATAAAGCTCGCATCACAAACGATAATATCGACCGATTCGGGAATATGCGCCGCCGTCAGGATACGCGCGCTGGTCTGTTCCAGCACGACAACGCGCTGGTCCTGCCGCATTTTCCATGCAAGCTGGTTCGTCCCCGAATCCACGGCATAGACCTTGGTCGCGCCCTTGGTCAGCAGAACATCGGTGAATCCGCCGGTCGACGATCCGACATCCATCGCCACCGCGCCGGTCACGTCCCAGCCGAAATGATCAAGGCCATGCGCCAGCTTGACGCCCCCGCGTGACACCCACGGATGATCACGGCCCCTGACATCGAACAACACATCATCCGCCACCGGCTGCCCGGCCTTTTCGACCCGTCGTTCACCGATAAAGACATTCCCTGACAAGATCAGCGCCTGCGCACGCGCGCGGCTTTCGCATAGGCCCAGATCGACGAGGCGTTGGTCGGCACGGAGACGTTTCATACGCCTCCTTATCGCTGAAAGTCAGACTTTGCGCGTCCCAAAGACAATTGCCGCGGAACCAATACCCTAGTGAGTTAGTATGAATACTAGAAGCCCGACTAACGCAAAGAATCGCTGCCTCTCTCTCAACGCTCGTTTCAAAGGTGAATCCGATGAACATCACCAGCAATTCCCGACCTGCCGTATTCACGCTGCCCGGTCTCGGTAACAGCGGCCCCGACCATTGGCAGACACATTGGGAGGCGACCCAGCCCGACGTATCGCGGGTCGAACTGGGGATGTGGAACGCCCCGCGCCGCAATCCTTGGGTAACGAAACTCGAACAATCGCTGCGTGGCACTGACGCGCCGGTCATACTCGTCGCCCATAGTCTCGGCTGCCTGACCGTCGCATGGTGGGCCGCACTGGCAACGCCATCATGGGGAGCGCCGGTCGCAGCGGCACTGCTGGTCGCGCCGCCCTGTTTCGAATCCGACAGCTTTCCCGTTCTGACCAGGGAATTTGGGCACCTCCCTCAGTCACCCCTGCCTTTCCCTACCATCGTGGTCGCCAGTCATGACGATCCCTATGCGCGATTTGCCGACACGGCTGGCATGGCAAATGATTGGGGAGCACATCTGGTGGACGCAGGCACCATCGGACACATCAACGCGCTGTCAGGGCTGGGCGTCTGGCGCGAAGGGCTCGTGCTGCTCGACCGACTGAAACATTTTGTACGAACTGGCGACGCCAGCGCGCTATCCACCGTCCAGAATGACTATGATCGGGCCGTCGCTGACTATGGCAGAAACGATCCGGCCGCGCCTTTTCACGCAGCAGAACCGACCCGGCTTTAAGCGCGTACCTCTTCGACAACGCCGACGCTGTTCATCCGCAGCGCCTTCAGCACCGTCTCGACAATCGATTCCGCGTCGAGCCCGGCTTCCTTATATTGAAGTTCGGGCTTGTCGTGATCCTGAAACACATCCGGCAAACGCAGCGTGCGTAACTTCAGGCCGCCGTCGATCAGCCCCTCATCACTCGCCATTGTCAGCACATGCGCGCCAAGGCCACCGATGCTGGCTTCCTCGACCGTGACCGCAACCTCGTGTGAAATCAACAGCTTGCGGATAAGTTCAACATCCAGCGGCTTGGCAAAACGCAGATCTGCGACAGTCGTCGACAACCCTTTGGCGTCGAGAATATCGGCCGCCTTCAACGCTTCGGCCAACCGCGTGCCAAGTGACAGGATCGCCACCTTCTTGCCCTGCCGCACGATCCGGCCTTTGCCGATCTCCAGCAGTTCCGGCACTTCGGGCAATGCAACCCCGGTCCCGTTGCCCCGCGGATAACGCACCGCGATCGGCCCGCTGTCATGCATCGCGCAGGTGTGAACCATGTTGACCAGTTCCGCCTCGTCCGCCGCTGCCATCACGACGAAATTCGGCAGCGACGCCAGATAGGTCACATCGAACGACCCCGCGTGAGTCGCACCGTCCGCCCCGACCAGTCCAGCGCGATCGATCGCGAAACGCACCGGCAAATTCTGGATCGCCACGTCATGCACGACCTGATCGTAAGCGCGTTGCAGGAACGTCGAATATATCGCGCAGAACGGCCGCATCCCTTGCGCCGCCAGCCCGGCAGCAAAAGTCACCGCGTGCTGTTCGGCGATCCCCACATCGAAACTGCGGTCGGGAAATGCCGCCCCGAACGAATCGACACCTGTCCCGCCGGGCATCGCAGCCGTGATCGCGCAGATCGTCGGATCGCGCTCACCCTCTGCGATCAGCGCCTTGGCAAACACGCTGGTATAGCTTGGCGGCCCCGGAGGTGCCTTTGCCTGAGCGCCTGTGATAACGTCGAACTTCTGCACGCCATGATATTTGTCGGCAGATTCCTCGGCAGGACCATATCCCTTGCCCTTGGTCGTCACGACATGGATCAGGCACGGTCCCTCTGCGGCATCACGCACGTTTTCCAGAACCGGGATCAAATGCTCGAGGTCGTGTCCGTCGATCGGCCCGACGTAATAGAAACCTAGTTCCTCAAACAACGTCCCACCCATCGCCATGCCACGCGCGAACGAATCGGTCTTGCGCGCGGCGGAATGCAGCGCCTTCGGAAGCTTCCGCGCCAGTTTCCGCGCAAGCTCACGAATCGACAGAAACTCGCGGCTCGAAACGATGCGCGCCAGATAGGACGACAGCCCACCGACCGGCGGCGCGATCGACATGTCATTGTCGTTCAGGATCACAATCAGCCGATTGCCCGCCTGCTCGGCATTGTTCATCGCCTCATAGGCCATGCCCGCGGACATCGCGCCGTCACCAATCACCGCGATCGCCTTGCCCGGCTTACCCGCAATCTTGTTCGCCACTGCAAAACCAAGTGCTGCGCTGATCGACGTCGACGAATGCGCCGCGCCGAACGGGTCGTATTCGCTCTCGCTCCGCTTGGTAAAACCCGACAGCCCACCACCCTGCCGCAGCGTGCGGATACGACTGCGTCGCCCGGTCAGTATCTTGTGCGGATAGGCCTGATGCCCGACATCCCAGATCACCCGGTCGCGCGGCGTATCGAAAACATAGTGGATCGCGGTCGTCAGTTCGACCACCCCAAGCCCCGAACCAAGGTGTCCGCCAGTGGTCCCGACGGCAGAAATCATCTCCGCTCGAAGCTCGTCAGCCAACTGCCTGAGCTGGCTCTGATCCAGCTTGCGAAGGTCGCTCGGCGTGTCAACGGTATCGAGCAGCGGCGTTACGGGAATCTCACTCATCCCGACGCTTCTAAACTCAAGCTATCTCAGTCGCAATCGGCACATTTACCACGGACCTCGATAACCGGCCTCACTTGTGAGAAACCCGCGTTGGTCGCAGCAGCCCGGACCCGCGCACTCAGGCTGTCATCGTCGAGGTGAGTGACCTGTCCACAAGTATCGCAAACCAGAAAAATACAGTCGTGGACACAATCCGGATGCGCATTCGCCACATAGGCATTCGCGCTTTCGACCTTTCTCGCCAGATTCGCGGTCACGAACAGGTCGAGAATCCGGTAAACACTGTTAGCGGCAATCCGTCGCCCTTCCGAAGTCGAAACCGCCTCTGCGATATCATAGGCGGAGGCGGGCTTCGGAAACCTCGATAGCGTTTCGAACACGATCGCGCGCATCGCCGTCCACTGCTCACCCGAAGCCTCGAACGCGGTCTGTGCGGCCTTTGCCAGCGGTGCACCGTGATGCAGTGTGTGTTGTGCTCCCATCGCCTTATCCAGATAGGGATTCACAGGCGTTCGGTAAAGTATCAGCCGCGCGCGCTATGATCGGAACCGTGCGCTTTGCGATTAAGCCAATGCGCGCCGGCAAGGAAACTGACCCCGATTATCGTCAGCAAAGCCTCTCGTCCGCCGTGCGGCACGAACAGCGCGGACCCCATGAAAATCAAACCGACCGCGCCGATCAAAGTCGGCAAAACACGCCCATGGCTGAACGCCCCGCCTATCAGGGCAACCGCACCCAGCGTAGTCGCCAGCGCCAGCCCAACCTCATGAATCAACGGATTGCCCAGCCACGATGCGACCGATGACACCAGGCCAAGCAACACAACCGTCGCCACGCAATGAACGACACAAAGGCCGGACAGCGTCACCGCGATCCGATCGATCGTTCCATTACGTAATACGCGGCTAGCCAAGCGATTCTCTCCTTAATGAAATCGCCTATGCACCACGATCATCAAAGATACAATATATCATCATTGACGAACACGGACTTTGCAAATTTGCGTACTCCGAATATATAAGCCACGCGGCGACCACGTTCCCGCCCCGTTGAGGGGATCAAGACCGGGACGGCCCGGCAGCCTGAGGAGGCTGCTATGGCGTGGATTTCATTGATTTTTGCTGGTTTGTTCGAAATTGTCTGGGCCACCGCGATGAAACAGTCGCAAGGCTTCATCCGCATTTGGCCGAGCATCATAACCATAGTCGGTATGCTGATCAGCTTCGGATTACTCTCATGGTCGATGCGAACGCTTCCGTTAGGAACGGCTTACACAATCTGGACAGGTATCGGGGCCGTGGGAGCATTTATCATCGGTATTTTTCTTCTCGGCGAAGCGGCCAGTCCGCTGCGTATTTTAGCAGCACTCCTGATTGTGAGCGGACTCGTCATCATGAAGGTCGCCACTTCCTGACATCAGAATGCACGCAAAGAAGAAGCACAATCTTAAGTCCCTGCCCTCAAATCCCACGAGACAAGGACGCACAGGCATTCGTCGATACTGCCGATCTTTCCAATTACCCTGTCATCGCTAGCGCTGGGTTAATTCGAATTCTCAAGCAAGGATGCGCGGGTTAACATGCATCTGCCTACCGTGATCGCTTTAGAAGCTGAGCATTAATTTATAGCAGCTCGCCTCGAGCGCTTCGGCCGCAGCTTCGTGCCCCTGAGCGTCCTCGTCGACCGCGTTACGGCACCGCAAATCGACGGCAACGGCCGACTTTAGATCGGTCGTGGCGTCGGGCACACCGGTCACGCCAAAGCGATCCGTTTATCATCGAGATCGTGGCTTGTTTCGAGCTTCTGTAGCAATTGCTGGACGGGAAGACGCGCAAGCTCAGGATCAGGCCCCTTAGCACTGGAATCGCAGGCGGCTATGGTCAGGGCGAAACCGATAATAAAGATTCGCTTCGCGGTAACGCAGGCAACGGTTTTTTCCAACACGCTATCCCGATGTCCGTTGAGTTCATGGAATAGGTCTCCCAATTTATCGCCACCTAGTTGGGCTAGTACATAGAATAGCAAAGATATGCCGAGCGACGGAAAACTAGGTTTGCCGTCACCTTTCCCCGGGAGAAACCCCGAAACTACCGACTCTGAGCCAAAGTATCGGAAAACGTGCAGCAAACCTGATCGCATTGCCCAAATGTACGACAACCTCGTTTCAGGGATTTGTCGACAGGCCAAAACCACGCCGCGAAACAATAGAAACGCGCCGCTACAACAAACTCGCCTGCCGATAATCGCGGGAAGTTTGGTCGGAGCCTTTATCCTCAACTGCTTGTTCACATTAAAGCGGCCGAAAACGACCTCAATCGCCGAACGTGAAACGCCGAACTGACCGGCCAGATATCGCACCATATGATCGGTGGCCTGACCCAGTTCGGGGGCTGCCGTCACGCTGATTTTTAGCTGCGCGCCCCTGGATTTGCCGATGGCGTCACGGCTGGCGCTGGGCCTGCCCAAAATGTTGATAACCAGAACATTGCCCTCCCACCAATAGAATGGGAGATTCACGTCGGCGGCGGGTTCGGCTTTTGCCCGTTTCCGCTTCACGCCCGTCGCGGTTTTCGCGACCCGACGCCCAACCCGCTCGCTCTCCAGTCGCTCAGCCCTCCAGCGACCTCAGCAAAGTCCGCACGTCGCTGTCGATCTCGCTATCGCTCGCGCGCAGCTTTTCGATCTGCTTCACCGCATGGATGACCGTCGTATGATCGCGCCCACCGAACCGCCGACCGATTTCGGGAAGCGAACGCGGGGTCAGTTGCTTGGACAAATACATCGCGATTTGCCGTGGACGTGCCACTGCACGCGCCCGCCGCGCCGACACCATTTCCGCGGCACGAATGTTGAAATGGTCCGAAACACGGCGCTGGATTTCGTCGATCGTCACCCGACGACGACCTGCGCGGAACATATCGGCCAGCACGTCCTCAGCAAATGCTTCATCGATCTCGCGACCATTGAGCGAAGCATAAGCCATCAAACGGTTAAGGCCGCCTTCGAGTTCGCGCACATTCGACGCGATCCGGCTCGCCAGCATGTCAAGGACGACCGGCGGTATCGTAACGCTCGGGATTGCCGCAACCTTGGCGTCCACGATCGCACGGCGCAGCGTCAGGTCGGCTGGCTGGATATCGACCACCAGTCCTTGCGTCAGGCGCGACAGGATGCGCCCCTCTATGCCGTCGAGTTCTTGTGGGCTGCGATCCGACGTAATAATCAGCCGCCGTCCGCCGCGCACCAGTTCGTCGATCGTGTAGAGGAATTCCTCCTGCGTGGTGCCCTTGCCCGCGATGAACTGGAAATCGTCGATCATCAGAAGATCGACGGACCGCAGGCGCTCCTTGAACGCCATCGTGTCCTTGTTACGCATGGCGTTGACGAAATCGACCATGAAGCGCTCGGCCGACATCGCAATCGCGCGGGCCTGTGGCTTGCGCGCCATATAACCGTGGCCGATCGCATGGAGCAGATGCGTCTTGCCCTGCCCGGTCGGTCCATAGATGAACAGCGGGTTGAAGCGCATCGGTCCACCCTCGGCGATCGCGCGGCCCGCATTGCACGCGATGCGATTGCCTTCACCGGTCACGAAAGTGTCGAACGTCATGCGCGGATCGAAACGGAATGGCCGTTCGCCGGTTGGCACCTGAGCCTGCGCCGTCGGCTGCTGGACAATCGCCGGTGCCATCTGAACGACATCGGCACATTCGGCGATAATCCGCACGCTCAACACTTCTGGCATGATCGACCGCCACGCCAGTTTCAGCCGATCGGACAAATTGCTCGTGACCCAGTTCGCCATGAAAGCAGAGGGCAGGACCAGCGTGATCGACCGGTCGTTCGGACAATAGTCGCCGAGCCTGATCCGGGACACCCAGTTATCGAAGCTGCGCGCGCCAAGATCGCGACGAAGGCCATCACGCACTTTTGCCCACGCGTCCGCAACTGGACCTTGAGCAACCGGACCTTCAACAACTCGAGCCGCGGCCAAGGGGCCGGAGCCATCGGTGCCGCTCGAATTCATAGTCCCGTTAGATGGCAAGAAAACCTCCCCGTAGTTTCATTCATCGCCAATCAGTTTGTTGCGGCATCGCACCCCCCGCGCCGCAGACAAGCGACTCCGCAAGGCAACGGCCTACATAGACCGCAGCATGTCGAGCACCGCTCTTTTCAATCTGATCAGCAAAAGCGATTCGCTCGCTTGCTAGACATGATTTTTGGGCGGTCCAGACCGGCTTCGCAAGCACGGTCTTTTCAAAAAAGTGAAATAAACATCGTTGACTCGGCAAACACTAGGGAATCCGAGACTTTCAGATTAAGTCTTTGATTTTCTGATATTAAGTGAAAATTGGTGCACTGCACTGACATCCCGAATCGCCGGAATTCCTGACTTTTTTCTGTAATGCACTTGTCACGAAAAACGGCCCGCCGACCGGGTGGTCGACGGGCTGCCTGAAAGAGAAGATTTATGTACCGAAATTAACCAAACGGCGACTTCGGGACAGCTGGATCAGCCGAGAGCGGCAACCCGCTTGGACAGACGCGAGAATTTCCGCGCTACAGTGTTCTTGTGAAGCACGCCCTTGGCAACGCCGCGCGCCATTTCAGGCTGGGCTGCAGCCAGAGCTTCGGCAGCGACGGCCTTGTCGCCCGCCAGCAGCGCCAGTTCGACTTTCTTTACGAAAGTACGGATGCGGCCAACGCGGTTGCCGTTGACGACTGCACGCCGGTCATTACGGCGGATACGCTTCTTTGCTTGCGGCGTGTTCGCCATAGAAACCCTCGGATCGAAATAAGGAAAACAAAAAGCGGCGCGAATCCCGCACCGTTCGGTCGCTGCGCGTAGCGGAGGTCGGCCCGAAGGTCAACTTTGCGGGCGCAATTCGTTACGTTTGGCAGCTTTGGCACCAGAAAGTGGACCGTCCACTGTCCACTGTCCGAATCACCGTCCCGTCTTCACGGGGGCACGGCTGTCCCTCACGTCCATACACCCGCCACTGCTTGGCGAAATAGCCCAATTGTCCATCGGGCCGCGCATAATCCTTGATCGTCGATCCGCCCGCCTCGATCGCCGCCGCCAGAACCGTGCGTATAGACGTCGCGAGCACCTCCAGCCGGCTAAGCGAAATCCGCCCCGCTTGTCTCCCCGGAGCAATCCGCGCCATGTTCAGCGCCTCACACACATATATATTGCCCAAACCCGCCACCACGCGCTGATCGAGCAGCAACGCCTTCACCGGTGCGACCCTGCCCGCAAACACACCCTTCAGATATGCCCCCGACAAAACCTCGCCCAGCGGCTCCGGCCCCAGCGCCGCAAACGGCGGCCATTCCGCCAGCTTCGCCGTCTCCACCAGATCGAGCGAGCCGAATCGCCGGGGATCGTTCAGCGCCAGAACCCGTCCCGCCTCCGTCTCGATCACCAGATGGTCGTGCGGCCCCGGTTCATCGACATCCAGTCGCCATCGCCCCGACATGCCGAGGTGAAAGACCATGCTGTCCCCACGATCCGTCTCGATAATCCCATATTTCGCCCGCCGCGCCAGGCCGGTCACCCGCGCCCCCGTCATCCGCTGCCGCAAATCGACGGGTATCTCTCGCCGCAGATCGGGCCGCCGCACGTCGACACGGACCAGCTGTTGCCCCAGCAAGGCAGGCTCCAGACCGCGCACGGTCGTTTCGACTTCGGGAAGTTCAGGCATGACAATCGGCTAGGATGCGTTTGCGGCGCTCGCAACCCCCCGCTACAGGCTTTGCCATGAGCGAAACCGTATCCTTCGGCTATCAGGACGTAGCCGTTTCCGAAAAGACCGCCCGCGTCGGCGAAGTTTTCACAAGTGTCGCCCGCAATTACGACCGCATGAACGATGCGATGTCGGGCGGGATGCACCGATTGTGGAAGGACCGCTTCGTCCGCCGCGTGAAGCCGCGTGCAGGCGAATTCATCCTGGATATGGCGGGGGGCACCGGCGACATCGCCTTTCGTATGGAGCCATCCGAGGCACAGATCACCGTCGCCGACATCAATGCCGAAATGTTGGAAGTCGGTATCGCCCGCGCCGCCGAACGTGGCATCGACACCCTCGTCTGGACGCAAGCCAACGCAGAATCGCTGACGTTCGATACCAAGAGCTTCGACGCCTACACAATTGCGTTCGGCATTCGAAACGTCACCGACATCCCCGCCGCCCTGTCCGAAGCACACCGCGTCCTGAAGCGCGGCGGACGGTTTTTCTGCCTCGAATTCTCGACGACGGTGTGGCCCGGCTTCGGCGATCTCTATGACGCCTACTCCCACAAACTGGTCCCCCGGATCGGCCAGATGATCGCAGGCGATGCCGACAGCTATCGCTACCTGATCGAATCGATTCGTCGCTTCCCCGACATGCCGACTTTCGAATCGATGATCGCAAAGGCTGGCTTCGTCCAAACCCGCGTCGAACCCATGCTCGGAGGGTTGGTCGCAATCCATAGCGGCTGGAAGATTTGACCCGCTCCGCCACCCACGTCTGGCGCCTCCTGAAATGGGGCCGCATCCTCGCGCGGCATGGCGCTTTGCAGGGGATAGAGCGCGACCCGCTGACCCCGCCGCAAGTCCGCCGCCTGATTCGCGTCGCCCGGTTTGGCGCCCGCATTCCGAAACAGCCCACCTATGCCGACGCATTCCAGGCGATCGGCCCCGCCGCGATCAAGCTCGGTCAGTCGCTCGCCACTCGCCCCGACATCATCGGTGACGTTGCAGCCAAAGACCTTGAGCGCCTTCAGGACCGCCTGCCCGCGCTCCCCTTCCCGGTTATAAAAGCCGCCATCGAACGCGGCCTCGCGCGCCCTGTCGAAGAATTGTTCCTCAGCATCGAGGAAGAACCCGTCGGTGCCGCCTCCATCGCCCAGGTTCACCGTGCCGTCACGACCGAAGGCGTTACCGTCGCGATCAAGGTCATCCGCCCCGGCGTCGAAGCAGAATTCGCCTCCGCTCTCGAGACCTACGAATGGGCGGCGCGCAAGGCCGAACTGGCGGGTGGCGAACTCGCCCGCCTGCGCCCACGCCTGACCATCGCCACCTTCCGCCAGTGGACCCTGCGCGAACTCGATCTTCGCCGCGAGGCCGCCTCCGCCTCCGAACTCGCCGAATCGATGACTGCCGAACCCGGCTTCCGCATCCCGACGATCGACTGGAAGCGCACATCGCGCACTGTCATGACGCTCGAATGGATCGACGGCATAAAGCTGTCGAACCTCGACGCCCTCAACGCAGCGGGCCACAATCGCCGCGCGCTCGCCACCACTCTTGTTCGCGGTTTCCTGCGTCAGGCAATCTCCGAAGGCTTCTTTCACGCCGATCTGCACCAGGGCAATCTTCTGGCCGCTCCCAATGGTGATCTCGTCGCCATCGACTTCGGTATCATGGGCCGCATCGACGTTCGCGCCCGGCGCTGGCTGGCCGAAATCCTGTTCGGCTTGATTACCGGCAACTACCGTCGCGTCGCCGAAATCCATTTCGAGGCGCAATATGTGCCGCCCCACCATAATGTCGCCGAATTTGCGACCGCGCTGCGTTCGGTCGGGGAGCCAATGCGCGGACTGCCCGTCAAGGACATGTCGATCGGCAATATGCTCGATTCGCTGTTCGCGATCACCCGCGACTTCGACATGGCGACCCAGCCGCACCTTTTGTTGCTCCAGAAAACGATGGTCATGGTCGAAGGCGTCGCAACCGCGCTCGATCCCGAAATCAACATGTGGGAAACCGCCGAACCCTTCGTCCGCGAATGGCTGCGCGGCGAACTCGGCCCAGAGGCACGCCTTGCCGATGCCATCGTAGAGAACGTCAAAACCCTCGCCCGGATGCCCGATCTTGTCCGCCGCATCGAAGCGAAGTTTCCGTCAGCAGGCGGTGCGCCTCCGTTGCCTCCGATGGCAGAAGACATATCCGTGCGCTTCAAGGGCGGCTCGCTTGGCTATGTGATGGCAGCACTGGGTGGGGCGGTGCTTTGCGGCGCTACTATTGCGGCAACCCTGTTTCTGCCGCTCCATTAACCGCGTTCGACTAACGCTACTCCCACGGTTTGGGGGGAAGCGGCGGGTCCAGCAGAGCAATATGCGCTGGCCTGCCCGATGCCTGTTGCTTCCCTGATGACAATTTCTGCCTAGAGTTTTGCAATTGGCGGCCAGCTACAGACGCCTGCACCGTCGCCAAAGGCAACCACCGACGGCACGCTTTATCGCGCAATCGATGCCCGGATGGCCCGCGGCGAAAGCTATTATGCAGCCGTAATCGCTGAACACCGCGCTCACCAATTTCCTCTGCACCCGTCCGTAACCGTTCGGCCACCCTTATTGGCCGAGATAACTACGGCCGTCGGCAGCACAACTCGCCGCGTCGGCCCTGATCGTCACGCCGTGCGTGTTCATGATCTTTGGTCGCAGTGAAAATTAATATTGGGTTGCACTCGTCGCTCCGATTCTGACAATCGGGCTGGTCTTCGCTCCTTCCGGCATTGCGCGTCTCTACCGAAAGGCCCGCTAGACTCCGCTCCTCCCAACCGGCATTGGAATGGAAATGCACAACAAGCGCATCCTCCTGATCGTCGGCGGCGGTATCGCGGCTTATAAAGCTTGCGAACTGATCCGCCTGCTGCGCAAGGGCGGCTACACAGTCCGCTGCGTTCTAACCGCTGGCGGCGCGCATTTCGTGACGCCGATGACGCTCGCGGCGCTCAGCGAACACCCGGTTTATACCAGCCTGTGGGATTTGAAGGACGAGGCCGAAATGGGCCATATCCAGCTTAGCCGCGAGGCAGATCTGGTCGTTATCGCTCCCGCCACCGCCGATCTGATGGCAAAGATGGCGGCTGGGATTGCCGACGATTTGGCGACCACATTATTGCTTGCCACCGACAAACCGGTTTTGGCCGCACCCGCGATGAACGTGCGCATGTGGCAACATGCCGCGACCGTCCGCAACGTCGCGCAGCTTCGCGCCGACGGTGTGACGGTCCTGTCGCCCGACGAAGGGCCGATGGCTTGCGGCGAGTTCGGTCCCGGTCGGCTTCCCGAACCGGCGGCGATCTTTGCGGCGATCCAGTCACATTTTGCCGATGGTCAGGCGCTCGCCGGAAAACATATTCTGATTACCGCCGGGCCCACGCACGAGCCGATCGACCCGGTCCGATACATCGCCAACCGGTCCTCCGGGAAACAGGGTTTTGCCATTGCCGCTGCCGCTGCCAGTCTCGGCGCACGGGTTACACTGGTCGCAGGCCCGGTGGCACTCGATACCCCAGTCGGCGTAACCCGCATCGACATCGAAACTGCGCTTCAGATGGCGGCGGCGATCAATGCCGCGCTCCCTGCTGATGTCGCGATACTGGTTGCCGCCGTGGCCGACTGGCGAAGCGATGCCGCCGCAATCAAGATCAAAAAGGACGGCAACGCGCCCGCGCCGCTGGCGCTCGTCGAGAACCCGGACATCCTCGCCACGTTGGCGGCCAGCCCCCAGCGGCCCAGACTGTTGATCGGGTTTGCCGCCGAAACCGACCATGTCCTCGATCACGCACAGGCAAAACTTGCTCGCAAGGGTTGCGACTGGATCATCGCCAACGACGTGTCAGGCGATGTAATGGGCGGCTCCCACAACCGCGTTCACCTCGTCACGGCGACGGGCGTGGAAAGCTGGGATGAACTTCCCAAACAGGCCGTCGCCGACCGTTTAGTTTCAAGGATCGCCGATGCCCTCACCTGAAATCCAGATTGCCGTCGTTCGTTTGCCACACGGCAACGACTTGCCCCTGCCCGCTTATGCCACCGCTGGCGCATCGGGCATGGACGTCGTCTCCGCCGAAGCGCTCACCCTGCAACCGGGCGCACGCAAAGCCGTCGCCACCGGGTTTTCAATTGCGATTCCTGTTGGTTACGAGGTTCAGGTTCGCCCGCGTTCAGGTCTCGCGCTTAAGAACGGCGTTACCTGCCTCAATACGCCCGGCACCATCGACAGCGACTATCGCGGCGAAGTGAAAATCATCCTTGCCAACCTCAGCCACGAGCCCTTCGTGATTGCGCGCGGCGACCGCATTGCCCAGCTGGTCCCCGCTCCCGTCCAGCGTGCGGTGCTGATCGAAACCGACACACTGGACGAAACCGATCGCGGCACAGGCGGATTCGGTTCGACCGGACGCTGAATGCTCAGCGACGCTGAACTCGAACGATATGCCCGCCACATCGTCCTTCGCGAAATCGGTGGCGTAGGTCAGGTTAAGCTAAAGGCTGCGCGGGTTGCTGTGGTGGGCGCTGGCGGTATCGGCTGTCCCGCGCTCCAATATCTCGTCGCAGCGGGCGTGGGGCGCATCACGCTGTTCGACGACGACATTGTCTCGGTGTCCAATCTCCAGCGCCAGATCCTGTTCGGTGAAGGCGATGTGGGCAAACCGAAAGCCGAAGTCGCAGCAGCCGTATTGGCGCGGCTTAACCCCGAATCAGTGGTGACAACAAAGCTGGTCAGGCTCGACCCGTCCAACGTACTGGCCCTGCTGGCCGGTCACGACGTAATCCTCGACGGCACCGACAGTTTCGCCAGTCGCCTTGCCGTCGCGGATGCCGCTTATGCTCTGAAAATCCCGCTCGTTTCCGCCGCAATCGGTCAGTTCCATGCCCAGGTCGCAACATGGCGCGGCTGGGAAACGACCAATCCCTGCTACCGCTGCTACGTCGGTGACGCCTTCGACGCAGAGGATTGCGACACCTGTGCCGAACTCGGCGTACTGGGTGCGATGACCGGCATGATCGGCAGCTTCGGCGCGATGGAAGCAATCCGCGCCATCACCGGCTTTGGCGACGACACGACCGGCAAGCTGCACCTGATCGACGGCCTGACCCCCGCAATGCGGACGATCAGGATGCCGAAAGACCCCGCCTGCCGGACCTGCGGGCAGGCTTAGGCTTCAGCGACTTTCTTCGCTGGAGCTTTTTTGGCGGCGGGCTTCTTTGCAGCAGGCTTTTTTGCAGCAGCTTTCTTCGGAGCGGCCTTTTTAGCCGGAGCCTTCTTGCCCTTCTTCACTGGAGCCATCGCCGCCCGCGTGTCGATCAACTGCGCCGCTTCTTCGAGGGTCAAAGCATCCGCTGCAATGCTTTTTGGCAGCGTCGCATTGGTGGTGCCATCGGTCACATAGTTCCCGTAACGCCCCTCCATCAGCTTGATCTCAAGCTCGGTCCGCGGATGTTTCCCCAGTTCCCGCAAAGGAGCGCGCGCCGCCCCTCGTGCAGGACGCCCGCCATTCGCCAGTGCCTCAGCCAGCTTGACGACGGCTGTATTCATGCCCGTCTCGAACACCTCAGCCGTCGAGGCAAGGCGCGCATATTTCCCATCATGGACGAGGTAGGGACCATAGCGCCCAATGTTCGCGGTGATCGGATTACCGCTTTCAGGATGCGTGCCCACAGTGCGGGGCAATGCCAATAGCTTCAGCGCCCATTCCAGATCGAATTCGGCCACATCCTTGGGGATCGAAGCGCGCTTGGCTTCCTTGCCTTCGCCCAGTTGGACATAGGGTCCAAAGCGCCCCGACTTCCGTTCAACGTTCAGCCCGCTGACCGGATCGACACCCATGACCTCGTCGCTCCCGCCAGCTTCCGCCTCGGGTGTCCCGCCCTGCGCGAACCTGCGCGTATATTTGCATTCGGGATAATTTGAACAGGCAACGAACGCCCCGAACTTGCCGCCGCGCAGCGCAAGCCGTCCATCACCACAATTCGGGCAGATCCGCGGATCGGTGCCATCTTCCTTTGCCGGGAACAGGAACGGTGCCAGAAACAGGTCGAGTTCGGCAGTCACCTCGGACGGCTTGGCCTCCATAACCTCCGCAGTCTTCGGTTTGAAATCGCGCCAGAACGCCTCCAGCACGGCCTGCCATTCGGTACGCCCCCGGACACATCATCCAGGCTTTCTTCAAGGCCAGCGGTGTAGTCATAACTGACATACCGCTCGAAATACCGCTCGAGAAACGCCGTAACCAGCCGCCCGCTTTCGTTCGGCGAGAAGCGGTTTTTGTCGGTGCTGACGTAATCGCGATCCTTCAGCGTTTGCAAGATCGACGCATAGGTCGATGGCCGCCCGATGCCGAGCTCCTCCATCTTTTTGACGAGACTGGCTTCGGAATAGCGCGGCGGTGGCTGGGTCGAGTGCTGCTCTGCATTGACCGCTTTCTTGGCCGGAGCGTCGCCCGTCGAAAGACGCGGCAGGCGGCGCGATTCTTCGTCGTCGCTGTCGTCGCGGCCTTCTTCATAAAGCGCCAGATACCCTGGAAACAGGACAACCTGCCCCGTCGCGCGCAGAGCCGTCTGCCCGGTGCCGTCGGCCATTTCTATCGTCGTGCGCTCCAGCCGCGCCGACGCCATCTGGCTCGCCATCGCACGCTTGAAAACCAGTTCGTACAGCTTGGCATGATCGCCCGAACCCGCTTTGTCGCGTGAGAAATCGGTTGGCCGGATCGCCTCATGCGCTTCCTGTGCGTTCTTTGCCTTGGTCGTATAGATCCGTGGCTTATCCGGCACATAGCTCGCATCATAACGGTTCGCGATGGCACCACGCGCCGCCGAAATCGCGCTGTGATCCATCTGCACGCCGTCGGTTCGCATATAAGTTATCGAGCCGTCTTCATACAGCCCCTGCGCCAGCCGCATCGTGTGGCTTGCCGAAAACCCAAGCTTACGCGCGGCTTCCTGCTGCAACGTCGATGTCGTGAACGGCGGCGGCGGATTGCGCGTCAGCGGCTTGGTCTCGACATCCTGCACAGTGAAGTGTCCGGCCTCGACCGCAGCCTTTGCCGCCATCGCATCGCCCTCAGACCCGATCGTCAGGCGCTCGATCTTGTCGCCCTTCCAACGGACCAGACGGCCCTGAAATGGTGTACCGTCCTGCTCCAGATCGGCAGTAACCGACCAATATTCCTGCGCCCGAAATGCCTCGATCTCACGCTCGCGGTCGACGATCATGCGCAATGTGACGGACTGAACCCGCCCCGCCGACTTCGCACCGGGCAGCTTGCGCCAAAGCACCGGCGACAGCGTAAAACCAACCAGATAGTCCAATGCCCGTCGCGCACGGTAAGCATCGATCAGATCGTCATCCAACGCACGCGGAGCAGCCATCGCGGCCAGAACCGAAGCCTTGGTAATGGCATTAAAGGTAACGCGCTCAACCTCTTTCGGCAGCGCCTTCTTCTTCGCCAGCACTTCACGGACGTGCCAGCTAATCGCCTCACCCTCGCGATCGGGATCGGTTGCAAGGATCAATCGATCGGCTGTTTTAGCCAGATCGGTTATGGCCTTCAATTGCTTCGCCTTGTCGGCGTAGTTTTCCCACTCCATCGCAAACCCGTCATCGGGGTTCACCGAACCATCACGCGGCGGCAGGTCGCGGACGTGGCCATAGGATGCAAGGACGCGATAGTCCTTGCCCAGATAACCCTCGATGGTTTTGGCCTTGGCTGGCGATTCGACGATAACGAGTTGCATGGATGAAAAACCGTCCCTTACGTGTACGCACGAGGGTGGCTGGGTTCGGCCGCAGGCGTCAAGAGCAGGATTGTTACACTCTTAACCGCGTTTACCCAGGCTGACACGTCCCCCGGCATGCCGTTCCAGCCGCCCACCCAGTTCGAGTTCAAGCAGCACCGTCGCCACGACGGCAGGGTGAAAACCCGACTGCCGCACCAGTTCGTCCACCGAAACCGGCGTGTGGCCCAACAGGTTCGTTATCGCCCGGCGCTCGACATCGCTGGCATCGGCATCGACCGGCGCGGCACGCCATCCCGTCGAAGGCTGCGCAACGTGACTCGACATCGGTCGAATCGTTTCCAGCACATCGCCCGCATTCTGGATCAACGTCGCGCCATCGCGGATCAGCGCGTTACAACCCTGCGCGCGCGGGTCGAGCGGCGACCCCGGAACGGCCATGACCTCACGACCGGCTTCGTTCGCCAGCCTTGCCGTAATCAGCGACCCCGATCGCGGAGCCGCCTCCACAATGACAGTGCCGATCGCCAGTCCGGCGATAATCCGGTTACGCGACGGGAAATGCCGGGCCAACGGTTCGCGGCCCGGTATCTGTTCCGCGATCAGCACGCCGAACTGCGCGATATTTTCCTGCAACTCCTCGTTCTCAGGCGGGAAAGCGATATCGATACCACTGGCGATAATCGCCGCAGTGGCACCGCCCTGCCCCTGACCCAGCGCGCCCTGATGCGCCGCCGTATCAATGCCGCGCGCCAATCCTGAAACGACGATACAGCCCTCCTCGGCCAGATCGTGCGCCAGCCCACGGGCAAAGCGACAGGCGGCGGCGCTGGCGTTGCGCGCACCAACGATGGCGACTGCCGGACGGTCGAGCAGGCGAAGATTGCCGCGCACGATCAGCACCGGTGGCGCACTGTCCAATTCGGCGAGGAGCGTCGGATACAGCCCCTCCCCCACGAACAAATGCCGCGCGCCCAGCTTTTCGACGGCGCGAATCTCGCTTTCGATCTCGCGAATTTCGGCGATGCGCGGTGCCCTGCCACCGCCGCGCCCGGCCAGTTCAGGAATTGCAGAAAGGGCGGCCCCCGCCGTGCCGAAACGCGCCAGCAACTGAAAATAACTGACCGGCCCGATATTCGCCGAACGGATCAGCCGCAGCTTGTCGAAGCGTTCGCTTTGCCCATAGCTCGTCTGAGCATCGGAACCGTCAGCCACTCGCGCTGGCAGACTGTCCAACAGATTGGCCGACCCGTGGTTCGTCACCACTGAGCAGCCGTTCGATGTTCGCGCGGTGTTTCCACAACACGATCAGCATTAGCGCCAAAAGCAGTACCGCCATTTCAAATTCGCTCCACAACGCCGCAGCGACCGGCGCGGAAACTGCCGCCGCCATGCCACCCACCGATGAGTATCGGAACAGCGCCAGCACGGTCAGCCAGACGCCTGCGTAAACCAGTCCGACCGGCCATGACAGCGCCAGCGCAATGCCGAGCAGCGTAGCCACACCCTTGCCACCGTGAAAACGCAGCCACACCGGATAACAATGGCCCAGAAACGCCGCCAACCCACCGAGCAGCGCGTAATCGGGGTTGATCCAGCGTGCGACCATCACGGCCGCAGCACCCTTTGCCACGTCGAGCAGCAGCGTCAGCGCGGCCAGCCCCTTACGCCCCGTGCGCAGAACATTGGTGGCACCGATATTACCCGATCCGATCGCCCGCAGATCTCCCGCCCCGCCGATGCGGGTCAGCAACAGTCCGAACGGAATCGAACCGAGCAGATAGCCCAGCACGAGCGCTGCCAGAGGTGCAGTCCATAACATCGCTGAAATTAGTCCAATTGCTCCCAAGTCCTTCAAATATAACGCATCGGCGCTGGTTCGCAAACGAAACAAAAATGTATCGCCATAAGCAGAGGCTTAGCAGCTTCTTTGCACACAATATCGGCGGTGTTAGGGGCGGGGAATGAACCGCGACGCTCCGATATTGTTTTTCGACTCAGGGGTGGGTGGCCTCTCGGTCGTGGCCCCTGCCCGTGCGTTGCTGCCCACCGCCCCATTTATCTATGCGGCTGACTCGGCCGGCTTTCCATATGGCACGAAGACGGAAGCAGAGATCGCCGCGCGGGTGCCGGCTCTGCTCGGTCGGCTGGTCGAACGTTACCGGCCCCGGCTCGTCGTCATCGCCTGTAACACGGCTTCGACAATCGCCCTGTCGGTCGTACGCGCCGCTCTGGACGTGCCGGTTGTTGGAACCGTCCCCGCGATCAAACCTGCGGCGCTTGCCTCTCGGTCACGGGTTATCGGCGTCCTCGGCACCGATGCCACGGTGCGGCAACCCTATGTCGACCGACTGTCCGCAGAATTTGCCGCCGACTGTGTCGTCATCCGGCATGGGTCCGCTGAACTGGTTGCGCTGGCAGAGGCGAAATTGCGTGAGGAACCGATCGAGCCAGCCGCTGTCACCCGCGCGATTTCGGGCTTGTTTTCACAAGCGAACGGTGACCGGATTGATACAGTGGTCCTCGCCTGCACGCATTTTCCGCTGCTCGCCGACGAATTGCTGGCGGCAAGTCCTCACCCCGTTTCGTTTGTGGATGGCAGCGCCGGGATCGCACGTCGGATCGCCTTTCTGACGGCGGGACAGGATTTCCCCGATGCACCCCGCCGGGCATTGCCGTATTTACACGCGTCGATGCGGCGGTAGTCGCTCTTGCTCCCGCGCTGGCAAAACACCAGTTTATGGAGACGGCACAACTCTAGTTGCGAGACGTTCGCACTGGCTTCCCCCGCAAGATGGCCTTAATTCGCCGCACCAACGGGGCAGCGCACTCTATTTCTACAACGGAGCTAACTGGGCTTTGGATTACAACCGCGTTTTTAATCAGGCGATCGACCGGCTTCATGCCGAGGGCCGCTACCGGGTTTTCATCGACATCCTTCGCAATAAGGGTGCCTATCCAAACGCGCGCTGTTTTGCCGGGCATAATGGTCCAAAACCGATCACGGTCTGGTGTTCGAACGACTATCTCGCGATGGGTCAGCATCCCAAAGTAATCTCCGCAATGGAAGAAGCGCTGCACAATGTCGGCGCAGGCTCCGGCGGCACGCGCAACATCGGCGGCAACACGCATTACCATGTCGATCTGGAAGCCGAACTGGCCGACCTGCATGGCAAGGATGGCGCGCTGCTATTCACCAGCGGCTATGTTTCGAACGAGGCTACGCTCGCGACTCTGGCGAAAGTCCTGCCAGGCTGCATCGTGTTTTCGGACGAACTGAACCACGCATCGATGATCGCGGGCATCCGCAACTCGGGCTGTGAAAAGCGCGTGTGGCGGCACAACGACCTCGCCCATCTCGAAGAACTGCTCGCCGCCGAGGACGAGGAAGTTCCAAAACTGATCGCGTTCGAAAGCGTTTATTCGATGGACGGCGACGTCGCCGACATCGCCGCGATCTGCGATCTGGCCGACAAGTATAACGCGCTGACCTATTGCGACGAAGTCCATGCCGTCGGGATGTACGGCGCGCGCGGCGGTGGCATCACCGAACGCGACGGCGTTGCCGATCGTGTGACCATCATCGAAGGCACGCTGGGCAAGGCATTTGGCGTGATGGGCGGCTATATTGCGGCCAGCCAGACCATCGTCGATGTGATCCGTTCCTATGCGCCGGGCTTCATCTTTACGACGAGCCTGTCTCCCGTGCTCGTTGCAGGCGTGCTGGCAAGCGTGCGCCACCTGAAGGCATCGAGCGAAGAGCGCGATGCTCAGCAGGCTGCGGCGGCGACTTTGAAGGCGATGCTGACCGAGGCGGGGCTACCCGTGATGGCGACGACAACGCATATCGTTCCGCTGATGATCGGCGACCCGGTCAAGGCAAAGAAGGTCAGCGACATCCTGCTGGCCGAATACGGCGTCTATGTTCAGCCGATCAACTACCCGACCGTTCCGCGCGGCACAGAACGCCTGCGCTTTACGCCGGGGCCAACGCATAGCGTCGAGATGATGCGCGAACTGGTTGATGCGCTCAGCGAAATCTGGAGCCGGATCGAGCTGCGTAAAGCCGCCTAGCGGGTCAGGCGCGCACTCCAGGCATAGCCTCGATATAGCGGCTCAAATCTGGTTTTCAGTCCCAGCTCGTTCAGGACAGCGGGTAAATCTGCCCGCGGCTCGACATCGAACTTCGCGAGCCACGCCCTGAGCATCCGCCTGAACCACATCGGCAACCGTTCCTGCTGGCCGAAATCAACGAGGCTAAGCGTTCCGCCCGTTGCCGTCGCGCCTTGCATCAATGCGGCCCGCCAGTCGGGAATCATCGACAGCGTATAACTGAAGAACACCCGATCGAACTGCGGCTGCCCGAACAGCCCCTTGGCATCGAAATCGGTGGCATCGGCTTGCTTCAGGACAATGCGCGCGCTCAGGCCCGCTCGCGCGACATTCGCTCGCGCCGTCGCCAGCATCGCCTCCGATATGTCTAGCCCGAACAGCAATGCGGTCGGATAGCGCCGGGCAACGGCAATCAGGTTACGTCCGGTCCCACAGCCGATCTCCAGCACCGAACCCCCGACCGGAACGTCCAGCCGCGCAATCAGTCTGTCGCGACCAAGCAGGTAATATTTGCGCGTTAAGTCGTAAAAGTGACGTTGTTGTACATAAATCGCGTCCATTCGCGCCGCATTTCCGACCATCGGGACACTGGTCACGGATCAGCCCTTCAGCACGTAAAGATGCACCCCACCATAGATGGATGACCGGTCGCGCGCGGTAAACTCGCGTGATTCACCCGCCCGATATTCCCAACAATCAAGGATCGCATCCGGCAC
This sequence comes from Sphingomonas paeninsulae, assembly GCF_003660165.1. NCBI lineage: Bacteria > Pseudomonadati > Pseudomonadota > Alphaproteobacteria > Sphingomonadales > Sphingomonadaceae > Sphingomonas > Sphingomonas paeninsulae. The sequence goes on from NZ_CP032829.1 coordinate 614,806, forward strand.
TCGCCCCGGCAGCAAAGTCCGTTCTGCGGCAGTCCTAAACAGCACTCGCGCACCCGGCTTCGCAGTCCGCGTCATCTCCGCCCACAGCCCCGTCAGTTGCGCGTCGGTCATCCAGTCCTGCGCATCGAGCAGCACATAACGATCGCGACTCGCGCCGGGCAGACTGGCGAGGTGATCCCCAAAATTGGCATGCAACATCTCGACTCGGTCGATCCGATCAACCACCGCGCGATAATTCTCCTCTTGAAGATACGGCGGCACCGACGCGTTTTCCGCCCGCGCATACCGCCGACCAAAAGCCTGCTGAGCAAAATAATTGTCACGAACATCGAAATCGCAAGCCAGTTTTTCCAGCCGCCCTTTCAACACCGCACGAATGCCATCGGGATCGTCACTAGCCAGCGCATCATATTGCGCTGGAGGGATGCCCAGCCCGAACAAGGATGCCGGCTGGTCGATCAGCCAGCGCACAAACTTTTTGTCGAAGATCGGGGCCAGTCGCGTTTCAAATATCCGGCGCTGTTCAGCGACCGAACCGGCCTCCAGAACCTCAGCCAGATCGACCTTATAAAGCTTGGCGAGCAGATGCGCGGTGCCTATAAACCCACCGAGCAACCCACGCTTATAGATGTTCTTCGTAAACCCTCCGATCCGACGCCGCCCGATCAGGTCGCGCCCTTCCCAATAGCGTCGCGTCGTATCGTCCAGTTGTGGCCGCACCCATTTTCGATACGCCGCCACATTGCCCTTCTGGTCGGCCTCACCAAAAAACCGATAGAGCGCGACGTGGTCGGGCAGGCGTCGCACCGCAGCCAGTTTCAGCCGATTATAGGCGACGTGGGCGGTGTTGAGATCGACCGCCGTGATCGCTGCAGGATCGGCGGTGAGATAACTCAAAACATTGCAGCCACCACTCGCAATCGTGACGATGTGGCAGTCCGGTGTGATCGCCAGCGCCTCCATATCGACGACTGGGTCTTCCCAAATCTGGGCATAGACCAGCCCCCGGAACGCAAATGTAAACGCGCGCTCCAACAACCCAGCATGCGACAATTGATCATGTTGATGAACGGCCGACTCGACCTTGGCAAACGCTGTAGCCACGTCATCACTCCCCGATAGATCTGTATGGGGAGGCTCTTAGGTCAAGGCTGTGACGCGCCGGTGACGCGGAGATTACAGTTCAGCGGCAGAAACCTTCGCCGGGCTTGATGATCAGACAGTCATCCTTTTCGGCAAGATATTTCAGGCCGGTTTCCGCGCCTGTGCCCGCATGGATCGTTTCGGTCTGGCCATCGCGAGTGAACTCTATTTGGTCATCCTCGACCGTGCCAACATAGTCTTTGGTGCCGTCGAGCAAGGTGATCTTTAGTTTGCGCGTATCGGCGGTGGTGCCCGGCGCGACGGCAAGGACGAGTCCCTCTACTCCGACCCATTTGCCGTTCCAGTCAGCAACGGCAGTTGGCCCCTCCCCCCGCCGCTGTCGTCGGCGACTTCGGTGATGTCGGGGTCAGCGACATTACCCACCGCGACATTTTCAGGAGCCGGTTTGGCGCATGCGGCGATCAACAACAGCGCGGCGAGGGGGGCGATATGTTTCATAGCCATCGTTTTCGCCAACCGTCGTCTCAAGTCAAACGCGAAGGCTGTGGCAAAATAAGACAGGGGCGCTACAGAGCGGCACATCGACTCATTTACGTTATTCGGGAAACGCCACATTGAGCAACCGACCAGATCCGCTCGCCATCGCCATTGCTTCGGACCACGCGGGGTTCGAGATGAAGACGATGCTTGTCGAATGGCTCCGAACGCAGGGCCATGCTGTTGCCGATCTCGGCCCGTTCGACACGGCATCGGTGGATTATCCAGACTATGGCTATAAACTGGCAAACGCGATCGCCGCTGGGGAAGCGCGCTTTGGCGTCGCGGTTTGTGGTTCGGGCATCGGCATTTCAATTGCGGTCAATCGCAATCCGGCCGCGCGCTGCGCGCTGGTTTCGGACAGCCTGAGTGCACGACTCGCGCGTGAACATAACGATGCAAATGCCATCGCTTTCGGTGCGCGTCTGATCGGGCCTGACACCGCAAAGGATGCCCTCGCGGTTTTCCTCGCCACGCCATTTGCCGGCGACCGCCATCAAAATCGCGTCAATAAACTCAGCAACCCGGCCTCGGGAAAGGAATCAGTATGAGCAGCAAGCCCGTATCTTTGCATGACGTTCAGCCCGACGGCTTTTTTACGCGCGGTCTGGCTGAGAGCGACCCGCAGGTATTCTCCGGCATTACGCGCGAGATCGATCGCGAACGTCACCAGATTGAACTGATCGCATCCGAGAATATCGTGTCGAAAGCGGTACTTGAGGCTCAGGGTTCGGTGTTCACAAACAAGTATGCGGAGGGGTATCCGGGTAAGCGTTACTATCAGGGTTGCGCACCATCCGATGCCGTTGAGACGCTGGCAATCGAGCGCGCCAAGCAGTTGTTCGGGTGCGGGTTTGCCAATGTGCAACCGCATTCGGGCGCGCAGGCGAACGGTGCGGTGATGCTGGCGCTGGTCAAGCCGGGCGACACCATCCTCGGCATGAGCCTCGATGCAGGTGGCCATCTGACGCACGGGGCGCGCGCTGCGATGTCGGGCAAATGGTTCAACGCCATCCAGTACGGCGTGACCGAGCATGACCATCTGATCGACTTTGCACAGGTCGAGGCACTGGCAATCGAGCATAAACCCAAGCTGATTATTGCCGGTGGTTCGGCTTATCCGCGCCACATCGACTTCGCGCGCTTCCGCGCGATTGCGGACACGGTTGGCGCAATCTTCATGGTCGATATGGCGCATTTCGCCGGGCTGGTTGCAGGTGGCGTTCACCCATCGCCGTTCCCGCACGCACACATCGCGACGACAACGACGCACAAGACTTTGCGCGGCCCGCGTGGCGGCATGATCCTGACCAATGACGAAGCCATTGCGAAGAAGATCAATTCAGCTGTGTTCCCCGGACTTCAGGGTGGCCCGCTGATGCACGTTATCGCGGCGAAGGCAGTTGCGTTCGGCGAAGCGTTGCAGCCCGATTTCAAGCTGTATTCGCAGGCTGTTCTGGACAATGCCAAGGCGTTGGCCGCGCGTCTTGCCGAACGGGGTGCGAACCTTGTTTCAGGCGGGACGGACACGCATCTGGCGCTGGTCGACCTGACCCCGCTGGGCGTCACCGGTCGCGATGCCGATGAGGCGCTGGAGCGCGCGGCGATCACCTGCAACAAGAACGGTATTCCGTTCGACCCTCTTCCCCCCGTCAAGACCAGCGGCATCCGTGTGGGTTCGCCCGCAGGCACGACTCGCGGGTTCGGCGTAAAAGAGTTTCGCGACATCGCCGACATGATCGCCGACGTTCTCGAAGGTTTGCGCACCAAGGGCGAGAGCGGCGACCCTGAAGTCGAAGCCGACGTCCGCACTCGGGTCCGCGCGCTATGCGAACGCTTCCCGATCTACCCGGAGCTTTGATTGCGCTGCCCGTTCTGCGCCCATGACGACAGTCAGGTGAAGGATAGCCGCCCCACCGAAGACGGGGCGGCTATCCGGCGGCGGCGGCAGTGTGAAAGCTGTAGCGCGCGATTTACGACGTTCGAACGGATACAGCTCCGCGACCTGATCGTGTTGAAAAGTGAGGGACGACGTGAATCGTTCGAGCGCGACAAACTGGCGCGTTCGGTTGCCATCGCATGTCGAAAGCGGCCCATTGACGCGGCGCGGATCGACCAGATGGTGTCAGGTATCCAGCGCCAGTTGGAAACGCTGGGCGATGCCGAAATCGAATCGCAACAGATCGGTGCGCTCGTCATGGAAGGGCTGAAAGGTCTCGATAGCGTGGCCTATATTCGGTTTGCCAGTGTTTATAAGGACTTTGCCGAAGCACGCGATTTTGAGGAATTTGCGGGTGCGGTGAAAGACGCCGGCACATCGTGAATCCAGTCATCGTTTTAATCCGCCCGCAACTGGGTGAGAACATCGGCAAGGCCGCGCGCGCGATGTTGAACTTTGGGCTGACAGAGTTGCGGCTTGTTTCCCCGCGTGATGGCTGGCCCAATCCACAAGCAGGCCCTGCGGCTGCTGGTGCCGACGTGGTAATCGCCAACGCCCAAGTGTTCGACACCGTGGCCGAGGCCGTGGCCGACTGTCACCACGTTTATGCGACCACGGTTCGAAAGCGCGGTGTTACCAAGCCGGTGGTCACGCCAGAAGCTGCTGCAATCGCGATCCATGCCGCGCCCGAACGGTCCGCAATCATGTTCGGTCCGGAGCGCTCGGGACTCGAAACCGATGACGTTGCGGTCGCGCGCACGATATTAACGGTGCCAATCAACCCGAAATTCGGTTCGCTGAACCTTGCTCAAGCAGTCATGGTCGTCGCGTATGAATGGTCCAAGGGCGAAGATTTGGCGCAGCCTCCGCTGGTGCCGACCGAACCGCCCGCTCCGCAGCATGAACTCGATGGATTGATCGGGCATCTGGATGAGATGCTCGACCATGCAGGGTTTTATTTTCCGCTGGCCAAGGTGCCGACCATCAAGCGTGCGGTGCGGACTATTATGACCAAGCCGGGCTGGAATGAGCAGGAAGTGCGAACGTTGCGTGGAGTGCTGACGGCTATCGAAAAGCCGCGGCCCAAATAACGCCTAACGAGCGTCGAATCGCTCCATCTCATAAGCGATCGACGTTTCGACCAACATTTCCCAAATTTTCTCCGCCAGCACGATCGGATAATCGGCGGCCAGCGCATTCGCCTTGGCATGGCGCAGGACTTCGGCTTTGCGCGCTTCGTCACGCACATCCTCTCGTTTCGGCTTTATCCGCGCCGCCGCTTCCATATAGCGAAAGCGCAGACCCAGTAGGTCGGCAAGGAGACGGTCGGTTTCGTCCACGCCTTCGCGGACTTCGACCATGGTCCGACAAGAATCGGGTGTTTTGCAGCGTTCGGGATCGATCATGACCTGCCCATAACGCCGCTTGTGTTGACTTGCATCCCGTTTCCGCTAATGGCCGCGCCTTCGCAATTGACCCCGCACTCCGGTGAAGCGGTGGTCCTGCCCGGCCTTTGGCTGAAGTAGCGCGGACCCGGAACACCTGTCTCCATCAGGAGACGGATAACGAAAACAACGGCCCATTGGGTCACGCAATTGAAGGACTGACTATGTCGAAGCGTCAAAGCGCAAAGCACAAGCTCGATCGCCGTATGGGTGAAAATATTTGGGGTCGCCCCAAATCGCCCGTCAACAAGCGCGAATACGGTCCCGGCCAGCATGGTCAGCGTCGTAAGGGCAAGGTTTCCGACTATGGTATTCAGCTGAAAGCCAAGCAGAAGCTGAAGGGCTATTACGGCGAAGTCACCGAAAAGCAGTTCAAGCGTTCGTACACTGACGCTGCTGCGATGAAGGGCGATACCTCGCAGAACCTTATCGGTCTGCTCGAGCGTCGTCTGGATGCGATCGTTTACCGCGCCAAGTTCGCGCCGACGGTTTTCGCTGCTCGCCAGCTCGTTTCGCACGGCCACATTCGTGTCAACGGCGTAAAGTGCAACATCGCTTCACGGCGTTGTGCTCCCGGCGACGAGATCACTCTCGGCACCAAGGCGCAGGAAATGGCGCTGGTCATGGAAGCACAGAGCCTCGCCGAGCGCGATATTCCTGAATATGTCGCCATCGACGGCACCGCAAAGGCAACTTTCACGCGCGTTCCTACGCTCGACGAAGTTCCTTATCCGGTAAAGATGGAGCCAAATCTGGTCGTCGAATTCTACTCACGCTAAAATAGTGTTGCGGCGGTTGCGCCGCACACCCAGCTTTGCGAGACACGGGCGTCCTGTTTTCGGAGATTCCCGTGTCCGCCAAGTTTTTTACGTCTCTGCTGCTCGCCAGCGCACTTGCCCTGCCCGCGATTGCCCAGCCCGCCGGCACCCCGGCTCCCCACATTTCGGTCCAGACGCTGCGCGACGTCACTAGAACTCTCTCCGACGACTCATTCGAAGGCCGCGCGCCGACAAGCGCTGCTGAACCTAAAGTTATCGCCTATATTTCCGATCGTTTTGCCAAAGCAGGTCTGAAGCCCGGCAATAACGGAAGCTGGACGCAGGACGTGCCGATGGTCGAGATCGCCGTTGCACCAACCGCAGCGATGGCTTTCACCGGAGGCAAGACGCCTGTAACGCTGGCTTATAAATCCGACATGGTCATTTCGACGCGTCAGGTGCGCCCGAAAGTTACGATCACAAACAGTGATGTCGTTTTCGTCGGATATGGCATCAATGCACCTGAAAAAGGCTGGAACGATTATGCCGGGCTCGACGTGCGCGGCAAGACAGTCATCATCCTGATCAACGATCCCGACTGGGAAAAGCCAACGGTGGGCGGTGAATTCAACGGTCGTGCCATGACTTACTACGGACGCTGGACATATAAATACGAGGAAGCAGCACGTCAGGGAGCGGCGGCTGCAATCATTGTCCACGACACCGAGCCCGCCGCCTATCCATTCGACGTCGTGGTCTCTTCATGGGCCAAACCAACGCTCAACCTCGACGCCAAGAACGATCATATGAACGAATCGAAAGCGATCGGCTGGATAACCGGCGATGCAGCCACCCGATTGTTCGCGAGTGCGGGCCAGAACCTGACAGCATTGAAGCTCGCCGCAAAGACACACGGTTTCAAGGCCGTGCCGCTTGGATTGAAGCTGAATGTCACGCTCGACACCACAATCCGGCGTCAGATGTCGCATAACATCGTCGGCATCTTGCCCGGAACGTCGCGGGCGAACGAATATGTGCTGTATTCCGCTCACTGGGACCATCTTGGCCATTGCGAGCCGGTAAAGGGGGATAGCATTTGCAACGGCGCGCTCGATAACGCTAGCGGCGTCGCGGGCCTTGTTGCGCTTGCCGAAGCTGCCGCGAAAGCCGGCCCAACGCCACGCAGTCAGGTTTTCCTGGCCGTGACTGCCGAAGAGTCCGGCCTGCTGGGTTCTCAATATTATGCCGAGCATCCGATCTATCCGCTTTCCCAAACTGCAGGCGGCGTGAATATGGACGTGCTGAACGTGAACGGCAAAACCCGCGATGTCGAAGTTACCGGCATAGGGAAATCCGATCTGGACGACTATGTGAAGCGCTATGCCGCAGCGGGGGGGCGCACGATCAGCCCCGAAAGTACACCTGAAAAGGGGCATTATTACCGATCGGATCACTTCAGCTTTGCAAAGCTGGGCGTCCCGATGCTGGCTGCGGGCAGCGGTGAGGATCTGGTCATCGGCGGGTTAGCAGCGGGCAAAGCTGCATCGGAAGATTATACCATCAATCGTTATCACAAACCGCAGGACGAATATGTGGCGACATGGGACTGGTCCGGTGCCGTGCAGGATCTGACGATGTATTACGGCATCGCGCATGAACTGGCGACGACGACTGCGTGGCCGAACTGGGTTGCGGGCGATGAATTCCGCGCGATCCGCGACAAGTCACGTGCGGGGCAATAACGATCATGCCGCAATTCCCCGCTGAATGGTCGCCGCACTCTGCCGTCTGGATCGGCTTCCCGTCCGATCCCAACTTGTGGCTCGAAGATCTGGAACCCGCACAGGAACAAGTTGCAGCATTCGCACGAGCAATCCGCGCTGATGGCAAGGGTGAAGTTGTCCGGCTGATCTGTGCGAACGAAGAGGCGGCTGAGCGCGCGGTGGCGCTAAAAATCGGTGCCGAAATTCACATTCTGCCGTTCTTCGACATCTGGTTGCGTGATACCGGACCGTTGATGGTACGCGAGGAAGGGGCGTTACTCGCGCTCGATTATCGCGGGAATGGCTGGGGCGGGAAATATCCATCACCCCTCGACGATGCAATCGGCGGCTTGCTGGCGGTCAGCGCCAACCTGCCGATCAGCCCGCGCTCTATGATCCTCGAAGGAGGCGCGATCGATCTGGACGGCGCGGGGCTGTTGGTCACGACCGAACAGTGCCTGTTGAATCCCAACCGCAACCCAATGCTGACGCGGCCTGAAATAGAGGCGCAATTGCTGATCGATCTGGGCGCGACCCGCGTGCTCTGGCTGGGCGATGGACTGTTCGGCGATCACACCGACGGTCATGTCGACAATCTGGCGCGCTTCGTTGCGCCAAGCTTGCTGGCGTTACCCGAAGCTGATGGGACGAACGATCCAAATGCGGACGTTTATGCCGATGCCTGGGCGCGTGCAAAGGACTTCGGCGTTAAAACGACACCCCTGCCCTCTCCCGGCCGGGTCGAGAACGACGAAGGGATCGTCGCGGCCAGCTATATGAATTTCTACGTCGGCAACGCAGCTGTGGTCGTCCCGACTCACGGCGCCCCCAACGACGACGCTGCGGTAAAAGCGATCGCGGCACTATTCCCCGACCGTCTTGTGACCGGCCTGCCTACCAACCATATCCTGACCGGCGGTGGAAGCTTCCACTGCATCAGCCAGCAGGTGCCCTTCCTTTGACCCATATCTCCGTCGCAGCCCTTCAACTTGCGCTTGGCGCAGACACTGCGACCAACATCGCCGCCGTGGAAATGCTTGTCCGTGATGCCGCTGCAAAAGGCGCAAAGATCATCCTGCCACCCGAATTGTTCGAGGGACCGTATTTCTGCCAGCGCGAAGAATTGGACTGGTTCGCGACTGCAAAACCGACCACCGAACACCCCAGTGTTATCGCGATGCAGCAACTCGCCAAGGAGTTGCAGGTCTATATCCCGACCAGCTTCTTTGAACGTGACGGACAACATTATTACAACTCGCTCGCGATGATCGACGACGCAGGCGAAATCATGGGCGTCTATCGCAAGAGCCACATTCCCGATGGTCCAGGCTATGAAGAAAAATTCTATTTTCGCCCCGGCAACACCGGCTTCAAAATCTGGGACACGCGATACGGCAAGGTCGGCATCGGCATCTGCTGGGACCAATGGTATCCTGAAACCGCTCGCGCTCTAATGCTGATGGGCGCAGACATACTGATGTTCCCGACCGCGATCGGTGATGAACCCGCCGCCGAAGACCTCGACACGTCCCGGCTATGGCGACGCGCGATGATCGGCCATGCTGTGTCGAACGTCGTGCCGGTCGTCGCCAGCAACCGCATCGGGCGTGAGGGTGACCAGACCTTCTACGGCCACAGCTTCATCACCGACGAGCGCGGCGATTTCGTCGGTGAGTTCGGCGCAGGCGAAAGCGGCGTGCTGGTGGCGACGTTCGACCTCGACGAAATCGCCAAGAACCGCGCGGCGTTCGGGTTCTTCCGCGACCGGCGGCCCGAACTTTACGGGCGGTTGGTTTCCGACATCTGAAGTGCCCGTTCGAATACAGCCTCGAACATCTCCCGCGTCAGTCGCCCCGTGTTCTGATTATACCGCGAGCAGTGGTAGCTATCGATCAGAATTGTCCCACTCGGCATCCGATGTTCGTTCATATGGCCGAACTTGCATTTGGGCAGCCGTCCGCCGAGTGCTTTGACCGCGGACTGATGCGCAATCTGGCCCAGCGCGATGTAGACACGAGCCTTGGGCAGCATCCCTACGGCCTTCTCCAAAAACGGGCGACAGGTGCGAACCTCTCCGGGTGTCGGCTTGTTCTCGGGCGGCAGACATTTGACCGCGTTGATGATGATCGCGCCTTTCAGCTTTACGCCATCATCGATCTTTGCGTTGAACTTGCCATCGCTCAGACCATATTTGTCGAGCGTCTCGAACAACAAGGGGCCCGCGAAATCGCCTGTGAAGGGCCTTCCGGTCCGATTCGCGCCATGTTTGCCCGGCGCTAGCCCTATGATGCCCAGCCATGCCTCAGGGTCGCCGAACGACGGCACCGGCGCATTCCACCAGGTTGGAAACTCAGCCTGACAGACATGGCGAAACCCCGCCAGACGCGGGCAAAGCGGGCAATCAAGCGGCGGTTCACTCAGCGGAAGGGCGCTGGTCGGAACCGGCATCTCGGCAACAATGGTTTCAGTAATCATTTTTGGGCGATAGGAGGCGCGGGTGGTCGCATCAACCTATCTCATCGCCATCGGGTCGAATCGTCAGGGTCGCGCAGGCCGCCCGCGCAAAATAATCGCGGCATTCCTTCGTCACCTGGACCCATATTGGGGGGAGCCTGTCGCCGCGTCTTCCATCATCAGTTCACCCCCCTAGGTTTCGGCGTTCGCACCTACGCTAACGCCGTTGCGGCAATCGAAACCACCCTCACCCCGCTCGAACTTCTCGTTCGCCTGAAATCGATCGAACGCGCACACGGCAGACGACCGGGGCGACGCTGGGGCGACAGGGTCATCGATCTTGATATTATTGCATGGGGCGGTGGTATCTGGTCGTCCGCGAACCTGACGATTCCCCACCCGGAATTCCGCAAACGCCGCTTCGTGCTGGCTCCATTGTGCGAAATTATCCCCGACTGGCGCGACCCGATTTCTCAATTGACTGCACGACAATTACTGGCACGGCTTGACCGCAGGCTGCCCCGGACATAGGGGCAGCGCCTTCCAGGCAAATGGGGCCCGTAGCTCAGTTGGTAGAGCAACGGACTTTTAATCTGTAGGTCTCGGGTTCGAATCCCGACGGGCCCACCATTTGCCGAAAAAATGACCGACTACGCCGCCAGCGTCAGTTTCGGCACATCGCGCCAGACACGCAGAGTGTTTCCGCCATACCGCTTTGCCTGATACAGGGCGCTGTCCGCGCGTTCGATCAGGATGTCGATATCGCGCACTGACCCGTCCTCAAGCGCAATGCCGATGCTCGATCCGATCTGGAGGAGCGTGCCTTTGTCCATCATCGGTTCGGACAGCGCCTCGATCAGTCGGCTCCCCATCGCTTCGGCATCCCCCCCTTGGCAAGGCCTGTCTGGATGACGCAAAACTCGTCACCACCCAATCGGACGGCAAGACCTTCGTCACTCACGGTCTCTGTCAACCGCCGCGCAACTTCGCGAAGAACCCTGTCGCCGGTCGGGTGACCGTGCCGATCATTGACCGCCTTGAACCCATCCAGATCGATCAGCAGCAATGCAAAGGGTTGCCCCCGCCCCCACGATCTTCTTCGCTCGCCAGTTTTTCACGCATCGCCAGCCGATTCGCCAGTCCCGTTAGCGGATCAACGCGTGCAAATGCCGCAAGTTCGCGCTTGGTCGCCAGTTGCGCGAGTATCGCCCGGTAAAGATGCCGCACTGTCTCCAGACTGGACACAGCGAAAGTGCCGAACAGGACGCCGACGAATGCAAACACAATTCCGCTGGAGCCTCCCGTCCTTGCCGCCAGTATCAGGAACCCTATCGCGGTAGGAAATGCCCCCATGAGCACCATGAGTGCGCAAAGCTGCGGCCGGACAAAGCCCCGCGACACCATGCCGGCGCAAAAGCCGAAGGTTTGGGCAACCACCATCAAGCGCACCGCTTCATCGCCCGTATTCACCAGATGAAAATTAAACAGGCCGAACAGGATGGCGTATGGCAACACTACCCCGACGTATCGCACTTCCCACTTACAAGTTGCTGCCATCGTCAATGGTACAGTCTTCGCACTTCGTTTGAATGCTGTGACGATACCGGCGCGAATCATTAAAAGGACAAAGATACCGCCAGCGAAAGCCAGAGCACGATCATCTCGTCCCGCCAATTGAGACAGGATAGCAACCGACACGACGCTTAACGCCATAATCGCAATCGGAAGCCTGCCTCCGAGCAACAGCGTGACCAATTCGATATAGCTCGCGTCGGACAATCGTTCTGAACTGGATCTGTATTCTGGCAGTTTTGAAAATCGGCGGGCCACCTGCGTCCAACTCCTCAACATTGCTCGTCCGCCGGTCCCCACCAAAACGGTACGCTATATTATTCCTGCGGTGGTTAATTATTCGGGCCATGAATGCGTCAGTTTGCATTGCAGCAACGGCTGCGCTACTCGCCGCGCCGTGATGGGTTCCTCTCAAGAGGAATAATAGGGAAACCGGTTCGAACCCGGTGCTGTTCCCGCAACTGTAACCGGCGAGCTGCCCTCGCATATGCCACTGAAAAACTGGAAAACCGGCGGATTGGGAAGGCGCAAGAAGCAGCATTGACCCGCGAGTCAGGAGACCTGCCCGTCACAGTCGTACTTCGACCGTGCGGGAAAACACGGGCGAACGAGGGAGTTCCCTTGCGTGGCGACATTCGTATGTTGCTATGCAAAGGAAGAATTCCGTGATCCGTTTCAAATATGCCGTTGCAGCCATCGCGCTGCTCCCTGTTTCCGCGTTCGCCGAAGATGCTAACACCGCGTCGGATTCGAACATCGTCGTCACCGCGACCGGCGCGGCAGAAGAAGCCGACCAGTCCGGGCAAGCCATCACCGTCCTCGATAAAGCGACAATCGACGCGCGACAGTATCAGGCGGTCTCCGACCTTCTGTCCACAACGCCCGGCGTAACCGTCACGCGGAATGGCGGCATTGGTCAGCCAACCGCCGTGCGCATCCGTGGCGCCGAAGACACACAGACTTTGGTCCTTATCGACGGCGTTCGCGTCAACGACCCGACTTCACCGGGCGGGGCATTCGATTTCGGCAATCTGCTGACCGGTAACATCGATCATATCGAGGTACTGCGCGGGCCGAACTCGGTTCCCTGGGGAAGTCAGGCATTGGGCGGCGTCGTCAATATCGTGACTGCGCCTATTCCCGACGCCCTCGGCGGATCGTTGCGCGCCGAATATGGCTATAAGAACAGCAAGCAGGTTGTCGGGCAATTGGGCGGCAAATCAGGCATCTTTTCGGCATCGCTCGGCGGCGGTTATTTCGATGACGACGGGATCTCTGCATTCAAGGGCGGGACCGAAAGGGACGGCTATCGGCAATATGCGGCAAACGGGCGCGTTGGCGTCGCGTTCAGCGATACCATAAACCTGGACCTGCGTGCCAACTATGCAGACAGCCGGGTAGACTACGACGGCTATCAATCGACTTTTCCGTATAGTTTTACCGACACAGCGGACTATGCCAAAACACAGCAAATATTTGGCTATGCTGGCCTGAACGTTGCCCTGTTTGACGGCGCGTTGAAGAACCGTCTGGCGTTTACAATCAACGATACCCACCGCGATAATTTCGAACCTGCCTTTGGGTCAGCACCCAGCTTTGTCGCGCGCGGCCGGGTCGAGCGTTATGAATATCAGGGCGATGCGACGATAACCGACGCCGTGCGCGCGGTGTTTGGACTCGAGCATGAAAATTCGCGCTTTTTCGACGGGTTTTCGACCGAGCGCACGAACCTTGAAAGCGGTTATCTCCAGGCTATCCTGAAGCCGATCGAAAGCTTGACCGTGACCGGCGGTGTCCGCGTGGACGACCACAAAACCTATGGAACGAAGGTGACATTCAGCGCCAATGCGGCATGGCGGGTTGGCAGTGGTACCGTGATCCGCGCCAGCTATGGCGAAGGTTTCAAGGCGCCGACTCTTTATCAGGTATACGGTGCTTATGGAAAACCGGCGTTCGACGGAACCCAGGCTCTGGCGCCATTGCAGCCCGAAACTGCCAAGAGCTATGACATCGGCGTCGAACAATCCGTAATCGATGGCACGCTGAAGGTTGGTGCCACCGCGTTTCGTCGCGATACCCGCAATCAGATCGACTTCGTTTTTTGCGCAAGCACGAGCCTGTGCTCGCAAAGGCCGTCCGGCTATTACGACAACACCGCCCGCACGCGGTCACAGGGGGTCGAGGTGTTTGTGGAAGCGCGTCCGACATCGCATTTGACGTTCACGGCAAACTACAGCCTGATCGATGCGAAGAACCGCCTGACTGGAGAGACGCTGCTCCGTCGCCCGAAGCACAATATAAACGCATCAATCGACTGGAATGCGTGGGACCGGGTCAATCTTGGCGCAAGCGTCCAAACGGTGAGCGACAGCAACGACAGCGATTTCCAGACGTTCATGCCAACCACCCTTGACGGCTATACCATCGCCACCATCCGGGCATCGGTACCCATCGGCGACCGGTTCGAGGTGTTCGGACGAATCGAAAACCTGTTCGACGCTAAATATGAAGTCGTGTCGGGTTATGGCACCTTCGGCCGCAACGCTCATGTCGGCGTGCGGGTGAAAATCTAACGATGATCGGCGCACTCCTCCTGATGGCGAGCGCGCCGGTTTCAGTCCCCAGCCGGATCGTATCGAACAACCCATGTATCGATGCGATTCTTGCCGAGGTCGCAGCGCCTGCCCAGATTGCAGCGATCAGCCACTATTCGAACAATCCACGCGCAACGTCGGTCGATCTGAAATGGGCACGTCGCTTCAGGACAATCGGCGATACGGCCGAGGAAGTCCTTATGATGCACCCGGACCTGTTCCTGACCGGAATACCAGCTCCAACGGCAACAACATGGGCCGTGAAGCGCGCGAATATCCGTACTGTATCGGTCGGAGTTGCGAATACCATCGCTGAGAATCAGGCGCAGATCATGACGATTGCGGAGGCGGTCGGGAACCGTGCGGCAGGTGTAAAGCTCGTTGCGCGGATCGACGCCGCGGTGCGCGATGCCCGGGCAACAACAAAGATACCCGCGCTGATCTGGCAAGGGGGTGGGCTGGTTCCGGGGCAGGATTCACTGGCAAGCGAGATGTTGAAACTGTCGGGCTTTCGGAACATGGGTGCAGCCTATGGACTGGTCGGTTGGGGCACCCTCCCCCTCGAACCGGTGATAATGAACCCGCCGCGCGTTGTCCTGTCGTCGGGGGGAAACGAACGCGATATGGTGCAGCGGCACAGTGCGCTGGCGCGGTTGAAGGGACGAACGACGTTGGCTGACTTTCCCGAAGATATGCTCTTTTGCGGTGGACCGACGATCATTCGGGCGATGGCACGGTTAAAGCAGATCAGGATGGGTCTTTGAAAACCGGCCTCGTGATACTGGTTGCAATTCTGTTCGTGCTATCGCTGCTGGCGGGCAAAGTCTGGTTGCCGCCATCCGATTTATTCCATGATGGTCCGGCGGCATGGATTGTTCTCGACCTTCGCCTGCCGCGAGCGATCCTTGGGCTATTTATCGGTGCCGGTCTCGGACTCTCCGGCGCAGTCTTGCAGGGGTATTTGCGGAACCCGCTGGCTGACCCTTCGATCGTCGGGATTTCTTCGACAGCAGCGCTGGGAGCGGTGATCGCGATATTTCTGGGCGCCGCAGTTTCGCCGGCGATCGTTTTCGGCAGCGCGATGGTGGGTGCTGGCTTGGCCGTGCTGTTGCTCGTTGCAATGGGGGGCCGCGGAACCAGTCCGCTGGTGTTCATTCTGGCGGGGACCGTGTTGTCGAGCCTGTCGGGTGCGTTGACGGCTTTCCTGATTTCCATCGCGCCCAACCCGTTTGCGACGAGTGAAATCATCACCTGGCTGATGGGAGCGCTAACCGATCGGAGCATGGCGGACGCAATGCGGGCGGTGCCGTTGATCGTGGTGGGCGTGATCCTGCTGCTGACCACCGGACGTGCGCTCGACGCGCTGACACTCGGGGAAGATGCCGCGCGCAGTCTGGGAATTGATATGCGCTGGCTTCAGGGGATAATCGTGCTGGGCCTTTGCCTGACGGTCGGGGCTTCGGTTGCGGTGTCGGGAGTTGTGGGATTTGTGGGACTCATCGTGCCGCACATCGCGCGGCGGTTCATTGGCGAGCGGCCGTCGGCGATCCTGTTGCCTAGTGCGCTGGGCGGTGCGGCGCTGGTGCTGGCGGCGGATAGTCTGGTGCGGCTGACGCCGGGCGCGGGGGAAGTTCGGCTGGGTATTGCGATGGCACTGATCGGTGCCCCCTTCTTCTTTTTCCTTCTAAAACAACTCCGCGGGAAGTTTTCGTGAGTTGGGTGATGGGTAATGTAGTGCTTACCCAACGGGGGTTGGCGGGGATTTCGGCGGAATTTCTGGCGGGTCAGGTGACCGCGATTATTGGGCCGAATGGCGCGGGAAAGACCACTTTATTACAGATACTTAGCGGCCTGACGCGGCTGGATGCGGGGAGTGTTGTTCTGGATGGAGTCGCGCTGGACAGGTTTACACCCAATGAGCGGGCGCGGCGGATTGGGTATTTACCGCAGACTGGCGGCGGCGTTTGGAACATTACTGCGCGCGAATTGGTCGCTTTGGGACGGTTACCGCACCGTTCGCGGTTTGCGGGGCCGAGTTCCGCCGATGAAGCCGCCATCCAAAACGCACTGGAGGCGACCGATACCGCCCATCTGGCCGAGCGCCCGCTTGATCGAATGTCGGGCGGCGAGCGCGCGCGCGTGCTGTTCGCGCGCGTGTTTGCGGGGGAACCCGAATGGATGTTGACCGATGAACCGCTTGCCAACCTCGACCCCCACACCAGCAAAGGATGCTGCGGCTGATGCGTGGGGCGGCGGCACAGGGTCGCGGCGTCATCACCGTACTGCACGATCTGAACGCGGCGGCGACGGCAGACAGTGTTATCATGCTGGCGCGAGGGCGCGTCATCGCAGCCGGTCCCACCGACCGCGTGTTTACCGCCGAGGCGCTGAGCGAGACGTATGGAATGTCGTTCAGCTTGCAGAAGGGTAGGAACGGGCAGACGCTCGTCGGGACGGAATAAAAATGCCTTGATACATTATATCATTTCTTTAAGAGGCGCTGCGGGAGTGTCGTCCCCCGGAGAATCCAATGCGTCGTCTCGTTCTGCTCGCCAGTGTTGCCCTTTCTGGTCCGGCTCTCGCTCAAACCGTTCCCGATAACAGCGCCGACCAGACACAGGGCGATATCGTCGTCACCGCCAAACGGCTGGATGCTGCCCGTAACGATATTCTCCCGGCGCTGGGCGCGAGCGAGTTCAACTTCGACCGGACGGTGCTGAACAATCAGGTCGGCGGTGCGGACCGCAACTTGACGCAAGTGTTGCTGCAGGCACCTGGCGTGACCCAGGACAGTTATGGCGCAGTCCATGTTCGCAACGAACACGGCAACCTTCAATATCGGCTGAACGGCATCGTCGTACCGGAAAGCATTTCAGGATTCGGACAGACGTTCGATCCGCGCATTGCCGATTCCATCGCGCTGATAACAGGTACCCTGCCCGCCCAATACGGGTATCGCACATCGGGCGTCATCAACCTGTCGACCAAGTCGGGCGCGTTCGAAAATGGCGGCGATATCGGCTATTACGGCGGCAGTCGTGGCACTATCCAGCCAAGCGCGACGCTGCACGGATCGACCGGCAACCTGAACTACTTTTTTTCGGGCAGCTATTTGCAGAACGACCTCGGTGTCGAAAATCCGACCGGCACGCGCAACGCGATCCATGACCGCACCGAACAATATCGGGCGTTCGGATATCTGTCGGACGCGATTTCAGACACAAGCCGGATCACAGTGTTCGGCGGCACGGCCATCGGCAAGTTTCAGATTCCGAACGTGCCGGGACAGAATCCACAATTCGATCTGAACGGTCGCACGACGTTCGATTCATCGCAGCTCGATCAAAATCAACGCGAAACCACCCATTACGGGGTCGCGGCCTATCAATATGCGGGCGACAAGCTGAACTTTCAGGTCGCGCCATTCATCCGTTATTCGGCGACGCATTTCACGCCCGACCCGCAGGGCGGCGATATTATCTTTAACGGGTTCAGCGACAATTCGCGCCTGTCGAGCCTTGCCTATGGGCTTCAGGCGGATGCGAGCTACAAATTGTCGGACGCCCACACGCTGCGGTTCGGGGTATTCTTCCAGAACGAGCACACGAAGGCGAGTGTGAATTCGCTGGTGTTCCCGACCATCACCACGCTCGATCCCGACGGTAACCCGGTGGTGACGCAGACGAGCAACCAGACGACCAGCATAACCGACAGCCAGAGCAAAACCGGGCAGCTTTATGGTCTCTATCTTCAGGACGAATGGTCGGTCAGCCCGACACTGACGCTGAATTTCGGCGCACGGTTCGACGTGGTCCACGCCTATACGCATGAGCAGCAGATCAGCCCGCGTGCGAATCTGGTTTATCAGCCGACTGGCCGCACCACTTTCCATATCGGCTATGCGCGCAATTTCACGCCGCCGCCGCAAGAGCTGGTCGGGACGACGACGGTCGCGCAATTCGCCAATACGACAAAGGAATCGGAAATCCCGTTCGGCGATCCGGTAAAGGCCGAGCGTGAGCATTATTTCGATGCGGGCGTGCAGCAGACCCTGCTGCCGGGCCTGACGGTCGGGCTGGACGCCTATTACAAGATCAAGCGCAACCTTCTGGACGAGGGACAGTTCGGATCGTCGCTGGTCCTGTCGCCGTTCAACTATGCCAGGGGATATGCCTGGGGTGTCGAATTGCGCGGCAATTATACGCAGGGGCCGCTGGCGCTGTATGCCAACGTCGCGCGTGGCAAGGAGAAGGGCAAGGATATCGTATCGAGCCAGTTCTTCTTTGCGCCCGAGGAATTGGCGTACATCGCCAATCACTACATCTACACCGATCATTCGCAGCAGTGGACGGCTTCGGGCGGGGGCAGCGTGACGATCAAAGACGGATTGGGAACGCTGGTTCCAACGGCTGACTTTCTTTACGGCGACGGCCTGCGCGCTGAAGATCCGGCAGGGATTGTTCCGAACGGTGGTAAACTGCCGTCATACTTCACCGCCAATTTCGGCATCGCGCAGAATTTCGATGGTCCGGGCGTGCTGAAAGGTCTTTCGATCCGGTTCGACATCACCAACGTCTTCGACAAAAGCTATCTGATCCGCGACGGATCGGGCGTCGGTGTGGGTGCGCCGCAATTCGGAGCACGGCGCGGGTTCTTCGGGGGCATTCGCAAGACCTTTTGATGTAGCCAATGGATGAGTTTTGGGGGTTAGACACGACGAAGGTGCTTGAGTAAGCACCGCCCATGTTTGGAACCGCAACCACAGTGCTTGGTTATCCCCGCGCAACGACCGCAATCATGTGGTCGGCGTTAGGAGACGAACATGGGCAAAGGTATTCTTCTGTGGCTGATCGGTATTCCGATTCCTGTAATTCTCGTGCTCTGGCTGATTTTCCGCTAGACATATCAACAGCTACGCCGGACGCGGCGTGACGCTGGAAACCGTTTCAAGCTGGCGAAGTCATGGCGGGACGCAGGGCGTCTATCGCCATGCTTCGTCGGAAACACACACCGACATGACATTTTCGGTCTTTGTGCCGGATCATCTGCCCGAAGGTAGATTGCCCATTGTCTGGTATCTGTCGGGCCTGACCTGCAATCACAGCAACGTCACCGAAAAGGGTGAATATCGGGCGGCCTGTGCTGAACTGGGGCTGATCTTTATTGCTCCCGACACGTCACCGCGCGGCGACAATGTGCCCGATGACGAAGCTTATGATTTCGGACAGGGTGCCGGGTTTTATGTCGATGCGACGCAAGATCCATGGTCGGCAAACTTTCGGATGCGCAGCTATATCGAGAAAGAACTGCCCGCGCTGATCGCGGCGAATTTTCCGGCGGATATGTCTCGGCAGGCGATCATGGGACATTCGATGGGCGGGCATGGCGCGCTGACGATTGCGCTGCGCAACCCCGACCGTTTCAAATCGGTGTCCGCATTCGCACCGATTTCCGCACCGTTGCATTGTCCCTGGGGAGAAAAAGCACTGGGCGGCTATCTGGGTCCGAACCGTGACGACTGGCGCGAATATGATGCGTGCGCGCTGATCGAGGATGGCGCGCGGGTGGCCGAAATTCTGGTCGATCAGGGCGGCGGCGACAATTTTTTGGAAACGCAATTGAAACCGCATCTGTTGTCGCGTGCGTGCGACGACGCCGGAATTGCCCTGACGCTCCGCATGGAGCCGGTTTACGACCATAGCTATTATTTCATATCGTCATTCATGGCCGACCATCTGCGCTGGCACGCCGCGCGCCTGATTTAAGGAATATCAATTGAGCAAGACACCGCCCCTCATCGTTGGCCTTGGCGGCACCATGACTGCGAACAGTTCGTCCGAACGCGTGCTTCGCCATGTATTGGACGAATGCAAGGCCGCGGGTGCGGAAACGATCCTGTTCGATGGCAATGCGCTGGACCTGCCGATGTATGGCTATGGGACGCCGCGCACCGAAAAGGCACAGGCTCTGATCGATGCCCTGCGACGGGCGGAGGGCGTCGTGATCGCGTCACCAGGCTATCACGGCACGGTATCGGGCCTGATCAAGAATGCGCTCGATTATATCGAGGACATGGCCAAGGATGATCGGCCCTATTTCGAGGGTCGCTCGGTCGGGCTAATCTCGGTAGCCGCCGGTTGGCAGGCGACGGGCACGACGCTGGCGACACTGCGCAGCATCGTCCACGCGCTGCGCGGATGGCCGACTCCGATGGCGGTTACGGTCAATTCGGTATTGCCGGTTTTTGCCGAGGACGGCACCGTCAGCGATGCTACATTGAAAACACAACTGGGCGTACTGGCGCGTCAGGTCGTAGATTTTGCACGGATGAAGGCGCTGGACGATCTGGGCCGCGCGGCCGCCGCCTCTGTGAACTCGGAACAGAATTAAGGACGCGATTAGGGTATGGGCGTCATTTAATCTAAAGGCGATTTCGTTCGGACAGCTTGGTGTTGGTTATCCATCGACCCCACGACTGAACCCGCCGGAGAAAAAGTTGACGCAGCATATTTCGATCGGGGTTGAGCAGGCCTATTTGCCGCCGCCCTCTGCCTTTCTGGTGCTGACCGAATTGCCACGCGCGCTTGCCGAACTGGGAGCATTGCCGCTTGCCTTTCCGCTGTTGATGAAGGCTGCGCGAGGCGACGGCCATCCGGTGCTGGTGCTGCCCGGTCTTTCCACGACCGATCGGTCAACGGGGCTGTTACGGCGCTATCTGTCTGCGCTCGGCTATGATGTTTATGCTTGGGAGCTTGGCCGCAATCTGGGGCCGCGGGCGATCGGGCATCAGGGTGAAAAACTGATTGCCCGGCTGGAGGAAATCCATGCGGCTACCGGACAAAAGATAACGCTGGTGGGCCATAGCCTTGGTGGGATCATTGCCCGGCAATTGTCGCGGCGTCGGCCCGATATGGTGCGACAGATCGTGACGCTGGGGTCACCCTTTGCCGGCGACCCGCGATCGACAAACGTCTGGAAAATTTACGAATATCTGTCGGGACAGCGCGTTTCGGACCCCGACACAAAGGCGCAATTGCTCGAAAGTCACGATGCGCCGCCGGTCCCATCGACCGCGATCTATACAAAGGGAGATGGCATCGTCGCGTGGCAAAGTTGCCGCGAGCCCGAAACGCCGACGACCGATAATATCGAAATTCCGGGGAGCCATTGCGGGCTATGCGTCAATCCGATCGCACTATACGCGGTTGCAGACCGGCTTGCGCAGCCGTTGGGCCAGTGGAAGCGATTTGGCCGCAGCGGACTGCGCGCATTATTCTATCGGTCGGGGCAATTTCACTAAACGCGTCAGTCTTTTTTCGGTTGAAACATCGTCATGGCATCCTTGCCGAACTGAGCGATCATCTCACCGACTTCCTTGATCTGCGTTTGCGAACGGGCGGCGGCCTCTTTCATGAAATCGCCCTGAATCTTCGCGAGTTCCTGAACCGATTTCACACTGGCGGCTGACCGTAGCGCGACGAACGCAGCGCGGGTGTTTTCCTCGGCCTGATCAATCACCTTGCTGTTGAGAGCGGCGGCATTCGCGCTCACCTTGCCCGCTGCATCCTTCATCGACTGGCCGGCCTTTTTCATCGCATCGCCAGATTTCTCAGCGAACTTTTCTTGTGCCATTGCGCCATCTCCTTTTCGAATTCCGACATCTGGCACCTGTTTTCGATCCTGCACAAGTTCGATCTCCCAAAATGGGAACTGGCGCGGCGTAACCACGTTAACTCCTCACACTCGACGGAGAGAAACTATGCGCACTGCACTTTTGATAACGGCTGCGGCACTCGCGCTGACCGCCTGTGGACATAAAGCGGACAATGCGGCCGCACCTGATGCCAATGTCGCGATGGCAGACAATATCGCTATCCCGGCAACCGCGCCCGTTGCGACGTCCGATTTCGTCAAGAATGCGGCATTGGGCGATATGTACGAGATTGCGTCGAGCAAGCTGGCGGCAACGATGGCTTCGTCTGCCGATGTAAAGAAATTCGCTGCGGCGATGATTACGGCGCACACGGCGACGACCGCTGGCCTGAAGGCGGCGATTGCCAAGGATGGCGTCAAGGATAAGCCACCGGCCGCGCTCGATGCCGACCATCAGGCTTTGATCGACGCATTGAAAGCCACGAAGGGTGCGGATTTCGATGCGCTTTACAAAACCCAGCAGACCGATGCCCACAACAACGCGCTCGCGCTGATGAAGGGCTATGCAACCACCGGCGACCAAGCCGCGTTGAAGACCTTTGCCAGCGAAACCGCTCCCAAAGTCAAAACGCATCTCGATATGCTTGGCAAAATGTAACTGAGTACCAAGGAGACTAATGATGGCTACACAGACAACCGAACGGGCCAAGGCCGCGCCAAAGCCCCGCACTACGCGGACACGGGCTAACGGCTCCAAATCCGATGGTGGCTCGACTGGCGCGCTGATTGGCGCTGCCGCTGCTGGCGTCGCGCTGGGCGTGGCGGCGATGATCGGGCGCAAGGTTGCGGTACAAGCGCCCACGGTGTTGGCAGGCGACTGGGACGATGCGCTGGCCGCCGAACATGCCGCAACGCTGAAGATCTTCGACGCGATCGAGGCGACCACGCGGGACAATACAACGAAGCGCGCGATCCTGCTCGCTCAGTTGAAGCACGCGCTCGCCAAGCACGCGTTGCAGGAAGAGAATGCGGTTTACCCGGCGTTGCGCGACGCTGGCGAGGTCGAGGCTGCGGATCACCTGAATAAGGATCACGGCTATGTGAAGCAGTATCTTTACGAGCTGACCAATTGCCCCCGCGACAGCGAGCGCTTCCTGGAAATCGTGCGCAAATTCCGCGTCGATCTGGAAAAGCATGTCGCCGAGGAAGAGAACACGCTGTTCCCGTCCCTGAAAGCCAAACTGTCCGAGGAGGCTAACAGGGCGCTGACGAAAGCAATGAACAAGGAAGGCTTCAAGCTCGCCTAAAAGGTGAGATTGGCCGTTCACACGGACCATCGGCGAGCGTAAGCGCTTGCCGATGGTCCGTTTCGATTCAAACCCACTCCGCCCCAATGCAATTGCCAACTGGCTGCTGACGGTCGCCGCTCTCGTATTCCTGATGGTTGTCGTGGGAGGCATTACCCGCCTGACGGAATCGGGGCTTTCGATCACAGAATGGAAGCCGGTTTCGGGTACTCTCCCCCCGCTGAGCCATGCGGCGTGGAGCGCGGCTTTCGATGCCTACAAACAAATCCCGCAATACGCTGCGCATAACGCGGACATGACGCTGAGCGGGTTCAAGACGATATTTTTCTGGGAATATTCGCACCGGCTGCTCGGGCGATTGCTCGGTTTTGCATTTGCGGTGCCGCTGATCTGGTTTGCGGCAAAACGCGCTATTCCCAAAGGCTATGGCTGGCGGCTTGTTGCATTGCTGGCTCTCGGCGGGTTTCAGGGCGCAATCGGCTGGTGGATGGTGGCGTCGGGACTGACCGAACGCACCGAAGTCAGCCATTTCCGGCTGGCCGTGCACCTGATCGCGGCGCTGACGATCATGAGCGGGCTGATCTGGACCGCGCTCGACCTGCGCGCGCTGAGCCGTGACCCTGCGGCGCGTCCGGCGCGATTGACCCGATTGGCCGTCGTGGCGCTGGTCGTGGTTACGATCCAGATCATGTTCGGCGCTTTCACATCCGGTCTGCGTGCGGGGGCCGTATCGAGCACATGGCCGCTGATGAACGATCATTTTTTTCCAGAGGGCGTGGCCTGGCTGAAACCAGCATGGGAAACCCTTGCCTATGACCCGTATCTGATTCACTTCACGCATCGCTGGTGGGCATGGATCGTGGTGGCAACGCTGGTTATATTGGCGCGCAACGTGAAGAAAGCCGGGGTGCGCCCGGCATCGGTTGCGATCCACGCGAGTTTTGGCACGCAAATCCTGCTCGGCATCGCGACGGTGGTCAGCGGCATCGCCCTGCCCCTTGCCGCGCTGCATCAGGCGGTTGGTGCACTGGTTGTCGCAGCGACGATCTGGGGAGCGCACATCATCGGTTCGCGGAAGACGCTCGGCCGGTAAGAAAGTTACCTCGTCGATAAGTTACAAGTTGCTTACGCAGTTTGTGTAAATAGCACGCCGCTGAAACCTTATCGAAAGCACTGTGCGCATACATAAGACTCAATGGCACAGAATGTTTTCTTATATGACAGGGTGCTGGAAGCATGGTTGCGAGGCGCGATCTGCGTGCTTTTCGCATTCGTGATCGTCATTGCGCCGGCGCACGCAAGTCAAGCAGCCCGCAATAATTCGCTTCCCGGTCATGTCATACTTCCCGAGCCATGCATCGCACTTACAGCCCAGCGCGTCGATCCACTGGCAATGTTGAACAATAGGCGTGCATTCGATTGCACAACCGATCAGATCGGCATTTCGGGTCCGGTGACCTGGGGCTTGTTTCGAAACCTCTCGGTCGTCACCGACCCTGCGAACCCATGGGAATTACGCCACACGGTTTCGCAGGCGAATGATGAGACATTGTTCGTTCATTACACCGATGGCCGAGTGGTTCGGGTCGCCGATGATCGCATGGCTGCGCGACGAACATTCGCTCCCAATCAGTTCGGATTTGTCCTGCCGAACGGTCCGGGGGTAATCGATACGATACTCGTGCGCGTCGAAGGGCTGCAAAATCAACGCGGTATTGCGCCCCGTCCCGAACTCATCACGGTTCATGCAGCACTCATCAGCGACAGCAAATATCTGGCGATCTATTGCGTACTTGCAGGCGTTGTTTTCGCCCTGCTCGTTTTCAATTTTTCGCTGTTCATGGTTCTGCGTGCGCAGTTTATCCTGATATATTGCGTGACGGCCGTGCTGACACTGATGGTCGGCGCGTCATGGTCGGGAGCGGTATTTGCGCTCCTTCCGGGATTGAACCCGACCACTCAGATATCGCTCTCCCTATTGTGCGCATCGGCGATGATGATTTCGATCACCTTTTTCATGCTGGGATTCATCGAACGCAAGGTGACCTCCGGCCCCATTGCGGCATTCACGGTCATCGCGGGACTGATCGGGCTGATGTCCTCGATCGTTCGGATCATCGACCTCCCCTTTGCATGGAAAATCATGGACGCCATCACCTATGGTTCGATGGTCGCCGTTTTGATCGGTATCACGCTAACCGCCGCGCTTGGCTGGGCGCGGGGGAGCAGATACGCACGTAATTATTGGCTCTGTTCGCGTTTTGTACGCATTGGTGATAGGAAGGCTGAAAGGCTGGAGATGTGACGATGGATCGCAAGGCATTTCAGATTTGGCTGTCGGAAATCGATGAATTGACGGAGCCCCAGAAGCTGGACGTCGCAGACGTATTGGCGGGCCGGGAGATAGGCGGCGCGGCGCGCGCTGCGATTGAGAGTTCTGTTGGGGAAGAGCGTACCTGCCCGCATTGCGCGACGCCCGGTGCGGTGAGCCGCGGCACGGCGCGAGGATTGAGGCGGTATCGGTGTAATGCTTGCGGCAAGAGCTTCAACGCATTGACGACAACGCCGTTGTCGGGTCTGTGGTACAGGGAACGTTGGCTGGATTTCGGCCGGGCTATGGCAGACGGCGACACAGTGCGGTCTGCTGCCGTGCGCTGTGGCATCGCCGTTAGCACGGCGTTTCGCTGGCGGCATCGCTGGCTGAAGGCTTGTCTGAGCGGAGCCGGAAAACTCGCCGGTATCGTCGAAGCCGATGAAACCTTCGTTCTATCCAGCCGTAAGGGCGAGCGAAACCTTGACCGCAAACCGCGCAAGCGGGGCGGAAAGGCCAGCAAACGCGGGCTGTCGCACGAGCAGGTGCCGATCCTGGTTGCTGTAGACCGCACCGGCGTGACCGTCAGCGCTGTCTTGCCATCCGTCTCGGCGGCCAACCTGCAAGCAGCCCTCGAACCGGTGCTGAGCAAGGACGTCTTGCTGGTGACCGACTGTTGCACCAGCTATCCGCCCTGCGCTGTCGCTCTTGGCGTCAGCCACCAGGCACTGAACCAAAGTGCCGGCGAGCGTGTCCGGGGCGACCTGCATATTCAGACAGCCAACAGCCGACATGAGCGGCTCAAGACGTTCCTCCGACCCCGAAGAGGCGTCGCCACCAAGTACCTCGCGAATTATCTCAACTGGTTTCACCTCGCCGGGCTCCGGAAGGCGACGCCACGCGCATGCCTCAACGCGGCCATGGCATGCTGAAGCATACAAAACGCGAACAGAGCCTAATTATTTGATCGCATGGTCGATACCCTTCCTGCTCGCCACGCTCCGCTCGTTCTGGGCGCTCGGCTTTATCGAACGGGGTGCCTTGCTCATCGAAATCAGCCCGCTGGTGGTGATGGCACTGGAAGCGTTGATGTCGGCAATCGCCGTTGGGTGGCGCATCGGCAGCGTGCGTGGCGAGCGCGACGATGCCTGGGCGTTACAGGAGCAATTCCGCCAGATTGCCGAGGTCGATGCACTGACGGGGCTGCTGACCCGGCGAGCGTTTCTTCGTCGGGTCGAGGAACGCGCCGACCGAATGAAACCTATAAAGCTGATCCTGATCGATATCGACCAGTTCAAACTGGTCAACGATCGTTACGGTCATCTGGTCGGGGACGACGTGCTGATGCTGGTGGCCGATGTCCTTCGCCAAATAACGCCAGCGGACGGACTGATCGGGAGGTTTGGTGGTGAAGAATTCGCCGTCCTGATCGAGGCCGTGCCCGTCGATGCGGTGGCCGACCGCCTTTGCAAAGCCGTCGCGGCAGCAGCGACGGCGACCGACGTATCGGTTACGATCAGCGCCGGCGTAGCCGAAGCGCGCGTGGATGACGAGGTGGAGTGGCGGTTGTTATATTACGCCGCAGACCAGGCACTTTATCGCTCGAAGAACGGCGGCAGGAATCGCGTGAGCCACGCACCACGCCCTATTGCGGCTTAAGCGGCGATTATTCCGTGGTGCACAAATCGCAATCACTGTTGCAATAACAGCGTTTGTAACGGTGCAGGCCCAGATTATGCTGCATCGCAGAACATAAGAGGCCTGATCGGCAGACCCTAACCAAAGGAATCTGCCATGACGAAGATTTATCGCACACTCGCCGGTCTCGCATTCGTTTCTGCCGCTGCACCTGCACTTGCAAGTCCAACCCAGACCCTGACACGCGACGGCGTTACTTATGTTTACTCGGTCGAGGAAACTGCAAAGGGCACCGTAATCAAGGGCCGTGAGCAAGGTGGCCGCCCATTTCTGCTCCGCGTCGCAAGCGGCCGTGTTCGCGGTTATTCGAACGATCACACTGTCTCGTTCCCGCTGAGTTCGGTGGTCCGCGCCGACTCACCGGCAACTTTGACCGAGATCAGCAGCCGCTAAAAACGTCCAGCATTTGTCAGCGGGTACTATGATACCTGTTGGCAAATGCGCGGTTTTGCTTGACTTTATACCATCCCAGCGGCATTTGACCGCCATCGACGCCGCTCCGCATCCGGGGCGGCGCGTTTGTTTTACAAGAGGTCCGGGGCCATGAAGGCACTGATGAAGACCACGAAAGCGGTAAAGCCGTTCGACGTGGAAAAGAAATGGCATCTAATCGATGCCGATGGTCTGGTTGTTGGCCGGGTCGCGACGATCGTTGCGAACATCCTGCGCGGCAAGCACAAGCCAACCTACACACCGCACGTCGACTGCGGTGACAATGTCATCATCATCAATGCCGAGAAGGTTCGCTTCACCGGCAAGAAGATGACCGACAAAATCTATTATCGCCACACGGGTCACCCCGGCGGTATCAAGGAAACGACGCCAGCCAAGATCCTCGAGGGCAAGTTCCCCGAGCGCGTTCTGGAAAAGGCCGTCGAGCGCATGATTCCGCGTGGCCCACTCGGTCGCGACCAGATGCGCGCTCTGCGTATCTTCAAGGGTGCCGAGCATCCACACACGGCTCAGGACCCGCAGATTCTCGACATCGGTTCGATGAACCGCAAGAACAAGGTTGGCGCATAATGTCTGATAACCGTCAATCGCTGGCCGATCTGGCCGCCCTTACCGGTGCCCCCGTCCCCGTCGCTCCTGAAGCAGCAGCGCCTGCTCCGGCTTCGGAAACCACCGACTATATGGCTCCTGCCATCAACGAGCCTGTTCGTGAAGCCATGCCGCTTCGCGACCAGATCATCGATGCTCAGGGTCGTGCCTATGCGACCGGCCGTCGTAAGGACGCCGTTGCACGCGTCTGGATCAAGCCCGGCAGCGGCAAGATCACGGTCAATGGCCGCGATCAGGAAATCTATTTCGCACGTCCAACGCTGCGTCTCGTCATCAGCCAGGCATTCGAAGTTTCGGATCGCGTCGGCAGCTATGACGTAATCGCAACGGTCAAGGGTGGCGGACTTTCGGGACAGGCCGGCGCTGTAAAGCACGGCATCTCGCAGGCACTGACCAAGTACGAACCAATCCTTCGTGCGCCAGTGAAGGCAGCCGGGTTCCTGACCCGCGATAGCCGTACCGTCGAGCGTAAGAAATACGGTAAGGCCAAGGCGCGTAAGAGCTTCCAGTTCTCGAAGCGCTAAGCTTTATATTTCAAAGGCTATGAACCGGCCTCCCGCTCAAACGAGCGGGGGCCGTTTTCGTATGTGGGATGCTTTAAGGCTGAGGTTTATCAGCAGGAAAATGCACAGTCAGGTCGGCGATAATACGGATTTTCGGATAAACCGCCGCAATCGCCTCAGCGACTTTCGGGTTGTAGCGGCTGTCGTATAGAGGATCGCCGCGATCTTTGTTGGTGATGAAGAAAGCGAAATCGCGATGACGAATTTTGGCAATAAACGGGCGTTCGTCCCAGACACCGTCGCTCGCCAGTTCGGCAAAGATAGCGGGTTCAAATAGGACGGATTTGCCCGACCGGAGCAACATTACCATGTCATCTGAGATGACTGGCTTGTCAGCGGTTCGAACCATGGCCGATAACCGGCGAAGTTCGACTATTCGGGCAGGTTCCATGTACCAGGTGCCCTCTGGCACGTCCGGCAATAGATAGGCTTGCACCGCAACGGCCAGCGGAAGCAAAACCGCCTGCCTGATCGGAACAGCAGTTTTAATGCCACCGAACGCAAGTAGACCTGCATCACGCATGGCCAGTCCGACAAAAACCGAAAGGACATACATCCATTCGATGAAATAGTTATAACTTGCACCCGACTTGGCAATTGTTAGCAAAACCAGCGATGCAAAGATAAAATACCCGAAAAGCATAAGATATTGAGCATCGGAAGTATTCCCGGCGAACTGATCCCTAACAGCGAAGAAACCTTTGCAATCACGATAGTCAGGGAGGCGACGCCGCATGCGATGCAGAAAACCCAGAGCTGCAACGCCGAAATATAAACCATGCTGACCAAAGGCTGGAAATATCTGGAGCAGGCGGCTCACTTCGATCCGGTTGATGTTGTACAAAACGATATGACGCAGAAACCCACCATTCGTTTGCCACACCAGGAAAGCGAGCGCGCCAAACCCTGCAACCGCACCGGTGGCAATCCCGGCAAGAGCCGTCCTCGGCCGAAGAAACAGCAAGGTTGCGAACACCGCGATGGGGGCCGCCACATTGGTTTGTTTTGTATAAACAGCAACGACGAAACACAGAGCCGCCAGATGGACAAGCTTTGGCCGGGTCAGCGCACACAAGCCAAAATAAAGCCCAGCAAAGCTGAACAGAAACCCGACCATATCGACACGCATAAACAACGACCAGTTTAACACGGGCACCATGCTCAACACGCTCAAACCACCGATCAATCCGCAAAACCATGATCCGCGGCCGCCGCCGTCGGACTGAGTTATACGAGCGATGATCAGGGCAATGACTGCCCCTGCTCCCAACGTAGATCCGGCAGACAGCAATCGCCCCGTGAAAAGGGGGTCGGAGCCTGACAGGTTGCTCAACCCAGCTGTGAGCAGGTGGTAAACCGGCGGATAGTGAAACACGAGACCGGGAAACCTGGCGATCTGGCCGTACCCATGCCCTGCCACGATGTCGCGCATCTGTTGCCAGACGATGCCCTCACCATAGTCGAGTTCGAACGGAAAAGTAACAGCCCGGTAAACGGCAATGATATAATAAACGAGACCGACGACGAGAGGGAGCACGGCGGCGATCAACGCAATCCGCGCGATCCAGAGATTGCGCGGATTGGCCGCTGAAACTTCATTCATGAATGGCAGAACCTGACTGTGGACGCGCGCGGATAAGCATCTGCTTCCCCATCGGCTTAAATGGCAGCGCCAGGTAAAGCCCTATTAAAAAGGGCCACACGGGCAAACGCGATTTAACGGTGAGAGGAAGGAAACGCGGCCTTACCTCGATCACATCATATCCGTTTGCGCGCAGGAAGTCGGCTAGGCTGATGTGCGAATAGACAGAAATATGCGTGTAATCGTCGAAATATTCGCGATACGCGTAGCGATAATTGGGCTGCAAAATGGTGAGCGTGCCACTGGGCGAAAGCTTTCGGCGAAGCGAAGCAAGAACCTGCGCAAAGTCAGACTGGGTGACGTGTTCGAACAAATTACTGGCAAATGCGTAATCGACACTGCCGTCATCAACCCCGTCGAGCGCTGTGACGCTCGATACGATCGGCTCCACGCCTTTATCGAGGTGCGCTGCCGATCCATTCCAGACGTCGAGACCAATGCGACGGCGCGCAGTGACATTGTTGATGAACTCGCCATAACCGCAGCCGAGATCGAGAACACAGTCGGTTGGTGCAATCCGTTTGCGGAAGTAATAACGCCAGAGGCTCTGCCACAACACATCACGACGTGGATCATGACTCAGTCTCGATTCATGATAACCGGGGGCCATCGCTGAACTGGTCACGAGGCGAGCCGCTTCCAACCGAATACGATGCCCCGTATCATTCGCAGCCCCACCGAAAAACCACGCATATTATTGACATTACCACCTTTGCTGACACCCACCCTCTGGTGAAAGGTCACCGGGCATTCGATGAGGACATGCCCTTCGGCAAGTGCGGTATCGAGAAAATGGGCGTTAAATTCGAGATTAACCGCTGGATCGAGCGCCGGGAGCAGTTCAAGCAAGGCATCGCGGCGACACAGCTTATAAGTTGTACCGACGTCCGTAATCGTACTGCGACCGAGATGCTTGGCTTCCAGCAGTTTACCGACAAAAATATTGCCATAGTACATGAACGAACTGAGCTGTGTGGCGAAATGCCGGAGTGGCTCGACTGTCCGCGTCCCGTTCACAAAATCACCATGCGGCGCGTAGGCGAGCAGTTTTTCGATATCGAAAGCACGAAATGTGCGATCGCCTTCGCATAACACGATCAGGTCAACATCGTCGTAAAGCGATGCCTCGGTCAGGCACCGGAATACGCAACGTCCATATCCCGGCGAAAGTTCATTGAACGTGATCGCGCCTGCAGCCGCAGCGCGTTCAAAAGTGGCGTCGTGGCTATTATTGCTGACCACGATGACGCGATTTACCAGTGGGTGCTCGACGAAGTCGCGCACCGCCTCTGTAATGCTGTCTTCATCATTGTAGGCGGTCAGCGCAACCGTGACGTTACGCCGTGCCAGAGGCTGATATCGCACAGGAACGTCTGGCTTTTTGTGACTGAAATAGATCAGCAAATCGAACATCGCGAACGCGATCCCGAATGCAATCGGAACTCCGCTGTACCAGACAATCCATTCGTTTACCGGCACCAGTGTCGCATTCATGCCCAACAAAAGGCGCGGCAAAGCGAGTAGCACGCCCATCAGAACGCCAATCAGATACATGCCGAGCCCGAAGCAAAACAACAGCATGCCATAGAGCAGAAACGGAATATGACGGCCCGGGGATCGACGTTCAACCATCACCGTGTCGGCCAGTTCTCTTGCGATGATCGCCTGTTGCGAAGCACCCGATGGGGCGGCATCGCTTGAGGGGAATTGGAAATTCTCACGCATCGACGCTGCCCTTGCTGTTAGGTTAGCGGTACGCGAAGAGGGTTAACGCATTGTTTATCGGCCTCGTCAACCAAAGGTCCAAAATCGGTTGGCAAGAAACATGAAAGCGGGCGTAACAATTGCGATTGGGAGAATTGGCAGCGCCACATCCCCTCCAAGGCGACCCACGATCATCCAGACCCAGAAACTGTTGAGCCCAAAGCCAGCGAGGTTGACCGCCACAAACCGACCGTATGCAACATGCCGCTTGGCGCGATCGCCCTGCCCGCGAAAAGTCCAGCGGGAGTGCAGCGCCCAGCCGCAGATCAGCGCGCATAAAAACCCGATCATGTT
Organism: Sphingomonas paeninsulae; assembly: GCF_003660165.1. Taxonomy (NCBI): domain Bacteria; kingdom Pseudomonadati; phylum Pseudomonadota; class Alphaproteobacteria; order Sphingomonadales; family Sphingomonadaceae; genus Sphingomonas; species Sphingomonas paeninsulae. The sequence goes on from NZ_CP032829.1 coordinate 647,266, forward strand.
AGCGACGAGCGGGGGTGTCCTCAACGGAGCGGCCAGCATCCAATACACGACCGAATATAAAACCGTTAGAATGCCGCCGCTGACGATATAGCGCACGGCCTGAACCCTGATTTCTGTATTGGGAATGAGACGCGCTCCACAGCTAATGACCAATGCTGCTCCTTGCCATCAGCCCCCCAAGAGCCGAAACAAAATCGGCTGGGTCATCAAATCCACAAAACTCCCGATCGACAGAGCCTAAAGAACGTTCAGCCCAAGTTCGCCCAGAAGTTGCCCCGCCTGTTCCCGTGAAATTGTAGCGCCCCGGAACAACGCGGCATCGACCAGACGCAGGCCACCAATGTCGGCCCCGCGGAGATCGGCCCCCTCGAACCGGCATCCGACCATATGAGCGTCACGCAGAGAGCACCCCTCGAACGTCGTCGCACGGAAATCGCATTTGCGAAGATCGGCCTGGCTGAAGTCGAGTTTACGCAACGTTTGTTTGCGAAACGAATAACCGGGAAGTTTGGTGTCGATCAGCAGCGTCTCATCGAAAGTCACGTTCATGGCGCGCGCCTCCGACAAATCGGCCCCTGTCAGCTTGCAGCTTTTGAACGATGTCGAAACGATGGTCGACCGACGCAGGACCGCATTGTTCAAATCGCAGGACGTGAATATTGCTTCCGAAAGATCGGCGCCGACGAAACATGCGAATGGCCCCCGACAGGACTGCCATTGCGAACCCTCCAGATTCGTCCCCGACAGATCGGCGCGGCGCAGGTTGCATCGTTCGAACGTCCAGCCGGACAGGTCGAGCTTGGCAAGATTGGCCTCTTCGAGATCACAATCGACAAGGTGCATCGGCTTTCCGGCTTTAGCCAGTCGCTCAACATCCGCCCGCGTCATAGTTTGCCCGGTTAGCGGACCGTTGGAAAACAGATCATCCATCATAGCGCTGTGTATCTGCAACTCACCGATAATCCAACGTTGACCGCACAACGGTGAAGTGGCACGTGGCAAACAACACCTTGCGGGTGTAGCTCAATGGCAGAGCAGAAGCTTCCCATGCTTACGACGAGGGTTCGATTCCCTTCACCCGCTCCAAACTCCTGTTTGCCAATGGGTGCCGACAGTTGAAAAATCCTGAAATCTGTTGGTTTTAGAGCATTCGCTGGTTGTCGGTGAATGCCTCTGATTGCGTGCAGTTGGAATTTTGGGGCAGATTCGGGGCCTTTTTGAAGCCCTTCGCTACGAGACCGCCAAATGGCGCTCACCGACACTGCAATCCGCACCGCCAAGCCCAAGGACAAGCCTTATAAGGTCGGCGGTTTTCAGGGACTATACCTTTTGGCCAATTTCGGAGGGCGCAAGCTCTGGCACCCCAAATACCGAATGCACGGGGTCGAGCGAAAGCTCGCGCTCGCGACCTAGCCCGCAATCACGCTTACCGAAGCGCGTGCGGAACGCGATCCGGCCCAACTGCTGCAAGGCTCGCTGTTTTCGCCGAAGGTCTGCCACTTTTCCGCGATCAGTTCCCGCAATGTGAACAGCACTTCGTTTAGCACAATTAACTTCCCGTTATTATTGGACCAGTCGAGCAGATTGGAGGGCCGTGGAGAATAGCTGCTGGAGGGCAGTTGTAATGTCGTCATTGGCTGTCACGGTCTGCACCAGCGGCGCCCCGTTATTGCCGGGTGATGCGCAACTCTGCAGCGCGGTGAGGACCTGATCGGAACTCCCAGCGTTGCCTGGC